>JAXJWL010000161.1:0-14537 GCA_036308065.1 Paludibacteraceae bacterium
AACATTTTCTCGATGAAACCGCGCATTTCTGCATCAGACTTGTCCTTGATAAGCGGTCTAGTTGCTTTCACAAGGTTTAGGCGGTAGGTGAGTTCATTGATGCTTGGATTTAGGAAAATCACAGTGCCTTTCTCCTTCATAAGTGCCATGTTGTTGTTGAAACAAGGAGCACCGCCACCTGTAGCAATCACCACATTTTCAAGGTCTGAAATCTCGCTCAGAGTCTCAGTCTCCATTTCTCTAAACTTTTGCTCGCCAAGGCTAGCAAATATCTCATTTATAGTTTTCTGATACTTCTCCTCTATGTAGATGTCGGTATCTATAAACTTAAATCCTAGTTTTTCTGCAAGTTCGCTACCAATGGTAGTTTTCCCAGAACCCATGTAACCCACTAAAAATATTCTCTTTATCATAAAATAGGACTTAATAAACGTGCCAATGCTTGTATTATTTTGCGGTATCTTGGTCTATTTGACCATTTGAAATATGAAAGTTTTTTACTCACTTTCATGTCGCTGAGAAATAGTTCTTTTAGGTGTTTGCTATGCTTTTCATCGTAGATAAATGCACTCACCTCAAAGTTTTGCTCAAAGCTCCTTAAGTCTATGTTGGCAGAACCAATAATGGCGATTTCATCGTCAATTACTAGTGTTTTTGAGTGTATAAAACCTTTGGTATACTGATACACTTCCACCCCAGCTTTTAGTATGCTTCCCATGTACGACATACATGCTTCATACGAAATCTTCTCGTCGCTTCTATAAGGAATCATAAGCTTCACTTCCACCCCAGAAAGCGCTGCAGACTCAATGGCGTTCATTATGCTTTCGTTTGGTAGGAAGTATGGAGTTTGTATGTAAATGTATTTTTTAGCGTTGCTAATAGCCAAACAATACGCCTGCATAATGCTTTCCCAATGCATATCAGGTCCACTAATGCCGATTTGCACAGCTGTAGGAGTGGTAACTGTGCTTTGAGGGAAAAATCTCTTGTTTGTGTGCAGTCTTTTGGTAATGTACAACCAATCGTAAATAAAGGTATGTTGAATGCCAGAAACCGCATCGCCTTCAATCCTTAGGTGAGTGTCTCTCCAAACACCCCATTCTAGGCCTTTGGTGTATCTGTCTGCAATATTAAACCCACCTAAATACCCAATTGTGCCGTCTATAACCAGTATTTTTCTGTGGTTGCGGTAGTTTATTTTACTTGTAAAGTATGGGAAACGTATTTTAAAGAAAGACTGCATCTTGATGCCAGCCCTTTTCATATCTCTAATGGTGGAACGTTTTAGTTTCCAACTACCAAGATCGTCGTAAATCACCCTCACATCTACACCTTCTTGTGCTTTTTTAATAAGAGCTTCCTTGAATGTGTTGCCTGTATCGTCTGTCTCTATAATGAAATACTCTGCATGAATGTGGTCTTTTGCTTTAGAAATGTCTTCAAGCATTCGTGCCAAGAGTTTCTCTCCTTCTGTAAAAATGTCTATTTCGTTGTTGCCATACACCCCTAGTTCAGAAGTTTTACCTATAAGTGTGACAAGTTTAATATTCTTTTCCACTATAGGATATTTGCTCAGTTCCACTTGGTGAATGGATTGTTTTTTAGATCTATTTTTAATTCTTTTCTTAATTCTATTGGAAATTCTTCTTTGTCGGTGATAGCTTCGCCCAAACAAAATATAGAAGAAAATACCAACGTATGGAAGTAGTGATATAACCAAAATCCACGAAATAGTACGCACAGGATTTCTTTTACCATCTGTGAGCACAGTGATAATAGAGGTTATAATCAGGAATAAATATGCCGAGAAAATAACGTTGTTTATAAACTGATAAAGATGTTCTGGCATTTAGTTTTTTTGTAATGTAAAAATGTGCAACCAGAGAATTTTTCTACTTCACAAGTCATTCCTTCTGTAGAGAAGGTTGGTGCAGGTACGCCGTCGTGGCATGGCATATCGCCAATTTCCACCTGAATGGCATCGAAAAGTCCACTTTCTAAAAATCTTTCGAGCGTACATTTACCACCCTCTACTATAAGTGACTGAATATTTTTCTCGTAAAGCCAATCCAAAATTTGTGGAATAAGATTTTCGTCGAAATCCATTTTCACCCTGATGCTATCATCTACAAGCGCATTTATTATGGCAGTAGGTTGGGCATTGTCGTAGAAATTGTAGTAAGTAGGGATTTCAAGATTTCTATCTATAGCAATTCTCAGTGGAGAAATACCATGGTATCTTCTGCAACCAAGTTTTGGGTCGTCTTTCAAAGCGGTGTTTTTACCCACAAGAATTGCATCTTCCTCTGCTCTTAGTTTGTGTACACACGCTTTAGACACATCGTTGGAAATTCTAATAGGCATAGAGTAGTTGGCATCGATAAAACCATCTGAAGTTTGAGCCCATTTTAGAATCACGTATGGTCTTTTTTTGTTGTGAAAGGTGAAAAAACGAGCATTTAGTTCGTTGCCTTCATTTTGCAAAAGACCACATTCTACTTGTATGCCAGCCTCGCGTAGCATATTTATGCCCCTGCCAGAAACTAGTGGGTTTGGGTCAACATTGCAAATAATCACCTCTCCGATGCCTTCTTTTATAATTCTTTCTGCACATGGAGGTGTTTTGCCATAGTGTGAGCATGGTTCAAGGTTTACAAAAAGTGTACTACCTTTAAGAAGTTCTTTGTCTTTTACACTCTCTATAGCATTCACTTCTGCGTGTGCTTCGCCATATTTTTTGTGGTAACCTTCACCAATAATCTTACCATTTTTTACTATCACACAACCCACCATTGGGTTTGGAGATACTCTGCCTAAACCTTTTTTTGCCAAGGTAAGGCAACGACGCATATATAAAATTTTATCCGATTCTGTCATAATATCAATCTAAAACAGCCTAATACTGCAAAGATATAAATTTTTTATTACCTTTGAACTATGAAAACTTGCTTAATTTTATATAAAAACGCATTAAATTCTAAATATACAGCGCACGAAATTTCTCTGATGTTTAGAGAATTAGCATCAAAACATTGTGATATTCCTATTCAAAAGTTGTATTTTTTAGAAGATATAGTCTGCACAGAACAGCAAAAACAGTTGCTACAAAACGACTTAGATAGACTCAGTGCAGGCGAACCATTTCAGTATGTACTTGGCTATACAGAGTTTTGTGGATTGAAACTAAATGTAGATGAAAATGTTTTGATACCACGTCAAGAAACCTCCGAACTTATAGAATGGATTGCCAAAAGTGAGAAAAATGTGGGTAAGATTTTAGACGTGGGCACAGGAAGTGGTTGCATTGCGCTAGCACTAAAAAAGCAATATCCAGAGGCTGAGGTTTGGGCAGTGGATAAGAGTGCAGGAGCACTACAGGTAGCATCAAAAAATGCCGATGAAACCGCACTTTTTGTAAATTTTAAGCAAGCGGATATGCTCACTCAACTAGACGAACTTCCACACGACTTTGACTTAGTTGTGAGCAACCCTCCATACATAATGCCATCTGAAAAAGTGGATATGCCAGCAGACGTGCTCACCTTTGAACCTCACATGGCGCTCTTTACCCCAGAAGAAGACCCTTTGGTGTATTATAGAGCAGTGGCAGAGTTTGCGTTTAAGTGTTCTGCGGCGGTATATTTTGAGATAAATCCGCTACTTTCTTCTCAAACGTGTGATATGCTATTAGATTTAGGATTTTCAGAAATAGAAATTAAGAAAGATATATCTAAAAAACCTAGGATGATTTGGGCGAAATAAGAAAATATTGTATATCTTTGTGCGGACAAAAAGGAGCTGAATAAAAAGTGTACTTCTGCGTTACGCTTGTCTTCGAAATCCTCATTTACGTTTAGTAAACTCCGGTTTCTCAGACTTCGCAAGCCTTGAATTACATCTTTTTATTCAACTCCCCGGAAAAAAACATAAAAAAAGAAGCTGACCAAATGGTCAACTTCTTTAGGTGGGCCCACCTGGACTTGAACCAGGGACCTGCGGGTTATGAGTCCGATGCTCTAACCGACTGAGCTATGAGCCCGACAATTGAATCGGATGCAAAGGTAAGAATAATTTTTAAATAAACAAATGAAGATACTAGAAAATTTACAAGAAATTAATTTTAACGGCTCTGCTGTTTCTATAGGTTATTTCGACGGTGTACACAAAGGTCATGCTGCATTATTGGGCAGATTGGTTTCTCAAGCAAAGGAACGTGGTTTAGAATCTGTAGTTGTAACATTCTCTATTCACCCAAGAGAAGCATTAAATGCCAACTATGTGCCAAAACTTATTACTTTAAACGAAGAAAGATACAAATTGTTGGAGGCGCAGGGAGTAGATTATTGTATAGTACTTCCATTTAGTAAAGAGATTTCTGGCAAATCGTTCAGACAATTTATGGACGACTATCTAATAGAAAAACTAAACACTAAGTATCTATTAATAGGTCACGACCACCACTTTGGTTGCGATAGAACCAATGGTTTTGAACAATACAAACAATACGGAGAGGAAAAAGGTATTGTTGTGGAAAGAGAAGAAGTCTTCAAAATAAAAGATACTGTAGTGAGTTCTTCTTATGTAAGACGCGAAATCCAAGCAGGCAATATAGCAGGTGCAAAAGAGGCTTTGGGCTACGATTATTTCATAGAAGGCACTGTAATCCCTGGTTTTAAAGTAGGAAAAACAATTGGTTTCCCTACAGCAAATGTGGCAGTAAACGACGTGAGAAAACTTCTACCATCTGCAGGCGTTTATGCTGTAACAGTGGAAGTTGAGGGCTACGACAAACCTATGAAAGCAATGTTGTATATAGGTGCTCGTCCTACTTTTGTAACAATGTCTGAGTCTAAAAGCATAGAGGTGAATATCTTCGATTTCAACGACGACATTTATAAAAAGAAGATTAAAGTAAACTTCAAACAATATATGAGAGGTGAACAAAAGTTTGAAACAGCTGCAAAACTAGCTTCTCAACTAAACAAAGACAAACAAGTGATTTTAGATTGGTTCGGCAAGAAAAAAATCTAAGAAAAAATAACTATTTACCTAGCAGGCTCTTCAATTTTGGAGAGCCTTTTTTACTAAATACCTTGCCTAAATTGAACTGAGCAATGATTTGTTGTTGACAGTTTACATTGCCTGTTTCGTTCACATGTAGGTTGAATGAGAAATAACAGTTTACAAATCTGTTATTATATAGGTAGATAAAAAAGTCTGTTCGGCTATAAAGTTTGCTCTTGTACCAAGGGTCGCCCATGTTTAGAGTGGCTTGTTGTTTTTCGTATAGAGGGTAAAGGCTATCGCCGTAGTAAAAAGATTGTTTAAAGCCCAAAAATCTCCATCTAAGGAAAAGTTCTGCGTTGAATGCATGTGTGAAAAGTGCTGTGTCTGTGGCTCTTTCCCTTTGAAAACCTCCAATATATCCCAATCTAATATTGAAAGAATCGAGTGGAGCAACAATCTCGCCCAAGTTTACGCCCACGTATGGGTTTATCATAATGTCGTCGTACACGCAGTTGGTTTGAGTGCTGTTTGCCAAGTGATTTAGCATAGCATATCCACCTGCTTGAAGCCATTTGTATCTATATTGACCACCAATTATTACCCTAAAAGCCTCTCTAGTTTCTTCGCTATACATACCGCGCCAATCTGCCATAAGCGAAGCAAAACCCATCTCACTTTCATATTGGAAAAGTGCACCTTGTAGGTTGGCATTGTAGTAGTTTATACTATCAGAAAGCAAGTATTCAGGAAGATTTTCTTTTAGGTATCTATATGGTACAAAACCTAGGTTTATATCAAATCCTTTGGTCTCGATACGATAATAAATGGTCGGTTTCACCGTGATTTTTCCCCAACTAGCACCAAGAGGTTGATTGTACGACACACCCGCCATAAGTCTATGTTTAGACTCGGTAGAATCGGCTATTTGCACACCAATCTCAGGAGCAAGTCTCACACCAAATATAGTTTGACTCCTTTGCCCAGGAGTGCGGTCGTATTCTCTATTGTCGAAGTAGAGTAGGAAGTCGGTGTCGTAGGCGAAACTTACCTTTGTTTGCGCCACGGCACAACAAAAAACTGCTTCAATAATAAGCATACCAATGACAACAATATTACGAAGCAGTTTATTCATATCTTATCTAATGAAAAGCATTTCACGATATTTTGGAAGAGGCCAAAGCTCGTCGTCCACAATAAGTTCTAGTTCGTCTGCGTTAGCACGAATAGGGCTAAAGTATGGAAGCACAGTTTCGCTATAAGCAATGGCTTTTTCTCTTTCACTTTCTATCTTATTTGCTAGTTTTCTAGCCTCTACCATAGCATCTACATTTGATTTAATGATAGAAATATGTTTAGAAAGTTTTTCTATAAGTTCCATATTGTGAGCGCAAAGCTCTTCTGCTTTTTCAGCGCTATAGATTTGTTTTGTTTTGTAAACATTGTCTAGAAGCAGAGATTGATATTGAGTTGCCACAGGAATAATGTGGTTCAAACACAAATCGCCAAGCACGCGAGCCTCAATTTGAAGTTTTTTGGTGTAAGTTTCCCATTTTACTTCATTTCTTGCCTCAAGTTCTTTTTCTGAGAATACTCCTGTTCTGTTAAACATCTCTATGCTAGCCTCTTTTGTGTATGCGTCGTAGATTTTTGGCACGCTAGTTTCGCAGTCTAAGCCACGTTCAGCCGCTTCTTTTCTCCATTCGTCGCTATAACCGTTGCCATCGAAACGAATAGATTTAGATTCCTTGATATATGCCTTAAGTACTTCGAAAATAGCCTTGTTTGTAGGTTTGCCACTAGCAATTTTTTCATCTACAAGTGCTTTAAACTCATTTAGTTGGTCTGCCATGATAGTATTTAGAACTATAAGAGCAGAAGCACAGTTTGCAGACGAACCTACTGCACGGAACTCAAATCTGTTGCCAGTGAATGCAAATGGAGAAGTACGGTTGCGGTCGGTATTGTCTAGTAATACCTCTGGAATATGTGCCACTCCAAGTTTCATTTTCTTCTTGCTATCCATCACAATTGCTTCCTCGCTAGTGCTTTCTTCAAGTTGGTTAAGCACATCTGTTAGGTTTGAACCCAAGAAAGCAGAAATAATAGTAGGAGGAGCCTCGCCAGCACCAAGTCGGTGAGCATTTTGAGCTGTCATAATAGACGCTTTAAGTAGGGCGTTGTTTTTGTAAACAGCCATTAAAGCGTTCACCAAGAAGGTGATAAATTGAAGGTTTTCCTCTGGAGTTTTACCCGGAGTAAACAATCCTACACCAGTGTTGGTACCAAGAGACCAGTTGTTGTGTTTGCCAGAACCATTGATGCCAGCAAATGGTTTTTCGTGAAGAAGCACTCTAAAACCATGTTTGCGAGCGATGCGGTTCATTATAGACATCACAAGTAGGTTTTGGTCGTTTGCCAAGTTCATTTCTCCAAAAATAGGAGCAAGCTCAAATTGGTTTGGAGCCACCTCGTTGTGACGTGTTTTGCAAGGAATACCGTATTTATAAGCCTCAAACTCAAGCTCTTTCATAAAAGCTTGCACGCGGGCAGGAATTGCACCAAAATAGTGGTCTTCAAGTTGTTGGTTTTTTGCAGATTCGTGACCAATAAGTGTGCGACCAGTAAGCAAAAGGTCTGGACGTGCAGCGTAAAGTCCTTCATCTACAAGGAAATATTCTTGTTCCCAACCAAGATATGAAACTACTTTTTTCACTGTTGGGTCGAAGTAGTGACAAACAGCAGTAGCAGCCTTGTCCACTGCGTTAATAGCCTTAAGAAGAGGAGTTTTATAGTCTAAAGCCTCACCTGTATAAGCCACGAAAACAGTAGGGATGCAAAGAGTGTCATCTACAATAAATGCAGGAGACGCAGGGTCCCAAGCGGTGTATCCACGAGCTTCAAAAGTGTTTCTAATGCCACCGTTAGGGAAACTAGAGGCATCAGGTTCCTGTTGAGCAAGAAGTTTGCCAGAGAATTTTTCTATTACTTCTCCACCAGGCACAGTAGCATACTCTATAAAAGAGTCGTGTTTTTCAGCAGTACCTTCTGTAAGAGGCTGGAACCAGTGAGTATAGTGAGTGGCGCCATGTGTCATAGCCCATTGTTTCATGCCTTCTGCCACTTCGTCTGCTATTTCACGATCTAGTGTTTCACCTAGGTCTATAGCTTTAATAAGTGCTTGCATGCAATCATTAGATAGGAATTTGGCCATTTCTTTTCTGCCAAAAACATATCTGCCATAATACTCAGAAATGTTCTCTGTGGGTGGATTAACTTGCAATGCTTTTTTATTGAAAGCTTCGCTGACTACCCTAAATCTTAATCCGCTCATATTAATATTGAATTTTATATGTTTTGCTAGAAATAAAGTACAAAAATAAGAATTTTTTTAACCTTATGGGCTACATTTGTGTATTTTTACACATATTATATATAAAATTTTCACTTCTTATCAAAAATTTATTACTTTTGCACCAAATTTGTATTGTCTAACCATCGATTACTTCACAATTATGAGTAAAAACCTAGTAATAGTCGAATCTCCTTCAAAGGCAAAAACGATAGGAAAATTCTTGGGAAAGGATTATACAGTGATGTCTAGTTTTGGTCACATACGCGACCTTAAGACTAAAGACATAAGTATAGACTTCAACAAAAACTATGCTCCTATATACGAAGTTCCAGCAGACAAAAAGAAACTTGTAACCGAACTTAAAAAGAAAGTAAAAGAATCTGATATGGTTTGGTTGGCTTCCGATGAAGACCGCGAGGGGGAAGCTATAGCATGGCACTTGGCAGAGGTGTTAGGACTTGATATTAAAGAAACCAAGCGTATCGTGTTTCACGAGATTACAAAAGATGCTATTTTAAATGCGCTTAAAAATCCTAGAAACATTGATATCGACCTTGTCAATGCTCAACAAGCACGCCGTGTGTTGGACCGCATTGTGGGTTTTGAACTTTCTCCAATTCTTTGGAAAAAGATAAAACCATCGCTTTCTGCGGGTCGTGTTCAATCTGTGGCTGTGAGACTAATTGTAGAGAGAGAACGTGAAATCCAAAATTTCAAGGCAGAATCAAACTACAAAATAGTAGCCCTATTTACCGATGCAAATGGGGTAGAACTTAAGGCAGAACTTTCAAAACGTTTTGCAACTAAGAAAGAAGCACAAGCATTCTTAGAAAAATGTAAGGATGCCACATTTACTATTTCAGATGTGGTAACCAAACCTGCAAAACGCACACCTGCACCTCCGTTTACCACCTCTACACTTCAACAAGAGGCTGCTCGTAAACTTGGTTACTCAGTGTCTCAAACCATGATGATAGCACAAAAGCTATACGAAAGTGGTAAAATCACCTACATGCGTACAGACTCTGTAAACCTTTCTACTCTTGCACTTAACGCTGCAAAATTTGCTATTGTTTCATTTGCAGGTGAAAACTATAGCAAGGTAAGACAATATGCTACCAAGGCAAAAGGTGCACAAGAGGCTCACGAAGCAATTCGTCCTACAAACTTGGCAGATGCCACAATAGAAGGCACAAAACAAGAAAAATATCTATACGAACTTATCTGGAAACGCACTATTGCTTCTCAAATGGCAGATGCGGAACTAGAAAAGACCACCATTACTATAGAATTAGACAACTCTAGCGAAACTTTTGTTGCTACAGGCGAAGTATTGGTGTTTGATGGTTTCCTAAAAGTTTATATGGAATCTAAAGACGACGAAGAAGAAGATTCTTCACTAAATATGCTTCCAGCACTAAAATCTGGCGAAAAACTAGAATATAAAAAGATAGATTGTACAGAACGTTTCACTCAACGTCCTGCTCGATATACCGAGGCTTCGCTAGTGCGTAAAATGGAAGAATTGGGCATTGGTCGTCCTTCTACCTACGCTCCAACTATTAGTACTATTCAAAATAGAGAATATGTAGAAAAAACTGATAGAGAGGGTGTTAAGAGAAATTACGATTCTCTTGTTTTGGAAAATGGTATTATTACCGAACAAGTGAACGAGGAAGTTTATGGCACAGAAAAATCAAAACTTTTCCCTACAGATATAGGTGTGGTGGTAAATGATTATCTAGTGGACAACTTCCAAAGCATTATCGACTACAACTTTACTGCACAAGTAGAAAAAGATTTAGATAAAATTGCAGAAGGTGAAGAAAAATGGGAATCTACCATAGACAACTTCTATCAAGATTTCCATAAAACTATAGAAGAATCTTCTAGCAAAAAGACAGAACGCAAAGCAGGCGAACGTCTTTTAGGTAACGACCCTAAAACAGGAAAACCTGTGTATGTGAAAATTGGACGTTTTGGTGTGGTTGCTCAAATGGGTGATGCCACAGACAACGGCAAACCAACCTTTGCTTCACTTAAGGCAGAACAATCTTTGGAAACAATCACATTGGAAGAAGCGCTAGAACTATTTAAACTTCCTCGCGTGCTAGGCAACCTTGATGGCAAAGAAGTGAAAGTGGCAGTAGGTAGATTTGGTCCATACATTGCATACAATGGCTCATTCTGTTCGCTTCCAAAAACATTTGACCCACTATCTGTAACACTTGAAGAAGCAGAAGAACTTCTGAAAGCAAAACAAGAGGCAGAAGCCAACAAAGTGGTGAAAACTTTTGCAGAAGACCCTTCAATGCAACTTCTAAATGGACGTTATGGTATTTATCTATGCAAAGATAAAACAAACTACAAACTTCCTAAAGATTGCACACCAGAGGCATTGACCTATGAAGATTGTGTGAAGATAATAGAAGAGACTCCTGCGAAAACAACAAAACGAGGCAGAAAAAAATAACAAAAAAATAGGCGATTTCACCGATGAAATCGCCATTTTTTATTATTAAGAGTTATTTTTAAGGAGGGATTTTTAGGCGCCGACTATAATACTTCAACTTTTAGTTTTGAATATGCTCTCTCAACTTTTTCTAGAGCACCCTCTACAGAGTCGTCGGTAGCAAGAATCACACCTAGACGGCGGTGACCTTTAATCTCTGGTTTACCGAAGATGCGGATTTGAACATTTTCTTCACTTAAAATATCTTCTAGTCCACTAAATACAATTTCTTTAGAAGTACCTTCTACTACCACTGCTTTAGAAGCTGAAGGACCAAAGAATCTGATTGAAGGAATAGGAAGACCAAGAATAGCGCGAGCGTGAAGAGCAAATTCAGAAAGGTCTTGAGAAATCATTGTTACCATACCGGTGTCGTGTGGACGAGGAGAAACTTCACTGAAGATTACTTCATCACCACAAACAAATAGTTCTACACCAAAGATACCATAACCACCTAGAGCATCAGTAATTTTTTTAGCAATATCTTGTGCTTGTGCTAGAGCAACTTCGCTCATAGCTTGTGGTTGCCAAGACTCACGATAGTCGCCATCTACTTGGTGGTGACCAATTGGGTTAAGGAATAATGTACCGCCAGAGTGACGCACAGTAAGAAGAGTGATTTCGTAGTCAAATTTCACAAAACCTTCCACAATCACGCGACCTGCACCTGCACGACCACCTTCTTGAGCTTCTTTCCAAGCATTGTCGATGTCTGCTTCAGACTTCACAGTACTTTGACCGTGACCAGAAGAACTCATAATAGGTTTTACCACGCAAGGGATACCAATTTCTTTGATAGCTGCGTCAAACTCTTCACGAGTTTCAGCAAATTTGTATCTTGAAGTAGGCAAACCTAGTTTCTCTGCTGCAAGTGTTCTAATTCCTTCACGGTTCATAGTAAGGAATGCTGCGTTTGCAGTAGGGATAACATTGTAACCCTTTTTTTCTAGTTCTACCAATGTAGGAGTTGCAATTGCTTCTACTTCAGGAATAATATAGTCTGGTTTCTCAGTTTCTATAATATTTCTTAGAGCGTCAGAATCTAGCATAGAAATCACATAATTTCTATGTGCAATTTGCATAGCAGGAGCATTAGGATATTTATCCACTGCCACCACTTCCACTCCAAAACGTTGAAGTTCGATAGCTACTTCTTTACCAAGTTCTCCAGAGCCCAATAAAAGAGCTTTTTTACCCACAGGGGTTAATACAGTTCCTAAATTTAACATAAAATAAAAGGTTTAATACTTCGCAAATATATGAAAAAAATAAATATAATGTGTAAATTTGTTCCATAAGAAAAATATTTATTAAAACATATGGTTATGATAAGACATATAGTAATGTGGAAACTTCAGGCAGAAGCCGAAGGAAAAACAAAAGCAGAAAATGCAGTTATTATTAAAGAAAGTTTGGAAGCGCTTAAAGGTGTTGCGCCTACACTTGTAGATATAGAAGTAGGTGTAAATCACCCAGAAACACCTGAAAGTAACTATGATGTGATTCTAAATTGCACCTTCAATTCTGTAGAAGATTTGAATGCTTATCAAGTTCACCCAGTTCATCAAGCTGCGGCAGTTTATATCAAAAAAGTTGTTGAAGCAAGAGTTTGTGTAGATTACGAATACTAATTTGTAACATTATTGTAACAAAACGCACTTTTGGGACGAAAAGTGCTTATATAGGGGCGAAATTTCGCCCCTTTTTGTGTTTTATAACATAAAATGTATTAATTTTGCACTCTCTTAAACCAGACCTAAACTATTTCGAAAATAAAACCTAAACCATAAACCATGAAAAAACTTTTCTTTGCGTTAGTTAGTCTACTTTTCTTTGCAAGTAATGTATTTGCTGCTGATTGTAAGTCTGAAAATTTACAAGAGGGTAAATTAACATTATCCTTAGGTGATACAAAAGAATATGACTTCAATGGACGCTCTGTAAGTAGTATTACATTTGAGGCAGATGGTAGTGGTTGGGATGCTGGTAGTTGGAGATTGGAAGAATACACAGAGACTTCTGGTTGGAAGGAAATCAGGGAGGAGGAATCAAATAGTTGGAAGACTTATACTAATAGTATCTCTCTTACTGCGAAAAAAGTTCGTTTTAGAAATCCTAGTCCAAGTTTGTATAATAGACATATAAAAAATGTCTATCTTACTTACACTCCTGATTACACTATAATCCCTACCGCTCCTATCAACTTTGTAAACGGAGCAGGTACACGTACTATCGATATAGAGTACTCTGCATTAACAAGCAATTTATCTGCAAGTTTAGAGAAGCAAGATGGTGTTATTTCACTTGGAGTTCCAACAGGTACTTCTATTTCTTCTGTGAACATCGCTAGTGCAGGTTGTTCATATGGAAAAGTACCTCTAACCATTTCATACAATCCAACAAACTGCAAGGATTATACCAATAAGATTATATTTAGTAATGGTACTACAATTGAAATAAATGGTACTTACGAACGTAGCTTTACAATAGATACTGAAGACATCAAGTTTCCTGTTGTAGAATTAGGTGCAGATGCCGAAAAGGTAGAAAGAAATGTATCGTATTCTTACAATCTTGAAAATGTAACTGCTACATTTGAAAATTCTGATACTCCTTTCTCACTTAGTTCAGAAATTTTAGCAGAAACTTGTGCTAAAGACACAACCACTCTTGCAATCACATTTGATCCTAAAAAAGTAGGACCATACACCAATGTTATTAAACTATCAAATGGTAGTTCAATAAACATAAGTGGCGAGTGTTCAAAAAAGATTAACACTAAACTAGAAGTATTAAAAGAGTCATATACATCTGTGAGTTTAGGTTGGACAAAAGTAAATGGAGCTACTGCATATCGTGTAATAGAGAACTCAACAGGAACTTCATATATTGTTGATGGAAATTTAACATCATTTAATTTTAAAGGATTACAAACGAATACCCCTTATCGTTTCACATTGTATGCTTTATTTGATGGTGTTGCTCCATTGAATTCATCTAACATTGTTACAGCAAAGACATTAAAGACTGATGCACCAATACAAGACTGTATAGTATATGAGAATCCTGATGAGAAATGGTTTATGGCTAGTACCGAAGAGAATATTACGTATGATTTAAAAACAGGTAATTCAGAATCTTTAGCTTATACAAAGAGAGTAGAATTTGAAGCTAGAATGGAAGATGCTGTATTCCCTGCTTCTGTTAGTCTTCTTGGTAAAGACATGATGCTTTTGGTTAAATTAGAGGGAGAAAATGAATTTAAGGAATCAGGTTGGAATGCCCGTGCTGCAGAGATAAAAGAGAGTTATAAGAAATTCAGTGCTGAAATCCCATACAATACAGTGGCGATTAGATTTTACACAGGTCTTTTTAATGGTGGATGTTGGCGTGGTGTGAAGAATCTGAAAGTATATATAGGATAGAAAATTAGAAACAAAGACTGCAGAATTGAATTTTGGAGAAGTAGAACCAAATGTTTCTATATCTAAAACATTTGACATAGATTATGTTCATGCAGTTTTAGCGTCTGATGTAACATACGAGAATGGTATGCGTGTAGTGGTAGAAGATGCATTGGGACATTATAAGGTGGAATATGAAGCGAAAGACCCTTGTGATGAAGGCTCACAAACTGTAAAAGTTACTTTCACTCCTACAAAC
>JAXJWL010000162.1:0-9034 GCA_036308065.1 Paludibacteraceae bacterium
AGTTCCTGCACACGTAGAAATGATGGGCTTCCTAGGTATGGGTAACAACCCAATGGTAGGTGCTACTGTAGCAGTTGCCGTAGGTGTTGCTGAAGCACTTAACAAATAATTCCCGCCCCTCTTATAAAACGAAAGGCTCTCAGTTTTGAGAGCCTTTTTTGATGCGGGTATTAAGATAATACACCATTCCTATTTTTTATTTTTATTAATTAACAACTCTTCTGTTTTATACCAATAATAAAAAGCTTCTGAATTACTTAACTTCAATTTATTAAGCTTAGAAGGGAATAACCTTCCTATACTTAAATCAACAATCTGATTCATATCTCCATAGTGCGATAAACGCTCTTCTTTCAATTCTATACAAGTAGCTAAATAAGCTGCTTTAGACGAATCTACTATTGCCTGTTCTATTCTATATTGAGATTTATACATAAAAGATTTTATACTTTTTATTCCTTGCTGCAATAGTTCAAACTTTTCTTTATCAATCATTCCTCTTGTTGTAATATTCAATGATGTTTTTCTAATATCATTAAATATTTGAGACATATCAGATGTACACAAACCTCGATAAGACAATTCTATTGGTGCAATTTTTTCAAAAGATAGTTTTGTAACTTGCAAATCTTCTACCCGATCGAATAATCTACCTATATCATAAAGCTGTTTTATTATTTCTAAAGTTGTCAAATATCCTCCTTTATAATACGGAATGCCTGTTGTTTCTGGTGCAAACGCAGTAAGTTTATCACCAAGAATATCCCCAACTGAAGGAATATTTACAAAAAGAGGGGTCCCTTCAGATTCAATTAACTCATGCTCAATCACTACCCTTTCAACTTGTTGATAATAACAAACCTCATATATAACATCCAGCAATATAAAAGACTCTTTATTTGCATATTCATTAAATGCCACCTTATAATAAAATTTCGAATGCTCTTTGGGAACATCTTTCCCCGCCTGCTTACGTTCTATTAACTGATAGCTAATAAATCCATTCTTAGCATATTCTAAAAGATATTGTTCAATATCCGTTCCAGGAGGACACATTATATCTATATCAATAGATAATCTATGAGTTGTCTTATTAAAGATAAGCATCAAAGATGAACCGCCTTTAAAGCAAAACGGACAACCAGAAGAAACTAGCATATCCAATAAAGAAAATGCACGAATAACCTTTTCAATTAGGTTCTTATCAGAATAATTTAATTCTTGGGATTTTTGGTCAATCCACTGTTTTGTAAAACATTTTTTGTTAATCATATAGCTCTAATAATTTTAATCCTCGTCTTTTAGCATATCTTTTCAGTCTTGATGGATTAATATTATATAGAGAGTTTGCATTTTCATACATTCGTTTTGCTTCTAAACCTTGAAGATAATAAAAATCTTTATCTTTATTAATATCAACTAATAATTTCTCCAAAGTGGGAGCATATACTCCATTTATCTTCTGTAATGGCGATTCTGTTACAAGAGGTTTAACGATAATAACATTATCTTTTAAGTCTATATATTTATAGATAATATCACTATCTGGTTCTATCCACACATTATAACCTAAATCTTTAAGAGAATTAAACACACTCTCCATTACACATCTATCTACTTCTACATAAGTAACGTTATTTTCAGACAAATGATGTTGTAATGTAGATAAACTCAAACCATTGTAGATGCAAATTATAGCTAACGGAAATTTATTTTTAAGTATCTCTGCTATTTTCATTTCATTCTCTTTTACAATAGGTATAAAAGAGACTTTATTACTAGAATTCATATACCTACCCCTTTCTAGCCTAATTAGTTCACCTTTAGACACCATCCTAGCAAGTGTTACATTAAAAGTATTACGACTAATACCACTTTGTTTAGAAATAAATTCCCACAATTCTTCTTTTGAAAAAACATTTCCAAAGCAAGAAAACTTTAATATGAGTTCCTTATATCCGTTCATTCTTAATTTTTTTGCAAATCTAGTACAATTTTGGCAATATTCACTCATTACTGCCATTTTTATACTATTTTTATTAAATATTCCACACTACATATTAATTCCATATAGGAATACATGTTAATGATTAATCATTTCATTATGTACAGAGGATATACAAAGAAAATTCTTACTAGAAATTAATCTATATATTAAGAATTATACACGCACTATTGTAGATTGTACTAATTATTCATCAAGACGTCAAGACCTAACCCTTGTTGAGTTCAAGAGTGTATGCAAAATTAGTAAATTATTATGAAAGTTGCAAATATAAAAACGAAAGGCCTTTTTTGATACAAATCAGCAACAGCACCGCAAATACCAACAAATTCATTGCTGTTTTACCTAGAAGGGGATTCAGTTGTGCACCCACAGCATTTTTTAGTTTATGCCAAGTGTTTATATGCAGCACCATATATAATATAGGTGTAACAAGAGTCCAAACAGGCAGACTAAGCCACAAAGGCAACATAAGAAGCATGCCTATTATGCCAGATAACAAATAAACACGCGCCATAGTTTTTCTACCAAAAATCACTACCGTGGTACGTTTATTCACAGCTGCATCGTCTTCCATATCTCGGTAATTATTCACTATCAGCACATTAGCAGCCAAAAGACCTATAGAAATAGAAGTTGGTAAAACAAATTGTAGTCCCTCCCAACTTTCTGTTTGCAAAAAACAAGTAAACACCACAGGCACCACTCCAAAGAACAACACCACTGCCACATCGCCCAAACCGTGATGTGAAAGCGGATAAGGACCAGTGCTATAAGCTAGTGCAAACAGCATAATCACAATGCCCACAATCACAAGCCACCAAGGACCATAAAAAAGCATCATGCAACCTACCACACCTGCCAATGCAAGTGTAAAAAAAGTAGCAATTTTCATAGCCTTTGGCGAAATTTCACCCTCGGTTACTCCCCTGCGAAATCCTTCCCTACCTTTTTTATCCACTCCGTTTTTGAAATCGTAATATTCGTTGCCAAAATTGGAAGCAATTTGAGCAAGCATAGCAAAAAGCACGCACAACACAGCAGGCACTGCATTAAATTTACCAAGAAACACAGCACATGCTATCCCTGCTATCACGCCAGCCAAACTCACAGGCAGCGTTCTAAGCCTCATTGCTTCTATCCAAGCCTTTATCATCGTCTATTTTTTTGCCACATACATTCTACAAATTCCCAATGTGAGCGGAGTATGTTCTACAGTTGCAAAGCCAGCAGATTTTAACATAGGAATAAATTTATCAGGAGCAGGAAAACGCAAAACAGAAGCAGGAAGATACTCGTATGCTCCCCTATCTCCTGAAATCATACCACCAATGGCAGGCAAAATTTTCAAGAAATAAAGTTTATAACACCAACGAATAAAAGCATTTGATGGCACAGAAAGTTCCAATATAACTAGCTTACCACCAGGAGTTAACACCCTACACATTTGGCTTAAGCCCAGTTCTAAGTGCTCAAAATTTCTCACACCAAAACCTACTGAAATACGGTCGAAAGTATTATCAGAGTATGGCAAATCTTCACAATCTGCCACAAAAAGTTCGGCAGAAACGCCTGCTTTCTTTATTTTTTCTCTACCCACTGCCATCATTCCCTCAGAAATATCCACGCCAATCACTTCGCTACCTTTTGCCACTTTTTGTGCAATTTCAATAGTAAAATCGCCAGTTCCACATGCCACATCAAGCACCTTTAGCGGTTCTTGCGTATCTACCAAATTGCGCACCGCCTTTTTTCTCCAACCTTTATCAATGTTTAAAGAAAGAATATGATTCAGTTTATCGTAATCGGGAGCTATATTGTCAAACAATTTTCTTACGCCTTCTTTTTTTGCCATAATTATTTAAGTTTTAGTCTAATAAAATTAAGCCTACAAAAATACATTTTTCTGCGTCAATATCAAATTATTAAAGTTTTCATTTCTCATATAAAAAACATTTGTTTAATTAAAATTTTTGTCGTATCTTTGCACCGCTTTTCGTAAAAGCACTAAACAATTAATTATTAACAATTTAAAACAAAGGACATTATGAACCACTACGAAACCGTTTTCATTTTGACTCCCGTTTTATCTGACGCTCAGATGAAGGAAGCGGTCGAAAAGTTCAAAACTGTACTAACAAACGCTGGTGCAGCTATTTTGAATGAAGAAAACTGGGGTTTACGCAAACTTGCTTACCCTATTGAAAAAAAATCTACAGGTTTTTATCAACTATTTGAGTTCACCGCAGAACCAGAAGTTATCGCAAACCTAGAAACACAATTCCGTCGTGACGAACGTATTTTACGTTTCTTAACCGTAAAAATGGAAAAATACGCTATCGAATACGCAGAAAAGAGAAGAAAAAAAGTTGGTAACAACACTAAGTCTAACGTTGAAGCTTAATAAGGAGACATAAACCATGGCACAGAATCAATCTGAAATCCGTTTCTTGACTCCACAATCAGTGGATACAAAGAAGAAAAAATATTGCCGTTTCAAAAAACTAGGCATTAAATATATCGATTACAAAGATCCAGAATTTTTGAAAAAATTCTTAAATGAGCAAGGTAAAATCCTTCCTCGTCGCATCACTGGTACTTCATTGAAATACCAACGTCAAATAGCACAAGCAGTTAAGAGAGCACGCCACTTAGCATTGCTTCCTTACGTAACCGATATGATGAAATAATTAAAAGGAGACACGTTATGAAAATTATATTAAAAGAAGACGTACACGGATTAGGATACAAAGATGATATCCTTACAGTTAAAGACGGATATGGTCGTAACTTTTTAATCCCTACAGGTAAAGCTATCCTAGCTACTCCTTCTGCAGAAAAAGTATTAGCAGAAGATCTTAAACAACGTGCTCACAAATTAGCTAAAATTAAAGCTGACGCTGAAGCACTTGCAGCTAAACTTAACGAAGCTAACATCACTATCGCTGCTAAAGCTAGCGAAGCTGGTAAAGTATTCGGTTCTGTAACTTCTATGCAAATCGCAGAAGAACTAGAAAAACAAGGCATTAGCATTGACAAACGTACTATCGCTCTTAGAGAAGCTATCAAAGAACTTGGTACTGTTAAAGTTGCTATCAAACTTCACCGCGAAGTTAGCGCAGAAATCACTGTTAATGTAGTAGCTGAATAATTTTAAACTACAATAAACGAAGAGGTTGATTTTTATCAACCTCTTTTTTGTATTTGTTGATAATTTATTTACTATTTCATTAGTTTATTTGCTTTTTTTAATTTAACTTTGCAGTTAATGCAAAAATTAGAAAACCATATAGAAAACCTACTCAGAAAGCATGACTTTGTTGTCATTCCTGCTTTCGGTGGCTTCGTAGCATCTGAAGAATCTGCTCAGATGGAAAATGGTTATCTACTACCTCCTAGCAGAACTATTGGTTTCAACCCAGATTTAACATACAACGACGGACTTTTAGCACAAGAAATTGCTAAATCAGAAGGATTGAGTTTAATCGAGGCCAATAACTACATAGCTGAAAAAGTAGAAAAACTAAATACTACTCTTAAAACATTTAAACATCTTTCTTTTGCAAACATTGGTACATTCCATTTAAACGCAGAGAAAGTAAGTTTTGAGCCAGCTCAAAGCAACAATCTACTTAAAAGCGCATTTGGTTTACAAACATTTTACTTCCCAGAAATAAGTAGCAACACTATTTCTCTAACAGAAAAAGTAAAAGCAAAACAAGAAGAAAAAGAAGTAAAAACCACAAGAGTATTCAATTATGCTATTGCATGTGTAGCAGCAATTCTTCTTTTACTACTTATTCCTGTAAACTTCAACCAAAAACAAGTGGTATATCGTGCTACATTTGTGCCTATCACTGCACTTGAAGAAGTGGTTATTACACCAGAAGTTGAAGAAGAAGTGGTTTGCACACCATTCCACGCTGTTATTGGAAGTTTCAATACACAAGCCAAAGCACTTAAGTTTTTAAGCAACCTACCTAAAACCCTAAAAGACAGCAAGATAGTGTATTCAGACAATAGATTTAGAATTATTGCTGATAGTTACGAAACAGAGGATTTAGGAAATATAGGTTTGCAAGAAATTGCCAAAAAATATCCTCAATTTAAGGATGCGTGGCTTTTGGAATACAACCCGTAACTAATTAGGAATTTTGCGAGTAAGCGAGAGCAGAGTCAAACTTGTTTGAACTATGCCGAGCGAGAGCAAAATCGCCGTTAGGCAATTAGGAGTTAAGAATTTAAATATACCAATATAAAATAATATGGATAAGAAAATTTTAATCACTGGCGCTGCTGGTTTTATCGGCTCGCACGTTATTCGTCTTTTTGTGACTAAGTATCCAAACTACATGTGCTACAACCTAGACGCACTTACCTATGCAGGCAACTTAGAAAACCTAAAAGACATTTGTGATCTTCCAAACTATCAATTCATTAAAGGCGACATCACCGATACTGAATTTATAGAAAATCTCTTCCAAGAATATCAATTTGACGGTGTTATCCACCTTGCAGCAGAATCTCACGTAGACCGTTCTATCACAGACCCACTTGCATTTATTCGCACTAATGTAATGGGTACTGCAAACCTACTTAACGCTGCTCGCAACCTATGGAAAGGCAACTACGAAGGTAAACGTTTCTATCACGTTTCTACCGACGAAGTTTACGGTTCTCTAGGCAAAGAAGGTTATTTCACCGAAAAAACAGCATACGACCCACGTAGTCCATATTCAGCTTCTAAAGCTAGTTCAGACCACTTTGTACGTGCTTATTTCCACACATACGGTCTGCCTGTGGTAATGTCAAACTGCTCAAACAACTATGGAGCAAACCATTTCCCAGAAAAACTTATTCCACTTTCAATCAACAATATTAAAAACAACAGACCTATTCCTATCTATGGTAAAGGTGAAAACGTACGCGACTGGCTTTGGGTAAACGACCACGCTCGTGCTATCGACACTATTTTCCACAATGGTAAATTAGGTGAAACATATAATATAGGTGGTCACAACGAATGGACAAACATTGACCTAATCCGTCTTCTATGCCAAGTAATGGACAAAAAACTAGGTAGAGAACCTGGAACTTCTGAAAAACTTATCACATTCGTATCAGACCGCGCAGGTCACGACTTACGTTATGCTATCGACCCTACCAAACTTCGTGACGAACTAGGTTGGGAACCATCACTTCAATTTGCCGAAGGTCTAGAAAAGACTGTAGACTGGTATTTGGAAAATGAAGAGTGGTTAAACAACGTAACTTCTGGTGATTATACAAAATATTACGAAAAACAATACACAAATAGATAATTTTTAGTATCTTTGCACTTTCTAAAAAATAAGATATTTAACTTATAGCGACATGAAAAAACATAATTTTAACGCTGGACCTTCTATTCTTCCTCAAGAAGTAATTGAAAACACAGCAAAAGCAGTTTTAGATTTCCAAGGTGAAGGTTTATCAATCCTAGAAATTAGCCACCGTGCTAAATACTTTCAACCAGTATTAGACGAAGCAGAAGCTCTTATGAGAGAACTTCTAGGTATTCCAGAAAATTACTCAATCATTTTCTTAGGTGGTGGTGCTAGCCTACAATTCTGTATGCTTCCATTCAACCTATTAGAAAAGAAAGCAGCATACCTAAACACTGGTGTTTGGGCAAAAAAAGCAATGAAAGAAGCTAAAGGTTTCGGTGAAGTTGTTGAAGTAGCTTCATCTGCTGACGCAAACTACACTTTCATTCCTAAAGATTACGAAATTCCTGCTGACGCAGACTATTTCCACATCACTACAAACAACACTATCTACGGTACAGAAATTAGAAAAGACATTGACTCTCCAGTTCCATTAGTAGCTGATATGTCTTCTGATATCTTCTCTCGTCCACTAGACGTTACTAAATATGCTGTTATCTATGGTGGTGCTCAAAAGAACCTTGCTCCTGCAGGTGTTACTTTCGTTATCATCCGCAACGACGTGTTAGGCAAAGTAAGCCGTTACATCCCTACTATGCTTAACTATCAAACACATATCGACAACGGTTCTATGTTCAATACTCCTCCAGTACTTCCTATCTACACAGCTCTTCAAACTCTAAAATGGTTGAAAGCTCAAGGTGGTCTTGCTGAAATCGAAAAGAAAAACATTGCTAAAGCTGAACTTCTTTACAATGCTATCGACAACAGCAAAATGTTCGTAGGTACTGCAAACAAAGAAGACCGTTCATTAATGAACATCTGCTTCGTACTTAAAGAAGAATACAAAGATCTTGAAGCTGACTTCATGAAATTTGCTACTGAAAGAGGTATGGTTGGTATCAAAGGTCACCGTTCAGTTGGTGGTTTCCGTGCTTCTACCTACAACGCTCTTCCTATCGAAAGCGTACAAGCATTAGTTGATTGCATTAACGAATTTGAAAAATTACACGCATAAGACATGAAAGTTTTAGTTGCAACAGAAAAACCATTTGCTAAAGTAGCTATTGATGGTATCAAACAAGTATTAGACGAAGCAGGCTACGAAATGGCCCTTCTAGAAAAATACACTGATAAAAAAGAACTTTTAGACGCAGTTGTAGACGCTGACGCTATCATTATCCGTAGTGATATTATTGACGCTGAAGTTATCGAAGCTGCTAAACAACTTAAAATAGTAGTTCGTGCTGGTGCTGGTTACGACAACGTTGACCTACAAGCTGCTTCTGCTGCTAATGTAGTAGTTATGAACACTCCAGGTCAAAACGCTAACGCAGTAGCTGAACTTGCTCTAGGTCTTATGGTTTATGCTGTACGTAACCTATTCAACGGTACTTCAGGCACAGAACTTATGGGCAAAAAACTAGGTATCCACGCTTACGGTAACGTAGGTAGAAACGTGGCTCGCGTAGCTAAAGGTTTCGGAATGGAAATCTACGCATTTGACGCTTACTGCCCTAAAGAAGTAATTGAAAATGACGGTGTTAAAGCTCTTGACTCTGTAGAAGAACTTTATGAAACTTGCCAATTCATTTCATTACAC
>JAXJWL010000163.1:0-1468 GCA_036308065.1 Paludibacteraceae bacterium
CATTTCATTTTAACTTTTTAAAATATAGAATTGTGTTATCGTTTTACAAATATCTATCTTTGCGTTTGTAAATTTCAAACGTGTGAAACGAAATATCTAAACACAGACGCTACACGTAATACGGACACAGCACGCAGACGTCCCTACACATCAGTTAAATGACAAATAACCAAAATAAAAATATATGAGTCAAGTAGTAGACATTAGAGAATTAAATGCTCGCATTGAGCAAAAAAGTGCCTTTATAGATGTGCTTACCATGGGAATGGATAAAGTAATCGTAGGTCAAAAACACTTAGTAGAATCTTTGTTAATAGGCTTGTTGTCAGACGGTCACGTACTTCTAGAAGGTGTGCCAGGTCTAGCAAAAACACTAGCAATTAAAACTCTAGCACAACTTGTAGATAGCAAATATAGCCGTATCCAATTTACTCCAGACCTTTTACCAGCCGACGTTTTAGGTACTATGATTTATAGTCAAAAAAACGAAGAATTCGTAGTGAAAAAAGGTCCTATCTTTGCAAACTTCGTACTTGCCGACGAAATCAACCGTGCTCCTGCTAAAGTGCAATCTGCTCTACTAGAAGCCATGCAAGAGCGTCAAGTGACCCTAGCAGATACTACTTACAAACTAGACGAACCATTCCTAGTACTTGCTACACAAAACCCTATTGAACAAGAAGGTACATATCCACTACCAGAAGCGCAAGTAGACCGTTTCATGCTTAAAGTGGTAGTTTCTTATCCACGTCTTGAAGAAGAACGCCTTATCATTCGTCAAAACATTGGTGCTAAACCAGAACCAATCAAACCTCTTCTTAAAGCAGAAGAAATTATCGAAGCACGCAAAGTAGTACGTGAAATCTACCTAGACGAAAAAATCGAAAAATACATCCTTGATATTGTATTCGCTACTCGCGACCCACAAGCATACGGCCTAACAGACCTTAAAGGTATGATTGCATTTGGTGGTTCTCCTCGTGCATCTATCAGCCTTGCTCTTGCAGCTCGCGCTTACGCATTCATCAAACACCGTGGTTACGTGATTCCAGAAGACGTGCGTGCCGTTTGTCACGATGTGCTTCGTCACCGTATCGGCCTAACCTACGAAGCCGAAGCGAATAATATCACCACCGAAGATGTTATTTCTGAGATCCTAAATATCGTCGAAGTACCTTAAAAAATTAGGAATTAGGAATTAGGAATTAGGAATGAAAAAATAGTAGTTCTTAATTATTCACTACGTTCATCAATACGTCCTCATTCCTCATTCCACATTATTCCCTAATGTTAACAATATATGTTGTTGCACTTGTGTGATATGTTATATATAAAATTTATTCACAATTAGGAATTCTGGATTAATTCCACATTCCTAATTCCACATTCCTAATTAGTTAGAATTGGAAACAACTGAATTATTAAAAAAAGTACGTCAGATTGAGATTAAGACTCGTGGGCTTTCGCA
>JAXJWL010000164.1:0-2462 GCA_036308065.1 Paludibacteraceae bacterium
GCTTCTTTACTATCTGGAAACTTGTTAGATACGTAATAATCGTAACCCACCGACGAACTCCCCGTTGTAATAGTTGTAGTTTTGGTGGAACTTTGCGAACGCAATATTGCTAGAACTATAACTATTAAATTTATGACAAGAGAAGAATTTGAATCTATACAACGAAAGATTCAAGAGAGCGGTTTGGGGATAATGCAGTTTTTACGTCAGGAAAAGATTAATCATTCCACATTCTCAAAATGGAGACGCAGATACCAAAGTGAAAAACCTAACCCTCTAAAACCAGAAGAGACTTTAGCTCCAGTAAGCATCTCTCATGCAAAATGTAATAATGTTATTCAAACAGCAAGTAGATTAACTGTAATTTTCCCAAACGGAGTTAAAGTTTATGTTCCAATTGGAATGGAGTCTAGTGCAGTGAAGTTAATAACGTCTTATTCATACAGCCATGTTTTGCCTAAATGATACAATGCGTTATTTTCTTTGTCCGGGGAAGACGGATATGCGCAAAGGAATGAGTTCACTGTGTGGTGTTATCCATGAGCGTATGGGACAGAATATAAAGCATGGTGATGTTTTTATTTTTATCGGTAGCGACAAGAAACTAATGAAACTTCTACACGCAGAAGATGGAGGGTTGGTTATGTATGTAAAACGCCTTGAGGCAGGACGTTTTAAACTTCCTTCTTACGATGAAGCATCTAAATCTTACCCTATGGAATGGCGAGATTTGGTACTAATGGTAGAGGGTATTCAAGAATCTGCCGATATGCGTTTAAAGCGGTTGAGAGCCGAAAGGAACACTTATTCTTTATAAAAATAGACCTCTTTTTCTTTGGTCATGTGCCAGATTTTTTGTATCTTTATGTACGATTTAAAGATAAGGCAATGCAAGAAAAAGAGGTTTTACTACAAACAATTGGTGCTCTAAACAGCACTATTTCTTCGTTGTCTGAAACAAACATCTCTTTACAACAGACCAATACAAACTTACAAAAACGCATTGATGAGTTAACTGCACAGGTTGCATGGCTAAATCGTCAACTCTTTGGCAGAAAATCAGAGAAACTTGCAAAATACGATCCCAATCAACTCACACTATTTGATGATGAGTTTCTTGCTGGTGCAGCAGAAGTTCAACAAGCTCGCGATGAGGCTGTCGCTTCTATTACCCAGAGTACACAAGACAAGAAACAAGAACGTAAAAACAGAAAGATGATAGAAGAACTTCCTGTTTTAGAGCGTGTGGTAATAGAACCAGAGAACATTGATCTTAATCTCTATAAAAAGATAGGTGAAGAGATTACAAGAGTTGTTGAACACAAACCTGGTCAATTGTATGTAAAAGAAATTATCCGTCCAAAATATGGACTAAAAGATAATACTTCACTTCCACCTGCGGGAAAAAAAGCAATAGAGATAGCTTCTATGCCACTATTACCTATATATAAAGGCATTGCTGGACCTACGCTCTTGAGTGAAATTCTTCTTCAAAAATATGAATATCACTTACCTTTTTATCGCCAAATCCAGGAATTTAAACATTTAGGTTTTAAGATTAGCGAAAGTACACTTGCAGGATGGTTTAAACCTACGGTAGAACTCTTAAAACCGCTTTACGAGGTTTTAAAATCGGAAATTATGAAATCCGATTACTTGCAAGGCGATGAAACTACGGTGCCAGTGGTTGATAAAGAAAAGCAAAAGACCAATAAAGAATATCTTTGGTTAGTAAGAGCGGTAGAACAGCGGTTGGTACTCTTCCACTACAACAAAGGGTCCCGCAGTGGAAAGGTGATTGAGGAGTTAACTAAAGATTTTAAAGGATATTTTCAATGTGATGGTTTTGAAGGCTACGAAGCAGCTTTTAAGACCCGAGACTGTGTGCTGTTAGTGAATTGTATGGCGCATATACGCAGACATTTTGAGCAAGCGCTAACAGAAAACAAAGCAATGGCAGAGCACGCACTTAAAGAAATACAACTTCTTTATCGTATAGAGCAAGAGTGTAAAGAAAAAGGTTATGACGTAGAACGTCGTTTAGCGGAACGCCAACAGAAGGCAAAACCAATTATGGATGCACTAAAAGTCTGGATGGAAACAGAGGGTGTAAAATATAGTCCTAGTAGTCTTATCGGCAAAGCTATTACGTATGCTTACACACGTTGGAACAATATGATGCGTTACCTAAATGATGGTCGCATCCATATAGACAACAACCTTGCAGAAAACGCAATCCGTCCAATAACCTTAGGTCGCAAAAACTACTTATTTTGTGGAAACAATGAAGCCGCCGAAAATATGAGTGTGGTTTGCTCGCTATTGGCAACCTGCAAGGCACATGATGTAAATCCCCGCGACTATCTAAACTTTATCATCGCCAAGATGCCATACATGCAAAAGACATCTGACGAAGAACTACTAGAACTTCTCCCACATAAATGGAAGCAAACTCACCAATA
>JAXJWL010000165.1:0-13644 GCA_036308065.1 Paludibacteraceae bacterium
GGCATTCATTATTACTCTAGATTTCACCTTAGATTTTGGCATATTTGGCATAACTCTAATGAAATCAAGCACAAATTCACTTGACGAATGTGCTATTACTGCAAGATTTGAATACACTTCTTCTAGGTCTGCTGGAATCTCAATATTTAATTGTGTTTTAACTTTTTCGTCTTTCATAATGTTAATTCTTATATTATAAGGTGCAAATTTAATAAAAATTACTAATATTTCACTATATTTGCAGACTAAATTAACACGCATACTATATGAGCAAAAAAACTCAAAAAATATGGTCTGAAATTTACAAAAACGGGTTGTTTGTTATTTCCATAGTAGCAATAATACTTTTATTGCCTACAACTTCACTAGACCCTTTTCAGTTTGAGATTGGTAAGCCATGGCAAAACGATCTTTTGACTGCCCCATTTGACTTCCCTATTTACAAGACCTCTAATGACCTTGCAATAGAAAGAAGAGATATTGAAACTTCTGCTTCATACTTTGATTTTGACTCAACTGTTTATAATTCTGAGATTGAGAATTTGACTAAGTTAGAAAACAAACTTAAAAGCGAATATACACTTACAAAGGAAGATTCTATTGCTTTAAGTTATATTAGAACTAAGTTGAAAGACATTTACAACAATGGGATTATTTCTGTGGGGGATATGAAGGTTGCTACTTCTAGTAAAGATAGCACCATTATGTTAAAGAGAAACATGATTACTTCTGCTAAATCTGTGGAAAATATCTACTCTCCTACTTCTGCATTTGCTGAACTGAAAAAGAATCTGCCTGCAAATATTAGCACTCAATGGCTTTCTCTTTGGAAGATAGAATCGTACATTACTCCTAATGTGATTTATGATGCAAATACCACAAATATGGTAAAAACGGAACGCATCAACAATATTTCTATTTCTGAGGGTATGGTACAAATGGGTGAAAGAATTATAGACCGCGGGGATATTGTTACCGAAGAAAAGGCTAAAATTCTTAATTCTCTGAGCAAGGAAAAAGACATTAAACAAGGACAAACTTTCAACGAACGTTCTAAACTTCTAATTGGTCGTTCGCTGCTTATTGTTTGTTTGATGGTGTTGTTTTATGTATATTTAAGATTGTTTAGAAAGCAATATTACAACAGTAAAAGAATTGTGACCCTACTGCTTCTTATGATTGTTGCATTTTGCGGGGGTACTTCTCTTCTGATTACATACGCATCGCCTGCTCTGATTTATATTATCCCGTTTGCTATTTTGCCTATTATAGTGAGTACGTTTTTTGATACTAGAACGGCTCTTTATGCAAACTACATTACCATTTTCATCTCGTCTATAGTGGTACCTTCTCCTTTTGAGTTTGTACTATTGCAGGCTACAGCGGGTATGGTAACTGTTAGTACACTTAGAGATTTGTCGCAACGTTCGCAACTTGTGAGAACTGTTATTTTTATCATTTGTTCTTATTGTTTGTTCTTCTTGGGTTATGGACTAACATCCGACTCTAGTATTTTTGAGATAAACTGGATAAACTTTGTTTTCTTTGCTATCAACGGGCTTTTATTGCTTTTTGCTTATCCTCTTATCTACATTATTGAGCAAATTTTTGGATTTATCTCTAACGTAAGACTTATTGAACTGAGTGATATAAACACTCCACTTATGAGAAAACTTTCAGAAACTGCTCCTGGTACTTTCCAACATTGTACTCAGGTGTCTAATCTGGCAGTGGAGATTGCAAACAAGATAGGTGCAAATCCGCTACTTGCGAGAGCTGGTGCGCTATATCACGACGTGGGCAAGATAAGCAACCCTCCTTTCTTTGTGGAAAATCAGGCTAAGGGCAACAATCCTCACGACAAACTAAATGCTGAGGAAAGTTCTATTATCATAACAAATCACGTGAAAGATGGCGTGAAGATTGCTAAAGACTTTGGTCTGCCAAAGAGCATTATTGAGTTTATTGAAACACACCATGGCAAGAGTGTTACTAGATATTTTTACAACCAATATGTAAACGAACACCCTGATGAAGATGTCAATATAGAAAAATTTAGTTATATCGGACCAAATCCTTATACAAAGGAACAGGCTATTGTGATGATTTGCGATGCTGTGGAAGCGGCTTCTAGAAGTCTGCCTGAATACAACGACGAAAGCATAAATAAACTTGTGGATAAAATTGTGGACACACAAGTGATAGAACATTACCTAGACAGAGCGCCTATTACACTTAAGGAACTTGGCGAGGCTAAAGAAATACTTAAGGAAAAATTGAAAAATATTTATCACACAAGAATTGCTTATCCTGAAATAAAAAAATAAACAATTATAATTATGAAAAAATTTATTAGTTTACTAGCGAGCGTTGCTTTGTGCTTTTCTGCATTTGCATACACTCCTGCTCCATTCAATTTTCACGACTACAGTGTAACACACAAGAGAAGTACTCTTCCTGTTAAGTATGACTCAAGAGAACTTGGTATTATACTTCCTTGTAAAGACCAAGGACGTACTGGTTGTTGCTGGGCATATACTGCTTGTGATGTGGCTCAAGCTTTATTCCACAAAAACAATTCTATAAGTGGAGACCTTGCTCCTATTGTATACGTAACTTGTGCAGACGAACTAGGTTTTGATGGTATTACTACCACTTCTGGAGGCAACGAGGCTATCGCAATTGCTATGAACTGTATGCTTAAAACTCCTGTTTACCAAAAGGACGCTCCTAAATTGGAGCTTTCATCTTCAGAATGTATTGCTTACACAAAAGAAAATATTCACGAGTTTGTGCTAAGTTCGAGTGAACTTCCTAGCAATGATGCCACAGCTATTAAGGAAGCTATTATGGAATATGGTTCTGTTTTTGCTTCTATTAACCTAGACGAAGATATTTTTGTGGAAGGTAGCATTTATAAGTACACAGGTACTGATGAACCTAATCATGCTATAAGCATTATTGGTTGGGACGACACAAAAGGTGCATGGCTTGTGAAAAACACTTGGGGTACATCTTGGAACCAAGATGGATGTTTTTGGGTAAGTTATAAAGACCCACATATTTCTAAAAAATGTGTATCTTGGAATGAATCTGTATCTACTGATGATATAGACAATGTTTACACATACTCTAAAACTGGAGTTACTGGTAGTTTTGGGTATGAGCAAGGAAATGTTCCTACAATTGGACTAGTTGCCTATGAGTTGGAAGAAGGAGAAAGCATTGAGTATATATCTGCTTTTGTCGTAAACCCTAATACTACAGTAGAATTTGTAGTGAAATGTGGAGACGAAGTCTTGTATCAAGCAAATGCTGAAATGGTGAAGTACCCTGGTATGCATCTACATAAACTTGATAAACCTGTTGTTTCTACAGGCGAGGCCATATTTGTAGAATTTTGTTACAAGAGTGAGACAAAATTTGCTCTTCCTATTGAGAGATATATAGAAGGTTATAATAATGTAACACTTGCAGACAATCAATGGTTGCTAGTAAACGGGGATTGGATGAAAATTGGTAAAGACACAGAGTATCCATTCAACTATGTAGTTTATTTATACACTAAAGAAAAAACAGACACTGCTATAGACGAAACTAACGCAGACAATATTTCTGTACTAAACGGAAATCAAATAAATCCAGAAATTTGGGACGAAGCTATACAAGTTTCAATTTTTGACATTAGCGGTAGAAATTATTGCACCATTAAACAAGGGGGCACTCTTCCAAATCTAAATAAAGGATACTATGTTTTAGTAGTTGACAAAAAGGATGGAAGTTTTGCTGTTGAGAAGTTTAATGTCTTTTAATTGTAGTATTGTAAATTAAACCTAAAATTATGAATATAATAGAACACGTAGGAAGATACTCACTGCTTATGCAAAGAGTGTTTAAACTTCCACAAAGATGGCGTTTGCTAGGCAAACAATATGTGAAAGAGGTGGAGAAATTGGGTATCGATTCATTGGGTATCGTTATTATCATTTCATTCTTTATTGGGGCGGTGATTACTATGCAAATGGTGCTTAACACAGAAAACCCTTTGCTTCCAGACTATGTAACTGGTCTAACCACTCGTGATACACTTCTTTTGGAATTCTCATCTACCATCCTTTGTTTGATTTTGGCTGGTAAGGTTGGTTCTAATATTGCATCTGAGATTGGTACAATGCGTATCACCGAGCAAATCGACGCTCTAAAGATAATGGGTGTGAATGCTCCAAACTATTTAATCTTACCTAAGATTTTAGGTCTTGTTACCATTATGCCTGTGCTAGTAATATTTAGTATGTTTGTGGGTATTTTGGGTGGTTATTTAATTTCATTCTCTGGAATTATCTCTCCATCAAAATATGTGATAGGTATTCAATATGCATTTGAACCTTTCTATGTGACATACTCTATTATTAAATCACTTTTCTTTGCATTTGTGATTTCGTCTGTTTCGTCTTACTATGGATATTATGCATACGGCGGTGCACTAGACGTGGGTAAAGCAAGTACAAATGCTGTGGTAAATAGTAGTATCATTATTCTACTACTTAATGTATTATTAACTGATATTTTATTGGTATGATAGAAGTTCGCAACGTATATAAATCATTTAATGGTAAAGAAGTGCTTAAAGACATTTCTTTTACCTTTGAGGCAGGCAAAACCAACCTTATTATTGGTCAAAGTGGTTCTGGTAAGACAGTGCTAATGAAAAGTGTGATTGGCATTCACCAAGTGGACAAGGGTCAAATCCTATACAACGGAAGAGACTTCACAAAAATGTCTAACAAAGAAACTGCTCTTTTAAGACAAGAAATTGGTATGCTTTTCCAAGGTTCTGCCCTATTCGACTCTATGACAGTGGAAGAAAATGTACGTTTCCCACTAGAGATGTTTTCTGACAAAACCAGAAAAGAATGGGAAAAACGTGTAGCATTTTGTTTGGACCGTGTGGGACTTTCTCATGCTGCAAAACTATTCCCTTCTGAGATAAGTGGTGGTATGCAAAAACGTGCGGCTATTGCTCGTGCTATCGTGCTTGAACCTACCTACCTTTTCTGCGACGAACCAAACTCTGGTCTAGACCCTAAGACTTCTCTTACTATAGACCAACTTATACAAGAGATTACTCGTGAAAACAATATTACTACTATTGTGAACACTCACGATATGAACTCTGTGATGGAGATTGGAGACAAAATCCTTTTCATTCACAAAGGTGAAAAAGGTTGGGAAGGTAGCAAGGATACTATCTTTACTTCAAACAATGAAAACCTAGACAATCTAGTTTTCGCTTCTGAACTATTTAAAAAGGTAAAAGAAAACCAAATTAGAAAATGAAAATAGTTTCTTATAACGTAAACGGCATTAGAGCGGCTATAGGCAAAGGCCTTATTTCTTGGGTGGGCGAGAGTGATTTTGATGTGCTTTGCCTACAAGAAACAAAAGCACAAGCCGACCAAATAGACACAAAGGCTTTTGAAGAACTTGGATTTAACTGCTACTATACTTGTGCAGAGAAAAAGGGTTATAGCGGAGTGGCTATATTTACTAAGGTGAAACCAGACAATGTGGTTTACGGCATGGGTAATCCTAAGTACGACTCAGAAGGCAGGGTAATAAGAGCCGACTTTGGCGATTTTACTCTTATCTGTGTGTATATTCCTTCGGGTACATCTGGCGACGAGCGTCAAGCATTTAAAATGGAGTTTCTTGCAGACTTCAAAGTCTTTATTGACGAACTAAGAAAGGAAAGACCTAATATCCTTGTTTGCGGAGACTACAATATTGCTCACACACCTATAGATATTAATCACCCAGAAAGACAAAAGGGTGTGTCTGGTTTCTTGCCAGAAGAACGCGACTGGGTAACTGAGTTTCTTGAAAGTGGAATGATTGATACCTTTAGGGTGTTTGATGACCGTGCCGAACAATATAGTTGGTGGAGCTACAGATTCAACTCTAGAAGTAGAAATGCTGGTTGGAGAATAGACTACCACATGGCATCTGAACCACTAAGAGATAAACTTGTGAAAGCAGAAATCTGGCAACACGTGGTGCATTCAGACCACTGCCCGATATTTGTTCAATTACAGTGCTAGTGAGAGCAATGATAAGCTTGCTTAAGCATTGCCGAGCGACGCCTGTAATCACGTAATGCGAAAGCATTACGTAATATTCAAATAAATTAAAATTTATGGGATTATTTAAGATAAGAAAACCACGACAATTTAATCTAAAACCTAGATATTACGACGAGCATAAAGAAAGACTGCAACAGTCGGAGGAGAGAGTGCGTAAAGAACTAGAAATGGAGTGCGAAAACAAAAGAAAGCACTCATTTGAGGATTCTATTCGTGGTAAGTTTAGAGAAAGTCTAGAAGACACAAGAGCCGAGAAGAACTCAAAAATGAGACTAGGCATCATTGTAGGTATTATCATAGTGGGTGTTTACCTATTTATAAATTATGTCTGAAAATATAATACACATATTACCTGAAGTAGTATCAAACCAAATTGCTGCAGGAGAGGTGGTGCAACGCCCTTCTTCTGTGGTGAAGGAACTTGTGGAAAACTCTATAGACGCAGGTGCTACAAAAATTGATATTTACATTAAAGAAGCAGGCAGAACTTCCATTAGAATAATAGACAATGGTAAAGGTATGTCTGCCGACGATGCTGTAATGGCATTTCAGCCTCACGCAACATCGAAGATTGCCGATGTGAACGACCTTTTTGCACTTTCAACTATGGGATTTAGAGGTGAGGCGCTTGCTTCTATCTCTGCGGTGGCATTTGTAGAGGTAAGAACTAGAAGAGAAGAAGACACTTTAGGCACAAGAGTGGAATATACAGCAGCCGACCTAGTATGTCAAGAGTGCATCCAATGTCCTAAAGGTACAGACATTACCGTGAGGGATATATTTTATAATGTGCCTGCCCGCAGAAAGTTCCTTAAACCAAACGATACTGAGTTTAGGCATATAGTATCTGTGTTTGAACAAATAACACTTGCACACCCACAGATTAGTTTCACTTTAGTTCACAACGACAAGACAGTGTTCAATCTGCCAAAAGAAAACAGGTTGCAACGCATTTGTTCACTATTTGGAACAAAGTGGAACCAAAAACTATTACCTATATCTATAGAGACAACATTGGGTAAGATTTCTGGGTACATCGGCACACCAGAGTCTGCACTAAAGAGAAATTGTCCTCAATTCTTTTTTGTTAATAATAGGTATATTCAACATCCATACTTTCACAAGGCAATAAGTATGTCTTACGACAAACTACTTATGCCAGATGTGAAACCTGCCTACTTTATATTCTTTGAGGTAGATGCAGACAAGATAGATGTGAATATCCACCCTACAAAAACAGAAGTAAAATTTGAAGATGAGAAGTCTATCTTCCCTATCCTATCGGCTAGCGTGAAAGAAGCACTAGGCAAATCGAACTCTGTGCCAAGTATCGACTTCGACCAAGATGATGCACCAGATATTCCTGCCTTCACTGGCAAACCTATGGAATATGTGGCGCCACCAAAGGTGAGTTACAATCCAAACTATAATCCTTTCCACACCATATCGGAAAGAACATATACATCTAGCAAGCCTGCGCAAAACTGGGAAAGTCTTTACACAGCGGCAAAAGACACAGTGAAAGAGTCTAGAGTGGAAAGCACGTTTTCAAGACTAGAGATAGTAGAAGACTATAGTGCCGTGCCAATGATACAAACCGAAAACAAGTATATTGTATATCCTGTGAGTGCTGGCATGAAGGTAGTGGACCAATATAGAGCAAGTCTTCAGATAAACTTTGAAGAGACTCTAAAGGAACTACAACTACTAGAGGTACACAGTAGTCCATTGTTGTTTCCAGAGGCAGTGGAACTAGACGTGAAAGAAGACCTTATATTTAATGAAATAAAAGAGGAACTACAAGAGGTAGGTTTTACATTTGAAACCTTTGGCAAACACTCATATCAAATCACGGCTGTGCCAAACAGTATGAGTGGTGTGAGTGCAGAAGCAGTACTAGAAGAGTTTATTGCAATGTGTGCCGACGAGAAAGATGTAAAAACAGAAATAAAGAAAAACCTTGCCCTAAAGATAGCAGAAAAGAATGCTACCAAAGGAGGCACAGTGTTGAACGAGACCCAAATGAGAAGTATAATAAATAGGTTGTCAAAATGCGAGAACCAAGTTTATACCATTCAGGGCAAAAAAATATCAATAGTAATAAATAGTAACGAAATAGAAAATAAATTTTTATGATGAAAGAAGTAAGAGTGCGTTTCGCACCAAGTCCTACTGGAGCTCTGCACATTGGTGGAGTTCGTACAGCGCTTTACAATTATTTGTTTGCAAAACAAAACGGTGGTAAAATGATTTTAAGAATAGAGGATACCGACTCTACTCGTTTTGTGCCAGGAGCTGAAAAATACATTATTGAATCACTAGAATGGCTTGGCATTCGTTTCGACGAAGGCATTGAAAACGGTGTGGCAACTTGCAGACAAAGTGAAAGAAGAGATATTTATAGAGGTTATGTTAAAGAACTTCTAGACAAAGACCTTGCTTATATAGCATTTGATACCCCTGCCGAACTAGAAGCTAAACGTGCAGAAATAGCAAACTTCCAATACGATGCCAAAACACGTATGATGATGAACAACTCACTAGTGCTTGGCAAAGAAGCTACAGATGCAAAAATAGCTGCAGGCGAAAACTATGTAGTGAGAATAAAGATTGAACCAGGCGAAGATATTATTGTAAACGACCTTATTCGTGGAGAAGTAAAGATTAACTCTTCTATCCTAGACGACAAGGTACTTTACAAATCTGCAGACGACCTACCAACTTATCACCTTGCAAACATTGTGGACGACCACTTGATGGAAATCTCACACGTAATCCGTGGTGAAGAATGGTTGCCTTCTGCCCCACTTCACGTGCTACTTTATAAATACTTTGGTTGGGAAAGACCAGAATTTGCTCACCTACCACTACTACTAAAACCTGACGGTAATGGTAAACTAAGCAAACGTGATGGTGATAGACTTGGTTTCCCTGTGTTCCCACTAGACTGGGTAGACCCAAAAACAGGAGACAAATCTTCTGGCTATAGAGAAGCAGGTTATTTCCCAGAAGCAGTAGTAAACTTCCTTGCACTACTAGGATGGCACGGCGAAACAGATAAAGAATTCTTCACAATGGAAGAACTTATCAACGAGTTTTCACTTAAACGTGTGAGCAAAAGTGGCGCTAAATTTGATTACGAAAAAGGCAAATGGTTCAACCACGAATACCTACAACAAAAATCTGATAGCGAAATCGCTGCAGCATTTATGCCAATGCTAGAAGAAAAAGGAATTAAAGCAGATGCTGAGAAAGTAGAAAAAGTGGTAGCACTTACCAAGGCTCGTTGCAACTTTGTGAAAGACCTTTGGGCAAACTGCGACTACTTCTTTGTGGCACCAACTAGCTACGACGAAAAGACTCGCGCAAAACGCTGGAAAGAAAATTCACCAGAAGATATGCGCGCACTAGGCGAATTCCTTGCAAGTCTTGAAGACTTCTCTGCACACAACGCAGAACAAGCAGTGATGCAGTGGATTGCAGACAATGGCAAACACACAGGTCAAGTGATGAATGCGTTCCGTCTTTGCATCGTAGGTGAAGGCAAAGGTCCTCACATGTTTGACATTACCGAGTTTATTGGTAAAGAAGAAACTTTAAGACGACTTGAAGTTGCGGTGCAACAATTAGGAATTAGGAATTAGGAATTAGGAGTTATTTAGGTGTAGGGACATTGCGTGCAATGTCCGAATAAAAAAGACAGGGTTATAAAATTAGACAATAATTTACAACAATAGATACTATTGATGAATCGTATTTTTCTTATACTACTTGCGGTGCTTGTGTGCACGGGAGTAATGGCAAAGCCAAAGAAGAAAAAGGCTTCACGTGCTACATCAAGCACGGTGAGCCTTATTGCAGAACTTCCGCAGATGGAAATTCAGGAAGTAACCTCTGCCTACAAAGCACCTAAACGTGAGTTTAGAGGAGTGTGGATGCATACTATATATAATAATGTGTATCCAAAGCTTACCTCTGACGAGTGGAAAGAGTATATAAGAAAACAACTAGATGAATATCAAAAGTTGGGTATCAACGTGGTTTTGTTTCAGGTGCGCCCAGAGGCAGACGCCTTCTACGAATCTGAATATGAGCCATGGAGTAGATTCCTTACTGGCGAGCAAGGCAAAAGTCCAGACCCATTCTTCGACCCATTGCACTTTATGACAGAGGAATGTCACAAGCGTTTTATGGAATTGCACGCATGGGTAAATCCTTATAGAGCCAATGCCAACAAGAGTAAAAACAGACTTGTGTGGCATCATATCTACTATGAAAAACGTTATATGTTTTTCTCATACGGAAACCAACTTTTGTTTAACCCTGGGGTGCCAGAAAGTAGAGAACATATTGTGAAAGTAATTGCCGATATCGTAAAAAGATACGACATAGACGGTCTTCACATGGACAACTACTTCTACCCTTATCCAATACAAGGTCTAAAACTTCCAGACAACGAAACCTTTAAAAAGTATGGTCTAAACAAAGGCTATGAACAAGGAGAAATAGACCGTTGGCGTAGAGATAATGTAAACAAACTTGTTAAAGAAATTTCTGATACCATTAAGGCTATAAAACCATACGTGAAGTTGGGCATTAGTCCATTTGGTATATATAGAAACAAGCAACAAGACGAAACTGGAAGTGAAACAAACGGACTAAGCAACTACGACAACCTATACGCCGACACTCAACTTTGGGCAAACAGTGGTTGGGTGGATTATATGATTCCACAACTTTATTGGGAAGTAGGTCACCCAGCTGCAAACTATACAACATTGTTTCACTGGTGGAAAGACAATAAAGCACCAGATGTGCAAATGTATATTGGTCAAGATGTGAGCAGAAGCCAAGACCAAATTGCCAAGAAACTAAACCCTACCCGAGTGGCAGAAAATATTGGTGGCAACTGTTTTTGGAGTGGCGACATGCTTCTTGCAAACAAAAATGAATATAAAGATAGTTTGCAAACAGCATACTTCCAGCACCATGCCATAGCACCAAATTTCCCTAAACTAAACCACAAGGCACCTTCTCAACCAGAGAACGTGCAACTTGAACTAATGGGAGAAAAACCTATTCTTAAATGGGATGCACCTAAGTCTAGTTCTGAAATTGAGGGAGTGTGGTACTACATTGTGTACTCTTGCGACTATAGAGCAAAAGTGCTAGACCAATATGATGCTAGCCGCATAGTATACGTGGGAAATGAAACCGAGTATATCATACCTGAAAACGAAAATCCGCTACACTTTAAATACATTGTTACTGCTGTAAACCGCATGCAAAACGAAAGCGAGGCATCGCAGGTATGCGTATTTAATGAGTAATTTGTAGGGACAATGCGTGCATTGTCCGTAATTAGGAGATGAATTTCAATATAATACATATCAACGAGTGCGACTCTACCAATGCATATTTGCAAAGGTTGATAATGGAGGGCGATCCAGAAGAGGGCACTGTGATTTCTACGTCTTTTCAGACCAAAGGACGTGGACAACTCACTAATGTGTGGGAAGCAGAAGCAGGGCAAAACATTCTTTGCAGTATATTGCTTCGCCCAACAAAACTTCCTATCAAGAGCCAATTTCTAATATCACAAGCCATATCTGTGGCTATAGTAGATGTGCTTAACTCATATACCGATGGTTTCAGCATAAAATGGCCAAACGACATATACTACAAAGAAGATAAGATAGCAGGTATTCTTATTGAAAACAACCTTACCTCTGCAGGCATTAGCACCTGCATTATAGGTTTGGGGCTGAATGTAAATCAAAAGACATTTAAAAGCGACGCTCCAAACCCTATTTCACTATTTAACATTATAGGCAGAGAAACTTCTGTACCAGAACTCCTACAAGGCATACTCGAAAGGTTTGACAAGGTATATTCGCTTGTGTATTCCAACGTAGGACTACTACGTGAAAACTACTTCACCAACCTACTTTTCAACGGGCAGATGAGAGAATACGCAGACGAAAACGGCATCTTCCTCGGCAAAATTGTAGATGTGGAAAATGACGGACGCCTGATTATCGAAGATATGGAAGGTGGGAAGCGTAGATATGCATTTAAGCAAGTGACATTCCTATCCTCCAAACGCTAACGATAGAAAACTCAATCTTACATTTGGGATTTGTTCGAGGCATTTGAGGCATGCGATGGCAGTTGAGCCAGTGGTGAGCACATCGTCGACAAGAAGAAGGTGTTTACCCTCAAAACCATCGTTGGGAGCAAGAGAGAAAAGTCCCTCTGTATTTTTCCAACGTTCCTCCTTATTTTTATGAGTTTGAGTTTCACTAAAACGAGTACGTTCTAGAAGCTGCGAAAATATAGGCAGACCCACAACCTTTTGCACACCCTTCGCAATCTCCACAGACTGATTATAGCCTCTCATTCTCTCTTTTTTAGGATGCAAAGGCACAGGCACTATTGCATCAATACCAGTAAAGAAATCAGGTATTTCACTTGCCATAATCTCCCCTATTTGCCTTGCAAATTTGTCTTTGTCTTTATACTTAATATGGTGAAGAATGTTTTGCACCGAAGTTTCCTTCTCGAAGTGACACCACGAAAAAGCCTTTTCTAGACGCACCCTACCCAAAAATATATCCATTACCTTGTTGTCTTCAAAGTCCTTCTCTAAAGAACGTGGCAGAGTATAAAGACAAGTAAGGCAGATATTCTCCTCACCCTCCATAAGCACGCCACCACAGCAAACACAAAGTTTTGGGTAAACCAAATCTAGCAACGAATTAAGAATTGGGAATTTCATAAAATTATAGATTTTGATTAGACTTCAATTTTCCCTTGTCATACGAATAGGCCAAACTGATAAACCAAATGCTATCCATTGTTTTGATAAGGAAACTTACAGCAAAATACATCAACAATGTAATGTAGAAATCGTTGAGATAAATGCCAACAGAAAGTACTATCACCTTTGATACAATATGCACTATTTCAAATATAAGTAGCCCCTCTTGGCGTTTGAAGAGTTCGGGAAGGAAATCTATTACATTTGATATGCTAAAGGCCAAGAGCCAAGGGAGCATTAAGCGGATATATTCACCTGAGACTCTCCACTCCTCGCCAAGAAGCAATGCAGTAAGATCTGGCAAAATAAAGAAGAGCAACGCAAATGATGGCACTCCTACCATAAGTACAGCTGCAATAAATTTCTTTATCACAGGTAGTATTTTCTGTCCTAACCAAACCTTTTCTGAAACGAAACGGAACATTATTTTGTAGAGCGAGCCACAAGCCACATTTATAGGTGTGTGAGCAAGTAGTAGCCCCATTGAGTAAAGACCTATCTCTGTCATACCAAAGTGGGCAGAAAGCAAAAAGATTGGCAATGCCTTGGCAAGTAGGTTTAAGGTCTTTCTGCTAAGAGAATATTTTGGAAATTTGATATACTCACGTGCTATGGCAAGAGTTGATGTCCACGTTGGGCGTTCGCCTAGAGAGGAGAATATTTTGTCCTTGCCTTGAGCATAAA
>JAXJWL010000166.1:0-1959 GCA_036308065.1 Paludibacteraceae bacterium
CCTTACAGGTGCAGACCTTTGTGTAATACAAAGTGACAAACGCCCAGTAGAAACTATCGACTATGGTTTTGTAGGCGATGTGAAAAAGGTAGATGCAGACAAACTTGCACTTCTACTAGAACAAGACATCGTGCCAGTACTTGCTCCACTTTCTTTCTCTAAAGAACACGGACTTCTAAACACCAACGCAGACACTATCGCAAGCGAAACTGCAAAAGCACTTTCTGCGAAATTTGACACCACCCTTGTATATTGCTTCGAGAAAAAAGGTGTGCTTTACAATCCAGACGACGATGATAGCGTCATCTCTGAAATCACTCCAGAAATCTACGAAAAATATAAAGCAGAAGGCATTATCAGCGGTGGTATGATACCAAAACTAGACAATGCTTTCCGCGCCCTAGAAGCAGGCGTTAGCAAAGTAGTAATCACCGAAGCCTCTCAAATCGGCAAAAACACCGGTACAACAATTCAACTATAATTAGGAATTAGGAATTAGGAATGGAAACTCCAAACTCCTAACTCCTAACCCCTAACTCCTAACTGATGAGTAACATCACCATAATATCAATCTTCCTAGCGGTATGCATATCGCTCACATATCTGTTTAAAGAGAAAGATAATTTCGTCTTTAGACAGCTTGTGAGCGCATTCGGCTATTACTACAGGTACCAAAAACTTACCTTTAGGGAGCATTTTATCCAAGGTTTTACCTTTTTTATTGGTGTGATAGGTTTTTCGTTGCTTCTATCGCAATACTTTCAACCCTATACATTCACATTTAGCACTTTCCTTATATTTTGCGCCGCTATACTTGGCTATGTATTCGTAAAAATGCTATGTATGAGAGTGTATTTTTCTTGTTTCTACGACAAAAGGGCAAACAATATATTGAATCAACACATTAGGCTGCTAGGCATCGCAGGGATAATATCATTCGTTTGCTTTATTTTCCTTAAATTTACTCCCGAATCTACTCACATAATATGGTATGCAATCACAATATTGTCGTACGTATTGATTTCATTGTCATATTGTTATCTTCTTTTTAAATATTTTTTTAATAGAATTGAACTTACTTTGCATTTTATTTTGTACCTTTGCACCCTCGAAATTTTGCCCCTGCTAGTAGCATATAAAGCAGTAGGTGAAATGGTAATATTTACAAATTAAAATTCACAAAGCATTGAAAATAAAGAAGATACTGGTTTCACAACCAAAGCCTGCAGGAGACAAATCTCCTTACTTCGATATAGAGAAAAAATATGGTGTTGAAATGGATTTCAAACCATTGATAAAGGTTGAAGGCCTTTCTCTACAAGAATTTAGAGCTCAAAGAGTAGAAGTAAAAGACTACACAGCTATAGTTTTCACCGCACGCGTGGCTATCGACCACTTCTTCCGCCTATGCGAAGAAATGCGTTACACAGTGCCTGATACAATGAAGTATTTCTGTGTGTCTGAAAAAATTGCTTCATATCTACAAAAGTATATTCAATATCGTAAACGTAAAGTTTTCTTCCCTTCTGTAGAAACAAATAGAGTAGAAGAACTTCTTCCACAAATCAAACGTCATTCAGACGAAAAATATCTTGTGGCAGTGTCTGATGTAAACAAAGATACACTTATTCCTCTACTAGAAGAAAACAAAATTACCTGTGCAAGAGCAGCGTTTTACAAAACAGTAAGTGCTGATATTGCAGAAGGCAAACCTTTCGACTACGATATGGTCACTTTCTTCTCACCAGAAGGTATTCCTTCACTTAAAAAGAACTATCCAAACTTTGAACAAGGTGAAGTTGTAATTGCCGCTCTAGGTGCAAAAACAGCAAAAGCAGTAGAAGAAGCAGGTTGGAGATTGGATATAAGCGCTCCAAATCCACAAACACCTTCTATTACCGCTGCAATAGACTTGTTCTTTAAAGAAAACAAAGTAAATAAAAAATAATCTATACCTAA
>JAXJWL010000167.1:0-1778 GCA_036308065.1 Paludibacteraceae bacterium
AGCAGAATTGGATATACTGTACCTCCAGAAAGGTCGGCAAACATTTGTTGGTATGCCTCTGGCGAATGTCCTTGAAGATTGCCCACTATGGCTTGGAAAAGGTATTCTGCAGTCCAACCTAGCACAACAGAATAGTAACCCATAATAAGGAAACCTGCAAACACTCCTAAATACCCAATCTTACTCCAAATAGGACTTTTTGTAAATTTTTTGTATGCATCTACTGCGTTTGCTTGAGCACGACGTCCAACAGTAAACTCCGCTAACACCACAGGAAGACCTAAAAATACCAAGCATAAAAAGTAAATAAGCAAGAATGCTCCGCCTCCATTGTTGCCTAAGATAAATGGGAAACGCCAAATGTTTCCTAAACCTACGGCAGTACCTACTGTGGCAAGAACCACGCCTATTTTTGAAGTAAATCCGTTTCTATTTTCTGACATAATATCTGATTTTTATCGTTTTTTTATGAATAATTGGCAAATATAGTAAAAAAAGTTTATTTATTTGATTCTTAACTGACAGAAACTTATACTCAAATGAGAAAAAAGGACTACCTTTGCAAGCATTTTGCATGAAAACTATCTAAATTTAAGTTTTTTATGCATAAAATTGCATATTTTTCTGTATAAAAATGCTGTATATTCAAGTTTTTTGCATAATTTTGCAAAATATTTTGAATAATATTCATTCATTATGCACTATGAAGAATAAAACAGACAGATTAAAAATAATAAAAGAGGTAGTTTCGGAGAATCACATTTCCAATCAGGACGATTTGCTTAAGATATTGAAAGACAAGGGATTTGAACTTACTCAAGCTACTCTTTCTAGAGACCTAAAACGACTAAAAATAACAAAATCGCCTACAGAATCTGGTGAATATTGTTACACCATAAATAATACAATAATTACAAGCAAAAAAGTTGACAGCAAAATTATAGGCAACAATTCTCTAGAGTTTTCTGGTCAACTTGCTGTACTAAAGACTCGTTCTGGTTATGCTAGCGGTATTGCTGCAGAAATAGACAGTAGAGCATCTAGTGCTATTTTAGGTACCATTGCAGGCGACGACACCATATTGATAATACCACGAGAAGGTTTTTCTCGTACAGAAATAACTAAAATTTTATCTAACGTTATTGAAAATTTTTAAACAGATGAAAGCGGAAGACGTTAAAATTATTGTCGCAGACGAGAGCCACATTGGCTACGTTGACACTATTTTGTCTACCATTGAGGCGGCAGCTAAAGTACGTGGTACTGGCATTGCTAAACGTGACCCTGAATATGTAAAGAAAAAGATATTGGAGGGCAAGGCAGTAATAGCACTTTTTGGCGATGAATTCGCTGGTTTTAGCTACATTGAAACCTGGGGAAACAAGAAATATGTGACCACATCTGGGCTTATCGTACCAGAAAAATTTAGAGGACTTGGTCTTGCTAGACGCATTAAACATAAAACATTTTCACTAGCCAGAGAACGCTGGCCAGAGGCTAAAATTTTTAGTTTAACATCTGGTGCCGCAGTCATGAAACTAAACACTGCACTTGGTTATCTACCTGTAACATTTGCCGACCTGACAGACGACGAAGATTTCTGGAAAGGTTGCAAGGGTTGTGTAAACTACGACGTGCTAGAACGTACTGGTCGTCGCTACTGCATTTGTACAGGTATGCTTTTCGACCCAAAACAAAAAATGTGTACCGACGCAGCAAAACGAGAATTAAAAAGTGAAAAGAAAAGTTTCGTTAAGAGACTTTTTGGGAAATAATTC
>JAXJWL010000168.1:0-3836 GCA_036308065.1 Paludibacteraceae bacterium
AACTCCTCTTCAGATGGTCTTGATAGCCATGAAAAACCTACTAGTATGGCTAAAATAAGGGCAAATCCTATAATCGTGTTTTTGTCCATGTTAATTTTTTAAATTCTTATTTTGTGATTGATGCTTTAATAAAGTTTACAAATAATGGATGTGGTTTTTCTACAGAACTTCTGTATTCTGGTAAGAATTGTGTACCAACATACCATTTGTGTTCTGGAAGTTCTATGATTTCAACAAGACCCATCTCTGGATTTATACCTGCAAATTTCATACCAGCTTTTTCGAATTGTTCTTTATATGCATTATTGAACTCATTTCTGTGGTTGTGACGTTCTGCAATGAATGTGCTTCCATATGCTTCAGCAGATTTAGTTCCTTCAGCAATTTCACATTCATATGCACCTAAACGCATAGCTCCATCTACATCGTTAATGTCTTTTAAGCTAGTCATTGGGTCGATAACCTTATTTTCTGTTTGAGGGTTCACCTCTGTAGAGTTTGCATCTTTAATGCCAAGTACGTTGCGAGCAAAGTCAACTACCATACATTGCATACCTAGTGAGATACCAAGTGTTGGGATATTGTTTTCGCGAGCAAATTTAGCTGCAAGCACTTTACCTTCCACGCCTCTGCGTCCAAAACCTGGAGCGATAAGGATACCGTCAACGCCACCAAGTTGTTCTGCAATGTTTTCTTCTGTTAAGTTTGCAGATTGGATAGAGATAAGGTTCAATTTTCTATCATTGTAAACACAAGCTTGTAGAAGTGCTTCGTGAATAGATTTGTATGCGTCTTGAAGTTCCACATATTTACCTACAAGTGCAATGTTAACTTTCTCTGTAGCAGAGTACATTCTGTCTAGGAATGAAGTCCATTTGCTTAAGTCTGATGTGGTGTCTTCTGGGTTTAAACCTACTTTTCTAAGAATGATTGAGTCTAGGTTTTGACGTTGCATTCTTAGAGGCACTTCGTAGATAGAAGGCACGTCTTTACTTTGGATAACAGCATCTTTGCTTACGTTGCAGAACAAAGATACTTTGTCGCGCATTTCTTGATTGATGTCGTGTTCTGTTCTTAAAACTAATACATCTGGTTGAATACCAAGCTCTTGTAGTTTTTTAACTGAGTGTTGAGTTGGTTTTGTTTTCAATTCTTTAGCAGCTGCTAAATATGGTACGTATGTTAAGTGCACGATAAGGCAGTCTTGACCAAGTTCCCATTTTAGTTGGCGAACACTTTCTAGGAATGGAAGTGATTCGATATCGCCTGCTACCCCACCAATTTCTGTAATAACGAAGTCGAATTTGTTCTTTTTGCCAAAATAAAGCACGTTTTTCTTGATTTCGTCTGTGATATGAGGGATAATTTGCACTGTACGGCCTTCATATTCACCTTTACGTTCTTTATTGATTACGTTTTGATAGATACGACCAGTGGTGAAACTGTTGTTTCTGCAAGTTTCTACGCTGGTGAAACGTTCGTAGTGGCCAAGGTCTAAGTCTGTTTGGTGACCATCTGCTGTAACGTAACACTCACCGTGTTCGTATGGATTTAGAGTACCTGGATCCACATTTAAATATGGGTCAAACTTTTGGTTTGTTACACTATAGCCTCTAGATTGAAGTAATTTACCAATAGAAGCTGAAATAATTCCTTTACCTAAAGATGATGTTACACCACCTGTTACGAAAATGTACTTAGTACGTCCCATCGTTGTATAAATTTTATGTGTTATTTTTTATTGTTGTTGAAAAAATATTGATCTACAATTGCTTTTAGTTGGTCTTGAGTCATATACCCTTGAGCGTAAGTTGCTTTGCCTTGCATTGGTATAAAGAACAATGTTGGCATAGCCTTTACACCAAAAAACTTAGCAAGTTGTGGTTCTTTGTCCACGTCTATTTTGTATATAACTAGTTTTCCGTTGTATTCTTTTTGAAGTGCTTTTAGCTCTGGTGCAAGCATTTTACATGGGCGACACCAAGTGGCATAAAAGTCGAGAATAACAGGCACATTTGTCTTTAAAACAATGTTTTGAGCGTCTTTTTCAAAGTCCCAAACATACTTTTTAAAGTCTGCTGTGGTGATATCTGTTTGTGCGAAAGCACCTAACGAAACAAATATTAATGCTAAGATTAATTTAATTTTTCTTCCAACCATTGTATTTTATTTTTTGTGGTTTTAATTTTCTTTTCTACGAGATATAATTCTTTTTTTACTTGAGCAAAATAGAATGTATCAATTAATATGTCTTTGTCTTCATTTTCCAAAAAATAACTGTACTTTTTATCGCCATATAAGCTCACTGTGAGCAATTTATCACTATAAAGAAAAATGAAACCATATACATCGTTTAGAGTTTCTTCAGTAAAGGTTACGTACTCCCAGTTTACTCCTAAATCTGTGAAACTATAGTTATATGCACTAGAGGTTGGTACTTTACGAGTGCTTGCGTATAGGTCTGAGAAACTTACTTTTAAAGAATCATGTGCAATTTTCTTGCCAGAATACACGCTTATTAGGATTAAATCGCCGTTTTCTTCTACTTCTGCCAATAGACTTGTGCGTGGATAGTAGTTTTTACCACGTTTTTTATGAATGTAAACACGTTTTGATGAATATGTGGTGTCGGCTATTGTGAAATCTTTGGCAATAGATTTGTAACGTTCTTTTATAACAAGCAAGACACTATCAAAATACACTAAATTTCTTGTATTTTCCTTGTATTCTATTTTATACATTAGTTCAGAAGCACTTTTGCGCACTTGAACTTCGTTTGGATAAGTAGAATGAATGGAATCTATAAGAATTTTTGCAGAGTTTAAACTGTCTGAAGTATAGAGAGAAGATGCCCTTAATAGTATATTTTCGGCTTGTTCCTTGTGGTTAGGGGCGCAAGAAGATAAACATACTATTAATACAATTACTATATTATATATCTTTCTCATTCCAAACTACAAAGGTAAATATTTTTTTGGGAATTTAATACAAAAAAACTATCTTTGTTCATTGATGTTGATAAAAAATTATCCTATGAAAGAGAGATTGAACCACCCTATTTTTACCAAGATTTCTGAGTGCGCAGACAAACTAAATTTGCCATGCTTTGTGATTGGCGGATTTGTGAGAGATTTGATTCTAAAAAGAGAGTCGAACGATATAGACGTGGTGGTTTTGGGAAGCGGTATTGAGATGGCTACCGAGTTAAAAAATACTTTAGGTAAAGGTGCTTATCTGTCTGTATTTAAGAACTTTGGCACTGCACAAGTAAGATATAAAGATATAGAAATAGAGTTTGTGGGTGCACGAAAAGAGTCGTATAGAAGAGAGTCTAGAAAACCTATTGTGGAAGACGGCACCTTGGAAGACGACCAAAACAGAAGAGACTTCACTATAAACGCCATGGCTATTTGTCTAAATAAAGACAGATTTGGCGAACTTGTGGACCCATTCAATGGTGTGCGTGATATTGAACTGAAAATAATTCGCACCCCACTCGACCCTGATATTACTTTTAGCGACGACCCTCTGCGTATGCTTCGCTGTATAAGATTTGCTACAAGGTTTAAATTTAGCATTGAGCAACAAACTTTTGATGCGCTTAGGACCAACAGGGAAAGGATTTCTATTATTTCTCAAGAGAGAATCACAGAAGAACTAAACAAGATACTCCTTACAGATAAGCCATCTATTGGGTTTATGTTGTTAGATAAGTGCGGACTTTTGGATATTATTTTGCCAGAGGTATCTGCGCTTAAAGGCATAGAAACTATAAACGGCAAGGCTCACAAAGATGTGTTTTACCATACTTTGCAGGTGCTAGATTCTTTGGCTAC
>JAXJWL010000169.1:0-26492 GCA_036308065.1 Paludibacteraceae bacterium
AAAGTAATGCTTCTTACAGACCACGCAGATGAATATTCTTTCGACGACCTTTTCTCAAACACAGAAGGCTACAAAGACAGCGACATCGAGTTACAAAACGTAATTATGACTGCCAACTGGATTGTAGGTCGTGAGTCTGAAAAACTATCAGACGATGAAAAAGAACAACCAGCATTCTTTATCTCAAGTTCTTCTGCTCTTGCAGGTAAACTTTACGACGAGAGTGCAAGCATGGCACAAGGTGCTGGCGGTAAAAAATATGGCACACTAGACGGTGTAAAAGGTGTTCGTCTAGACTTATTAAAATCTGAAATCGCTTCACTAATGGACAATCAAGTCATTCCAATGGTGTATTCAGAAGGTAGAGTAATCGCATTTAACAATGCTACACTTTACAACGGTGACAACACTGCAATGAAAGAATATCCAATAGTACGCGTATTCGACTGGGTGAAAAAAGTGCTTATGAACTATGTTCACGAAGTGGCTCTAGAAAACTGGGACCCATACAACTCTCCAAAAAATCTAAAAGCTAAAATTCAAGCTTTCTTAAATGATTATAAGGGTTATGGAAACCTATTCCAAAATTACGAAATCAAAGAGCCAACACAAGACCCAATTACAAAAAGAATCACATGTGATATTAGCTTGACTCCTTTCTACTCTGCTAAAAACTTTATCATTAAAGTGGCAGCAGACAAAAAGGATAAAGAAACGCAAATGTCTTAATTAAGATGATATTCAATTTTTTTAAACTTTTAAACTTTAAAACTATGGCAAAGACTCCTGTAAAATTGGAAATTGATGGTTACAAAGAACGCGAAGTGTTAATGGTAACCTACGAATTTGATCAGGCAACTGACATCGAAGGACAAATGTCTGGTATTCCTCGTGGCGGTAAAATTACTATCCGTGTGAAAGCTCATAATGATGGTACTCCAGATTTATTAGCTTGGATGATTGAACGCAATCTTCCTAAAAACGGTACAATCACCTTCATGGAAACCAAGACTGGTAAAGTGATGAAAACCATTAAATTTACAAATGGCTATTGCATCGACTTCGACGAAAAATGGGAAGACAAAAAAGAACACTCAGAACAAATCGTCATTACTTGTCAAAAGATCGAATTTGGTTCAGTTGTTTACGAAAACGACTGGGCATAAGTTAACAAAAAAAGTGTAACTAATTAAATTTAAAACTATGGCAGAAAATAAAACTCCAGTACAATTGGAGGTAAGTGGCTTTGAAGCCCGTGAAGTAATGTTGGTTGACTACAAGTTTAACCAAGAAGTAGATCGTGAAGGTCAAATCGCAGGTATTCCTCGTGGTGGTAGAATTACTATCCGTGTTAAAGCAATGAACGATGGTAATAATCAACTTCTACAATGGATGCTTTCAGCAAACGATCCTCGTGACGTGAAAATCTCTTTCGCAAACACAGTAGATGGTTCTACCATGAAAGAACTTTCTGGTAAAGGTTGCTACTGCGTACATTTCACAGAGAAATGGGAAGACGGTGAAGGTCACTATGAAGAAATAGAGATAGTTTGCCAAGAATTGAAAAATGGACCAGTTGAGTTCGCAAATCCTTGGAAATAATTATTATATTTTTTAAACTGTGAGTGAGAGTTGTTTTAAAGGAAGCTAGAAATAACTCCTTTAAAAGCAACTCTCTTTTTTTTAAATAATCTAATATCATGTCATTATCTGCGACTTTAAAAATAGGCGACAACGCAATTGGAAATTATGATAGAGAATATAATGTGGTAGGTTGTCAATATAAATTTTCATGCGGATATAATTATAGGTTGCCAGATACAGATGCTAAAAATAATAGCATTGTAATAACATTGGTATCTCCTGGAAAGGAAGATTTAACAATCTACGACTGGTATATAAAACGAATGTTGTTGTCTGGTCAAATAGAATTTGAGTTTCCTACACAAACTCAATCTCAAGAAATGAAAAAAATAGTGACTTTTGAGAATGCATCATGTTTCTCAATGAGCGAGTCATACGATATAAATGGTAAGAGTTTAAGACTAATAAAGCTTGAACTTGTAGCAGAAAAAACAATTGTAGATACAATAGAATTCCAAAATTATAGTTTATAAAACTTAGTATTATGTCTGAATTCTTTTCAAATCAACTTAAAGCTGCTCTTTTTTTAGGAGATGTTGCCGAACAAATGTCTTTGCGCCAAGAAGATGCTTATACAGTGCAAAACTTTGATTATAAATCTTATCGTTCATGCGATAAACAAGGACAACCATACGGACCTTCCAATGCTACACTAGCGCATATTACATTGCGTTCTATCTCTGGCGAAGGTTATAAAAATTTATACAATATTCTAAAACAAAGAGAATGTTATTCTTTATCATTGTTGTATAATGTAAAATATAGTGAAGACCGTTTGGTTGAATCATACGAAACAGCAACCGTGTTGAATGGTTATATTGTAGAGATAGAAGAGATTTTTGATACAAATCCTATGGTAAGCCAAAGCATGATTCTTAATATGAAGATACTGCTTCATGATGTAGATTATTTAGGTATTAACACTCACAGAAGATTAGTAGTTAATAGTTAAATTATGTGGGTATGACAACGGGATATAAGGTAGTAGTAAGGAATGCATTTAAGAGTGACGCTACCGTACAAATAACTTTTACACAAGATACATCCCAACAAAAGTCAGAGGTATTACTTAATGCTTCGCTAAGCAAAAAGATGTACGCACCTAGTTGCTTAGAGGTTGAGATACAAACTGAGAAAGATATAGAAAGCTTTCGCAAGAAGTTGATTACGCTTTCAAACGAAGATACAACACTTGCAAAAGATTATTACATATTTAATATAAAACAAAAAAAAGGGAAAGTAATTCTAACAGCTTATAGTATAGATTACTTTCTAACAATAGATAAATTTTGCCAAGCTTTTACAGCTAAAACATTAGTAGATGGCATAATAAAACCTAGCTTGCAAAAGTCTATAAGCTCTCATTACAATAAATTTAGAGAAATTTTGTCGGGTGAAGAGAACGGAAATATTGCAAATTGTGTTGTAAACAAGGCCGTAAACTTTAAAGAAACTGTTATTCCATATACAGTGCAGTACAACGAGAGTTTCTACGACTTTATGGTGAGAATATGTAATCGTGATGGTGAGTTTTTATATTTTGGCGACGACAATAGATTGCATGTAGGGCTTGAAGAAACAGATTCGGTGAGTTTAGATTCTCTTAAACCACTAGAAATAGAATATATAGAATCTTACAATGAATCTAATGAAACAAACTGGTCTGACACAAACTATTTAATGGGGTCGGATACTTACAGCAGAAGTACAAAAACACTAAATGTAGCGTATGGAGTATTATCTCCAGAATATCTAGAACAAATAAACACGGATGAATATTCTTCTTGGCAAGACTTTACCCACCCATTTTCTGAGGTTTGCACCACTCTACGTGCATTGGCTTTTGAAAGAACTCTAAAAGACTCTTTGCAAACAGCGGGCAGGGTAATGGCTATAAATTATAGTCACTATGCACTTTTTGAATTTTATTTCAATTATATATTTCAAAGAGAATATCCAAAAGGTAAATTATTATATTCATCACCAATTATTGTAACAGAGGAAGAAGACGCTTTAACTCGTGATAATAAAGGTTATAAAACATTATATAGCATTCAAGAAGAGGCAAAAGAAGGACAACTAAAAGTGATTACCACAGAACAACCCAATGTAAGTCTGGGCAGTATTATCACTTATAACAAGAAATCGTATGTATTATACAATATAGATTTCAAACTTACCTCAGACTGCGAAGAATGGTGTGAACTTCTTTTGGTTCAGCAAACAACAAAGGGATTTTTCCCTCTGCCAATGCCAGAAAAACGCATTAGAAAATCTTCTGCTCAACGAGCTGTTGTTGTGGACAATTTTGATCCTGCACGTTTGGGTCGCGTGAGAGTAAGGTATCCTTGGCAAGAGGCAATATCAATAGAAGAAGAGAAAGATTTAAACATTACAAACAATACACCTTGGCTTCGTCTTGCAAGCCCAATGGCTTCAGATGGCTCAGGTTTTTTGTTTACTCCAAGTGTAAACGATGAAGTGATGATAGATTATGAAGATGGCAATGTAGAGAGACCATACGTATGTGGTTCGTTGTACAACGAAGCTCATAGACCATCTCTACCATCTCGAAGCCAAACACACGGGATTGTAAAATCTATTACTTCTGCCAATGGTCATCATATTTCATTTGTAGACAATGCTGGAGCCGAAAGATATTTGGCAAACATAATGCCATTGACCCGATTTGCAGCGTCTTACGGTATACTAGACCAACAAATTTTAAAGGGTCCATATACAAAATACTTTGGTGGCGGATTTGAAATTGCAGATTATTATGGTATTTACTCTATTACAGGTTCTACACATGGTAGATGCATAAATATTAGTTCTCCTTTTGGAAAAGTAAATATAGATGCATTTTCTGGTATCAACATAGAGGCTCCTATGGGCGATGTGAATATCGTAGGTAAAAATGTAAACATAGAGGCTAGAAACAATTTAACTATCACATCAGGAACAAATATTCCAGGTTATTTCCGCAACAAAGAAAACAAGGGATTGTTACTAGAACCAATTGCAATAGCAAACAAAGTAACAGGTATTGATTTTAGTTTTATAAGAACATACGCAGAGGTAATATTACGTCCTATCGGTGGTAATATGCTTATAAAATCTAATCGTTATCTATGTTTAGAGGCAGGTGATGGTAAAACAATAATAGAAAGAGAAAGGGCTAACAACAAATTTTCATCATTTCTATCTTGCACAAACAATGAAAGTGTAGGAGATATTTTAGATAATGCAATTCTAAATACGAGAACAATATATAGAGACTATTGTAATATCTGCGAGAGATGGGAAGCACTGTCAAACCAAATAAAGGGATATAGAAATAGTGCAATACAGGAGGTTGGCCAAGAATTAGTAATGGATATGAAAATTCTATCAGAAGCAGAGTTGAATAGAAAAACAGTTCACTTCGAACGTAGCGATGTTTGGAACTTGAAAGTAATTCGCAACGATGCTATGGAGATAATGCAAATCTATAATAGAATTTTTGCAAGATACGAGCTTAAAACCAAAGATATAAAATCAATAATAGAGGAATTTGCAAAAATTTTTGAGTCTCAAATGAAAAATTGGAACAAAGATGAAGAAATTCCAAAGACTTTTACTAGAAGAGAAGTATTGTATAAAGAAATAAAAATGATAGTAGATTCAGAGAAAAATCTGAAGAATGTAGTAGAAATGGATGACTGGTCTGATGGAATAAATATAGAAGATGCAGTTAGAGCAAAGGATAACTCTACTTTGGGTTTTGAATCTATAGTAAGAAAATTACTAAAAAAAGCCACTGGAATTGCTGAGTTTCTACAATTGGGCGACGAAAGGGCATGGACCGAACGTGAAAAAGGTGCAATCTTGTTTTCCGACAACAAAAACAATTTCTTTAAGATAGCAAACGACGGAAGTCTTACAAATGCACACCTTAAAGACTATGATAGAATCATTCTAAATGCATTGAATAGTATCAATGATTAGAAAGAAAAAAGATGTTTAACAGTAAAAAATATTAGTGTTATGGCATACAAGGTAGAAATAATCTCATTGGATTCATTGAAAAATAATAACTCAGAAAATGCATCCATTGTAATAAAACAAGATGCTAATGCAGAAAAAAATGCTGAGGTATTGAAAAGTGTGGTACATAAGCAAAATATGTATAAGCCTAGCAGCTTAGAAATAAAACTAAGTACTACAAGAGGAATAGATGTATTTAGAGGAAATTTAATAACATTGTCTGATGATAATGATAATGTATATGCTAAAAGATACTATATCAAAAGTGTTAGAAAAACTCCTGAATATGTTACACTTACTGCGTATAGTCCAGATTATTTATTGACAATAGACAAATTTTGTCAAGCCTTTACTGCCAAAACATTGGTAGGTGACATTATCACTAATACCATAACAAATATATCAAGTAACAACTTTGAAAATTATAGAACCATAGTTAAAGACGAAAAGATAACAAACTATATCCAAAAAAATGTTACAAATTTTTGTGATACAGAAACACAAGAAATAGAAGAAAATGGTGTTAAAAAAACTATAACAAACTATATTGAAACTGTAATTCCATACGCAGTGCAGTTCAATGAAAGCTTCTACGACTTTATGGTGCGTATATGTAACCGTGACGGAGAGTTTTTGTATTTAGATGAAAATAATATCTTGCAAGTAGGTTTAGATACCACAAAAAAATGTTCTCTAGAATTGGATGAAAATACCGTAGACTCTATTGGAATGTCTGATGAGGAAGACGAAGGGAATTGGGTGGATAAAGATTATCTTGGTGCTATCTCAGATGATGTTGTTGTAACAGAAAATACTTGCGTGACATCAATTGGAGTTTTAGCTCCTGAATTCTTAGAAACAATACCAAATAATGATAAAGTAGAATATTGTAATTGGGGAGACTATACATGTGAGTTTTCTGAAATAACAACAGTGTTCCGCGCTTTTGCTATGGAAAGGACTATAAAAGACTCTCTTCTTTCATCACTGAAAACTATAGCAGAAAATGATGCACACTATGGTTGTTTTGCAAATGATACAAATAACAATTTTAACTCTGTTTTTCCAAAGGGAAGTTTTTTGTTCTCATCAAATAACAAACAAGAAACTAGTAGAAGAGACAATAAAGGTTATAAAACAATCTTTAAAAACGAAGCATTAGCCAAGGCTAACCAGTTGGAGGTAACTATAAGTCAAAATGCTTATGTAAGTTTGGGTAGCATTGTAAGTTATAATGAAAGTGATTATGTTGTTTATAAACTAGAAAAGACAATTGGAGATATTCAGGCTTCTGATTATAAGGATACATATAATTTACTTTTGGTGAAAATTGTAGAAAATAAATTTTATCCTCTTCCAATATTAGATAATAGAGTAAAACTTGCTTCTGCACAAAGAGCTATTGTGGTGGACAATTTCGACCCTTCTCGTTTAGGTCGTGTGCGCATAAGATACCCATGGCAAAGTGGTGAAGTAAGCGATGATGATAGGAAAAATTTTAGTAATGTAAATGCGAAGAATGCTTCTCCATATATTCGTGTTTCTACTCCTATGGCTTCTGATGGCGCAGGTCTATTGTTTACTCCTGCAGTAGGCGATGAGGTTTTGGTAGATTACGAAGACGGAAATATAGAAAGACCATACGTGTGTGGTTCATTTTATAATTCTACACACAAACCTTCAGTGGCATCACAAAGCCAAACACATGGTAAGGTAAAATCAATTACATCTGCCAATGGTCACCATATCTCATTTACAGATACAGGTGGTGCTGAACGTTATATATCGAGTCTTATGCCTGCTACAAAACTTATAAGTTCGTTTGGTGTGGCAGATAAACTAGTTTTTGATGGCTCAGATACGAAACACTTTGGTGGTGGTTTTGAAATTTCAGACTATTACGGTATTTATTCAATCACAGGTTCTACTCACAATCGAAGCATAAATATCAGTTCTCCTTTTGGGAAAGTAAATATTGATGCTTTTCAAGGTATATCAATAGAAGCTCCTCTAGGCGATGTAAAAATTGTAGGTAAAAATGTAAGTATAGAAGCAAGAAACAACTTAACACTTACTTCTGGTACAAATATACCGGGATATTTTAAAAATAAAGAAAACAAAAATTTCTTATACGATTTTGCTGGGGCAGTAGCAGGAAGTATTGTTGATTTAACATTCATAAGAACATATATAGAGGTTTTACTTCGTCCTATTGGTGGCACTATGCTACTAAAATCAAATCGATATATGTGTTTAGAAGCAGGAGAAGGTGAAACTCAATTGTATAGAGATAGAAAATCTGCTAAGTCGTTTATTCTTTCTACTAACACAGATACGCTCGAACAAGAACTAACAAAGATTAAAGAAAATGTTATTTCTACAGTAGATCATTATTATCAAATGCATGATCTATTGAAGTCAATTATACAATTAAAACACAGTCTCTACACAAGTCAATTGAAAGATACGTTTAATAAAATTTTAAAAGGAGATAAAGTTATTAGTGAAGATGAACTTACAAAAATATTAGAAAGATTAAGACTAGAAGACCAAGCTCCTATTTATTATATTCATTTTAAAGCAAGTCGTATTAAGTTTATCTATGATAATTATTTAAACAAAGTAGACTTTAAGGACAGTACATTTAAGGATGGATTAAAAAGATTTTGGAGTGGATTTAAAAGTGTAATGAATGATATAAATGAATATTCATACCCAATAAAAATGACCAAAAAGGAAATTTTATACAAGGAAATTATATCATTTGTAAAAAAAGAATCTAAACTTAAAGAAAAAATTGAGATGGATAGTTGGACTGATGATTGGTTGTTTGGATTTAATGTAGAAACGGCCATTAGAGAAAAACCAGATGCAACACCTACAATTTTTTCAAAATTTAAATCTACAATGTTGGATTCACTAGGTTTAAAAGGTTTTGTTCAACTTGCAGATGATAGATGTTGGACCGAAAAAGACAATGGAGCAATTTTAATGTCGAATAGTAAGAATGATACATTTAAGTTGACTGCAGATGGCAATATGGAAAAATGTATGCCAAACGATTATAAAACTTATATTATAGATATGTTTGAAAATGTAGGTAACGATTAACTATGAACACAATAGCAGAAAATTTTGAAAATTGGCAATCTGAGCTAGAAGAGCTTCAAAAGAATGTCAAAAAAGATTTGGAGGAGATTAAGCGTTGCAAAATGGAGGTTCAGTCTATGAAAAACAACTTGACTGATACTCTAGGCGAACTTAAAGAACTTTCAAGAGGAAAATTTATTCGCGACGAAAATCGCATTATCCTATCTGCTCCAGAAATCATTATAGGCAATGTAGATAAAGACGGTGTGCTTTACAATATGCCTTCACATATAGTGGTGCGTGGCAACGATGTAAACCTAGAAGCTTCTGGTTTGGGAGGTTTCCTAGGTGGTACAGTTACAACACGTGCCTCACAAATACGCAATATAGCAGAAGACCCGGGAAAAGATGGCACCGAACACGCAGTGCTACCTATCTCTGAGGTGGTGTCTCAAGGTCGTAGTGTGTCACTTATTAGCGAAGATGCAAAAGGAGTGTTTACACGTTCGGCTTGTGGTGGCATCACAGGGGTGGAACTTAGTTCAGAAACAGGCATTGCCATGAGTGCTACACTTTCAAATGCCAACAAAAAATCTATTCTAAAGAACAAAGGCAAACAGTTGGATTCGCAAATAAAAGACCTTGAATCTAGAGCAAAATCTCTAAAAAGTGAGGTCGAATCTAATATGAAAAGTTTGAAAAAGGTAGTTGATACTGAAGACTTATTAGGAAGTGTTACCGCTGCACGTACCAACTATTTAGAAATAGGCGAACTTTACGAAGCATTTGAAACCTGTTCTGCTACGCTTTATAACTCTATGGCAAATTATTTTGGTGTGCTCTCAAAACTTGCAGAGGCAAACCGACAAAAATCTTGCATAGAAGATATGGAAAAAACTGTGGATAGTGCAAAATCTTCATTCAAAGATAAGACCACAGGCACTTTCATTAGTATGCGTTCAGAAAATATTACAGCACTTTCTGTAGATGGCGATGGCAACTACCGTGAAAACAAAGAAGCAGGCGTGAGCATCACTGCCAAACATGTAAACATTGGCACTGTGAAAGCAGACGAATCTCTACAAGACGATAGTACCATCACAATGTCTTCTCGCAAAGTAGAAATAAGCACCCTAAATCCAAAAGTGGAACGTGATGACAAAGGTGAAATCAAAAAAGCGGAATATCCAGCAGTGGGCGATGTTATCATTAAGTCTAAAAATATAGACTTAGAAACATTGGACTACGAATGGAAAGACAAAAAACAACAAGAAAAAGCCCTTACCAAAGATGGTAAAATTGCAATGCGTGCAGAAAAAGTGGATGTTTCTGTAACAGACACCGAAGGTAAAGCTACAGGTAAAGTGGCAGTAAATGCCAAAGTGCTTGAAGTGAAATCTATGGATGTGGACAAAGACAAACGCACAGAAAAATCACTTGCAAAAGGAAGTACCATGCTTCTGCTTTCTGATAAAATGTATATGGGTGCTCGTGACTCTAAAAACAGGAGTGCACAAGTACAAGTGTCATCAGACAAGGCAGGCTTCTTTGCCGAAAATACTTTGGAACTACAACAAGCCAAAGCAGTGGTGCAACTTTCAGGTGGCAATGCAGCAGTAGGAGGTGGAAGTTTAGACCTTTACGGTAAAACCACACTTCAAAGCGATGTTACTGCCAAAGGTGCTATCAAAGGTGGCGATATAGAAATGAAAAATATGAAAGTAAGTTCTTCGTTCAAATCACCAAGCACATCAGAAGGCATCGCCATGCCAGGTGCACCAGCCACAGGCAAACTCTCAGCAAAACTTAAAGAAGAAGAAATAAAATAACGAGCCTGTTTTAAGGGCACTTTATTCCCTTCGGTCATCAATACGTTTGCGTTGCCCTCGTTCTCGAAATCCTCGAGTACTATTTGTACACTCTGGTTTCTCGAACTTCGGGACGCCTAAAAATTGCACCTTAAAACAGACTCTTCTATACAAAAAAGCTCTGAATCCTGCGGAATGTGGCAAAAAATCACACATTCCGCAGAGTTCAGAGCTTTTTTGGCAAAAAAATCGCTGATGATTTCAATAACCACCAGCGATTTTCTGTTCTATAATTACTCAACTATGCTGCTCATATCCATGCTGAATACTTGGTCGATGCCTTCGGCAACTTGCTTTTCTTCAGTGGCTTTGCTTTCTTCTTGTTCGCCAGTTTGGTAGGCTTGGAATGCTTCTTCCACCTCTTTTTCTTTTTCCTCTTTTAGTTTCTTTAGAGTGTCGGTGTGCCAATCGTAGATTTCTTGAAGTTTATCTTTGGCAAGTTGCATATTTTCTTCAGAAGCATTTGCCATTTTTAGAGCAACCTTTGCACTACCTTGTGAGAAAATAGCCTCAAGTTTTGTATTTGTTGCATCAAAGTCTGCTTTGATAAGTTCCATGCAAATATCGTGACGTTCTTGATTCATCTCTGGCATAGTATAGTAGATTACAATATTGTTTTCTCCTGAAATCTCATCTTTTTCTTCCTTTTCTTCCAACTTAAACTCTGGGTGTTCTAGTTTGATAGCCTTGGTAATAGGTACAAGATAATCTTTGTCTTTTGGAAGTATAGAAAACTGTTTGTCGTTTGGAATAGACACAGATGCTACGTCTTCTAGGTTTAAATCTTGTCCTTCTATTTTAACTGTGGCAGAAAGAAGTGCCATAGGGTCTGCTGTGATGCATAAATTTGACAAATGAAAATAAAACAGCATTGTGTGGCCGTTCATTTTTTGTTTTGTTTCGTCAAAAATTTCGTTAATAGTTTTGTTGTTCATAGTCTAGTTTTAAATGTTATTTACCTGTTGTGTTTGCTACGTGGCCTGGGTTTGTAATAGAGATATTTCCACCGTAGGCACACATTGTTTTACAATTGTCGAGTAGCGCTGGCATATTGGCTACCAACTCTTTACCTCCTGGGGCCCATGGCGACACAATCACTGGAATGCAAGGCATTGGTGTGAGCACTCCCATGGCTGCAGAGGTGGCAGATGCTACTGTTGGGTTGGCCATAGACCGACACATACCAAAAGGCATAATATTCATCATTGGAGCAAAGTCCATAATGTTTGCTTTAGGTTTGTTTTGAATCATAGGTCTCAAAGGAACAGTAACCATAAGTGTTGATGGTGCCATCCCGAAACTACATTTTAGCATAGCGCCCATACATACATATTTAGCCATAACCTTAATTAATATATGTGATTAATACTGCGAGCAAAGGTATCTAAAAATACACCTTATTATTTTTTTATTGAATTTAATTAATCAATTTTTTAACATTTTACATTTGAAACGTTTGAAAAAAATATATTTAACTAATTATTGCATAAAATGGTCATTTTCAGTGTTTTTCTTTAACAATTTTAATCTTAGAACTAGAAAATATGCTTCAAAAATAAAAATATGTTAGATATGTTAAACATTACTCTCAAAAGAATCCTCAAGTGGAAGTTTTGCATACTTTTGCCACGTGCAAAACCCAAAACCATGTCAAGAGAAAATGAAATAGAGATAGCTACTCTAGGAGAGTGGGGTGCGGATATATTCCCTCAACTTTCTTGGTTTAAGCAGGAAGAAGTTTCTGCCGCTCATGTTATGGTTGTTGGTTGCGGTGCACTTGGCAACGAGACTATAAAAAACTTAGCTCTTTTTGGAGTAGGCAATTTGGTCTTGGTCGATTTCGATGAGGTTGAATATAGCAACCTTACTCGTTCAATACTTTTTACACAGGAAGATGCTTTGAAGCATCGTTACAAGGTGGAGGCTGCGGCAGAGAGTGTAAAAAGAATCAATCCTAATATAAATGTTACCACTATAGTGGGCGATATTGCTACTAGTGTAGGACTTGGACTTCTACGTAAAATGAATGTGGTGGTGGGCTGTTTAGACAATAGATGGGCTCGCTACACACTCAATCGCCTATGTATGCGTGCAGGCGTGCCTTGGGTAGATGGTGGAATAAATGCTCTTGAAGGCGTTGCAAAAGTCTTTATCCCAGGACAAAATTGTTACGCTTGCACACTAGAACCTTCTGCCCTTGAAGAACTAAAACGTGGCACTTCATGTGCTGTAGCAATAAAAAGAAATGTAGAAAGTGGCAGAGTGCCAACAACTCCTGTGGTGGCATCAATTATAGGTGCTGTTCAAGCACAAGAAGCAATGAAACTTATTCATAAAGAAGAACTTGCCTCAGGCAATCTTACTTCGCTTTGTGGTAAAATGTTTTGCTACGATGGTGCTTCAATGACAGTGAGATTGGTTTCTCACAAAGCTTGGGACGATGATTGCCCAATGCACGAGAACTGGTCTCCTATTGTGGAGTCTCCTCTTACCAATCTTAACACACTAGAAGAAGTTTTCACTTGGATAAAGGAAAATGTCACTTCAGCTAATGCAGAAATTGTTTTAAGAAATCAAGCTTTTGTAGATTTTATTGAAGATAGAGTTACGGGTGAAAAATACAATGTAATGCTACCGGAGGCTGAGGTGTCTAGTTTTATAGAAGATGATGAGGTGTTGCGCACCAAACCAATGGGACAGTTTTATCAACACAGCATCAGAAATATCGATGAAGATTTTAAATACAAACACCTAGCCCTCAATCAACTAGGCATCCCGAACCAAGATGTCCTACATGTTAAAACTAACATTGAAGAATACTATATTGAGTTAATTAATTAATACGCCCCGCAGGGTACCTTAAGAGCACTCGCAGAGTGCAATTGAGTTGTAACCCCGTCTCAGAGCGGAGCGGCGAGGCGGGGAACCTAAAGAAATATGAGCACAGCGAATACAAACATATCAGAAATCAGGGCAGAGGTGCTACTAAACCACCTATATCCCGAAAAAACAGAAAGTTGGATAGCACGCGATAAAGGTGCCTTTTATCGCAACTATAGCGACGACATTCTGCATTTGGAAGAGAAAAAAAATCAAATATCCCTTTCTCGTGATGGTTTTTTAAAACTTCTTCCTCAAGGAATGATAAGTGCAGAAGACGAGCTTAGAGGTAAAGATTTTCCAGGAAAATACGAAGCACTTAGTCTTCGCAAAAAACTTTTAGAAGAACTTTTTGTTCCGTTCGACTCTTGGCATTTAAGAGATAGCATTCACAACGAAGAAGATTTAGCCGAGCTACTCGAAAATAAACTAAATGTCATACTAAAAACATTTTACGGAGTAGAGATAGATGAGGAGCAAAATCCGTATGTAAAAGAAATGATGAAATTGTTGCCACAGGCAAGTCACATACGTGGCAATTTCCACAAAATAGGTGATTTACTAAATGTAATATTAAAACATAAAGTCACAACACACATTTCTTGTTACAATTGGAGCGACAAGAGCATGGATACCCAACCTATGATTACATACAAGGTTTGGATTCCAAAACTAACAAACGAAGAATATAGTAATTTGCAAAAAAGTATAGAACAACTGGTAGGTTTTATTTCACAATGGTTTATTCCATTTGATACACGTTGTGTAATAGAACTAAAAACAAATCAGAGAGCTTCGCTAAATAGTGAAATGCTTCTAAATTATAATACAAGATTGAGTTTATAAATTTACCTAAATAAAGAATAAGATGAATGTAAATGCAAAAATAGATTGGCATGCCGGAATGGAGCTTACCGCTCAAACATTTATCGAGTTAGATAAATGCTTAGAAAGAAATAGGCAAATAACAAACACAGTGGCATGTGGAAATCATTTTGGAATACTTCCTACAGCTACATTTTCTTGTAAAGGTGTGTTTGTAAAAAAGACTTTGGAGATTACTCCGCTGTCGTTTATGGCACTTATGCCATCTGGTGAGTTGCTTCATGTAGATGAAAACGTGGTGGTGGATATTCCAATTTTGTATGGAAAAGAATACTATTTAGGTTGCAAACAAGGAGAGAAAACTCGCAGTTTCGACAAAGAGCAAGTGCCTTTTGTATCTCCAGTGGCAGAATGTGGCATTTATACCTTCGACGAACTTACTTCTACCTCAGAAGTGTTCCCACTTATGAAATTTAAGGTAAACGAGGGAGTATTCTCTGTAGACAAGGACTATATTCCACCATTTCTTACCCTAGGTTTAGATACCCGTTTTCAAGATTATATAAATACGTTCGCAGCAAAAATATCAGTGCTTGCAAATCATAGCAATCTTGAGTCTGGTGAGGCAAAACGCAGTTTCCTACGTTATGCAAATGTGCTAAAAAACTATAGCACCACACATCGAGTACAACATTTTGTAGAGTTGCTACAAGAAATTGCAGCTGCTGTAGATTTCTATATTGTTCAAGTTTTCACAGAAAATGCAGTAGAACAACAAGTTTATTCTCCATACGATATAGTGTCTTATCTTACTTGGATAGACGGATATTTACATGGAGCAGCCACCATACTAGATGGGGTAGTACTAGAAGACAAAAGTATAGACTTTGAAGCTCTAAAACTTCAAGTAAAAGAAGAAATTTACGAAAAAGTTTATCCAGAACTTAAAGAAGCGCTATACAACGAACTTCACGAAGAACTTAAAAAAGAAATCTGGGACGAACTTTATTCTTCGCTTTCAGACTACATCAATGGCAATTTCAGAAAAGAAATTTACGAGTTGTTAGAGGGAAGACTTACAGAAGAACTATACGAAAAATTGTATAAGACCCTATACGACGGACTTTACAATGCTCTATTTGTGCCTGCCCCAGTAGAAGAGGAAGAAGAATTTTTACCTTTAATCTAATAAGTTATGATTACTCGTATTCCGCTACAAATAAACGCTGGTGCTTTAGCCACTTACACAGATGTAAACGAATCTATCGATGCCAATGTGGAGTTGCTACTTACCACACCTGTTGGTAGTTGTATATCAGATCCAAACTTTGGTTTTATCTTAAACAATCTACGTTTTGAGATATTCAACGAAAACGAGGGCGTGGTGCTAAACTCAGAAGAAGAGCATTCAGAACTATATGAAAAAAAGGTTTCAGGCTCTTCAAGAAACATAAACACATTTGCGATAGAACTTAAACACCTGATAGAGCAGTACGAACCAAGACTAGAAGATGTGCAAGTAACAATGTCGTACATAAGAGAGCATCGTAGAATTTACATTACCGTGAGAGGCATTATCTCACAAACTCAAACCAACTATTCCTACCAAACCTGCATGCGAGTTTGGAACTAGATAAAGAGATACCTATTAGACTCCACCCGTTAGGGTGGCATAGAGTTGTAACCCCGTCTCAGAGGAGCGAAGCGACGGCGAGGCGGGGGATAAAGAAATACCGATTAAACTCCACCCTTTAGGGTGGCACAGAGTTGTAACCCCGTCTCAGAGGAGCGAAGCGACGGCGAGGCGGGGGGATAAGACCTATTAATATGAGAAAAAAAATATTTGCTACAGGAGAGATGGCTAAAGAGCTTCAAAAAGAAGCTATGGCTATTTGGCGCATGGGAAGTAATGAAGAATACTTTGAGGGTATGGAAAACGACCCTGTGATTTCATTACTAATGACAGCATTGGCGTATCAAGAATATAGTGCCGACAACGAACTTTCTCGACTAAAAAACGAGGTGTTAGAAGACTTTTCTCGTATGCTTATTCCATACGAACTATGTCATGCTAGACCTGCAAGTGTGTTGGTGCAAACAAACACAGAAGATAGTGTAAATATGGTATCGCTTCATGCAGGCACATCATTTTCGCTAAGTGAAAACAAGTTTAATTTTATGCCACTTCTAGATACCACAGTCTACAATACAAAAGTAGAATCAGTAGTGCGCCTAGATGCTCGCAGATGGAAGGTGAGTCTACAATTTAAAGAAGAAATTTCTTCTCTAGAAGGTTTCTCATTTTTAGTAGACAATCACAATTTCAAAGACTTAAACATTAGCCTAAACGGCAAAAGAATTTCTCTTGTAAAACCTTGGCACTATGCAAGTTTGCCACTTTCAGAATGTTTCTCTATAGATTCAATGCTATACAACGAAACTTTGGCATTCGACGCTAGTACCACATGGTTCGATTTATTTGCTCAGCAAAACAAACGCATGTTTGTGGTAGAAAAATATGCATCAGACGATATTTTTACCTGCCCTGTAGACAAAATAGACTTAGTATTTGAGTTTGTAGGAATTTCAGACGATTTTGTTTTCGACAAATCTCAACTAATCATAAACACAGTTTTACTAGTAAATACAGCACTTAAAAATGCTACACTTTCTGTAAACAATCCACTTGTGCGTATAGCAGACGAAGATGAAAATATGTCGGAAAAACTTTTGCATCTAATGCGTCCTTCTTCTGAACAAATGTATAAAAACATTTCATTCACACTTCGTCGTTCTGCCATTGAGCGTTTCAATGTGGAAAAATTGTTAAGACTTTTGCACTGTCTTATCGACAAATATTCTACAGACTATTACGCATTTATGCAGATAGATAGACTTAAAAATGGTCTTGAAGTAAACCGTTTGTACCAATGGTTAGTAAATTTGGCAAAATACCTAGAAGAATCCCCAATGGCAATGTCTTCAGGAGTGTATTTACTATTAAAGAAAGGCAAAGATACTTTGCTTGAAGACGAAAGTCTTACACTACAATACCTTATTACTCAAGGTGCTGCAGTAAATTCATATCTAAGCACACGTGCCACATTCAATGTTCCTGTAGGACTTTCAATGCAAAGCACAAATGTGGTTGCAGAACCAGTTTTGGGTATGGACGAAGCAGTAGGAGTTGATGTGCAAAACTCAATATCTAGATATTATATGGTCACAAACAACAGACTTGTTACACCAGCCGATATCAAGATATTTTGCTACAACGAGTTGCTTAGAAGATACAATATAGACTCAAGCATTATTCGCAACGTAGTAGTCACCAATGCCATTCATTCAGAGCGCGGTCATTGCGGTTTTGAAACCAAAGTAGAGATACTTATTATAGACGACGTGTTTGTAAAACGTAGTTTGGCAGAAAAAATCAACGAAGTAGAACTTATTTTACAAAAAATGATAGAAGTACGTAGTTCTACACCATATCCAGTTCAAGTAAATATTCGCATTGTTTAATATAAAATTTAAGATTATGGAAGAATTTTTCTTAAACATAGTTTATAAAAACAAAAAGGTGCGTTTCCGCATTGTAAACCCAGAAGCACCTCTTAGCACACTTATGAGCAACCTTCGTCATGCAATCGGCAAAGATGGTAGATTAATTTTCGATTTTCCATCAGTAGACAACACAGGTGCACCACTAGACTATTTCTTTGGAAAAGAAGATTCTCAAATCAACGAAATTAGGGTACTACGCCCACGAGTGGGAAAAGTAGATCAAACACTAGCCGACTATAGCATAAAAAACGGCGATACTGTATTTTTAATTCCAGACCCATTCCCAGGATAGTTATGAAAGAGTTAACTGGCCGAAATAGACGCTTGCAATACGAATGGAAAAACCTAGAAAAAAGACTAGCATCAAGGTCTGATATCGACTTTTCCATTACAAAAGTAAATGCTCAAGGTATGCCTATCGGGTACGAAATAACATACTATATGAAGTCTATTTGTGGAGTTACAAACATAGAAAACCTAGACAAACCGGGAGTGGACAACAAGCCAATATTTGCAGACGAATTTAAAATGCAAATAGACATACCAGAAGATTATCCTTGTATAGATGCCATTCCAGAGTTTTGTTTCATGAAAAAAGACTCAGACGGAAAACAAATTCCTCACCCATGGCATCCAAACATAAGATATTTTGGCGAAATGGCAGGTAGAGTTTGTTTAAATGCACTAGACAGTTTTATGGATTTAGTTTGGTATGTGGAGCGAGTTGCTTTATATCTAAGGTACGACCTATACCATGCCAAACAAGAACCTCCTTATCCAGAGGATATTACAGTGGCACGTTGGGTACTTCGACAAGGAGAACCAATGAGATGGATATTTTTTAACCAAGAAAAATAGATTTATGAATAAGTTAGTTTCAAAATTAGTTAGTTTGGCAGCTATATTGTCGGTAGTATTGTTTCAAGCTTGTAAAACTAAAGAATCTTTGGTATTAACACCAGTAGAAAACAGAGAACAGATAACAATTTCTGCAGACTCTGCATACACAGAAGTAATCCCTACCAAACAGGATGCAAAAGATATGCAAGTGAAACTGAAAATAGAGTTTGACGAATCTAATAATGTTCTTACAGTGAGTCTCACATCTGGTCACAATCTTTTTGGGTTTAAAAATGACTCAAAATACAAAAACGTGATAAGAAATAAGAAAATCTCTCTAAAACGACTACCATACAAGGTGCAGTCTGAACCAGAGATGACTTACAGATTGTCTAAATCTATTCGTAAAAATATCCCAGGCCCAAACGATAAACATATTTTTAAATCTTGGGTTTCTACCACTGGTTTGCATCCACAAATTGCAGATTATGTGATGGTTGCAGAAACTCTAGAGCAAAAATATGATATAGTTGCCGATACCATTATTACAATGAAACTAGGCGATATTATGATGATGGATCGCTCAGTCTCAAAGAAAAATCGTTACGATTTATTTTACTATACCAATCTAGACAAAGACTATGAGATAAATATCAAACGTAATCCTTGTTTAGGCAAAGACGAAGAACTAGCATCTACCGAGGCGTTGCTAAATGAAGTAAAAGAAAATTATACCAATCTAAAAAGTAAATATCCAGAGGTAGAAAATCTCACTCCAGAAACCCTAATGGCGCTAGAAGAAGTGAGAGTGAAACTTGAAGCTCAATATCAGAAAAAAGAAACCACAAATGAGTGCCCTAAAATACAAACTATGCTAGAAGAATACAATTTATATGTAGATTCAATAGCAAAACTAGCAGAAGTAAAGGCACAGTTTGCTCATAAAAGACCAAGACTTTCAGTTCCTGCAGACCAATTGTTGGCAGTGGCTCGTATGGTAGACAACAATGTTGCATCTTGGCTTGTGTCACACGATGTGGTAGAAAAGTCAGATTTAGTAAAACGCAACAGAAAACTAATAGACGATATAAATAAAAAACTTTCAAAAAATATGAGAATGGACAGCGAACAAAGCACTGCCTTGTCAGTATTTAAGAAAGCAGAGAAATATTTCAATGATACCTGTTTATCAAATAAAAAGAGATGAGAAAGTTTTTACTATTCATATTTTGCATCACCTATTGTGCAGCAGTGAAAGCACAAGATGCTCCAGAAAAAAAGGTTGACCCTTTTGAAGCACTAGAAGTGAGGGGAAGAATATCACTTTTTATAGAAGAGATAGAAACCCTACTTGCCAATGTGTCTTCTGCCAAACAAAAACAACTGAAAAAAGCAGAAAAGTCGCTTAAGGGTATTGAAAACAAATGGAGTGTGTATGGCATAGTACATTCAGATGTGATTGCATCAGAAGAAAGCCTAATGGAAGTAGTTGTAAATCTTGAAGAAAAAAGACAAATATTGGCAGACTCTATTGCCTCACAACTACACAAACTCGACTCATACGACAAGTTTGAACAAACAGAATGGTTTATAAAAGACCAATTGAAACCGTATAGCGACCTATACAACGAAGCGGTGGAATACTCATTATTGCAACAAACAGCTCCACTTTTGGAAAAACTAAAAACAAAAGAAGGTCTCACATTTAGTGATATTACCGCCCGTTACGAAGAGGCAAAGACAATCACAGAAGAATTTCCTGCTCTAAAAAAGAGAATGGAAACATTGGAAAATGATTATATCGAAATAAAAACACTTTCAGAAAAAATACAGGCAGCAGAGTACAAACCATTTCTCACTAGAATAAAAGATTACCTATATAGTCTTGCAGCAGTGGCTATGCTACTTATGTTTGCCAATATGGTACAAGCCAAGATACAAGCATTTAAACAAATGCGTAAGAGTGCCAAAGAGTATCAAGAATTATTAAAGAAAAACGAAGAGGAAATTCCTTCCATTTAAACATACAATGGCTATGAAAACTTGTAAATTTTTATGCTTAGCATTTTTAATGCTATTAGCAGTAGGTTGTACTGAAATAAAACTAGACAAAACTTCAACCGAAGCAGAAAATCTTGAACTTTCAGATATACAGTTTGAAGACAATTATAAGAATTTCTCTATTGGAGTGCATTTTAAAGATACTTTCATGCCAAGTAAGAGAATTCAACCTGGCAAGATACACTTGAAGGTCACTGAGTACGACGCAAATATGAACGAAATCACAGAGTCTGCTCAACCTATCTTTGTAAATGCAAAAAACCTTCGTTCAGAAAAGATTAAAGACTTAGGTATCAAAGGTTTAGCGTTGGTCGATTTGTCTTTAGACGAAATACAAGTAGAAAAACAAAAGTCTGCAATCGAAAGCCTTAGAGAATTTGTCTTTGAAGACCAACTATTTGTTGCATTTATGAAAGATGGAAAGGTGAGTAAAACCTATCCAGCCACAGACTATGTTCTAGACAACTATTTTGAACAATCAGAAAATCCTACATTATTATTCCGTAGCATCGCTACCAAAATGGAGGAAATGAGAAGCGAAGATTCAGAATTTTTCTCTGGCACACCAATAGCAAACAAAATGCTTATAGTGTTTTCCGACGGACATATCTACAATGGAGATAAACCTATCGACCCAAAACACTTCGAGTATCAAGAATATTTGTTGAATCAAACCAAACAAGCAGAAAAATTACAATTCTGTTATGTAAACTTAAACGAAGAAAAAGATGATGAGTTTGCAAATGAAAATGATGTAGAAGATATCTTCACATACATTTGCAAGCAAACAGGTGGTGCTTATCTTCCAAATTTGGATATGAAAGAAATTTCCAATACTGTGTTGGAAGGTAGAAAAACCAATAAGGTAGATTTTAGAATCAACCTTACCAATCCAGACAACAAAATCTATCGTGGCGACGAAAGAATACTAAAAGTAACATGTATGTATGAAGACGAAGTGCTTTTCACAGGTTCTAAAGCTTATTCACTAGGTAGTGTTTACAAACCTGTAATAGTAAATGGTCTTGGTATGTATAGTATTTTAATGCAAGCAGGGGTATTTACATTTATACTATTGCTAGCAATTTATGTTGCATTTCAAATCGTGATACCATACATACAATATCGTATCTTCAAGTATAAATATGTAACAAAATATACAGGACCAAACATGAGTTGGGGTGGAATTCAGGTGCCAGAATCTTGCTACTATTGCAAAACTCCATTTGAGATAGGAGACGAAATAGTAGTGAAATGCGAACACGTAATGGACCTTGATTGTTGGAAAGAAAACTTATACAAATGTCCAGAATATGGCAGAAGATGCACCACAGGTAAACACTATTACAATGAAAAAAATATTTTCGACAAGAAAAACTCTCCATATTATATAAATTGGCTGTTGGCAGGTACACTTGCAGGTCTTCTAGCTTGGTTCTTCTTTACATTGGGTATTTTCCACTCAGACATCTCTGTGATTAATGGCGTTTATAACACGATGTCGCAAGTAGATCCACTTAGAGACTTGGTTTTTGGTTTGCACAATAATAAAACGGCAGGTGTATTTGCAGCGCCATATTTTGGATTCTTTATGTGTTTCTGTCTCACACTTGCCTTGAGTCTGCTTTCTAGTCATGGGAAATGGCTTTACAAACGTACACTTGTAGTATTTGTAAAAGCTTTAGTAGCAGGTGTTTGCGGATATTTGTCATATTTATTGGTAGTACTAGCACTTTTAGCATTCAACCTTAAAGGTTATTACTACATGATAGACTGGATACCATGGGCTCTAAATGGTTATATCATAGCATTTGTGGTATCATTCCAAACAGATATTAAACTTAAAAAAGCCCTAATGGGAGCAACCCTATCTATAGTGTTCTCTATCGCATCTATGTACCTTTGGAACTATTCAGCTCACTCACACATAGATACTAGAGATTTACTTTTGGTAAGTTGTTTAATCTATAGCATTGGTCTATCAGCTAGCTTAGCCATCAACTATCCACATTCAGAACGCTACTTCCTTAAAGTAGAAGGTCCAATCAAAACCATGGAAATAGCACTTTACAAATGGATGAATGCTCAATATGTAGATAGATGTGTTACAATAGGTAAGTCTGTTGATTGCAACTTGCAAATGTCTTGGGATATAAACAGTGCCATTGCCCCAAAACAAGCCTTGCTAAAAATGATAGGTGGCAATATCTACCTTATCCCACTAGAAAATGGCGTCACCTTCAAAGGCAAACACGCCATCCTAGACAAACGTCTTCACCTATACCATGGCGATCATTTCACCATAGGACAGACTAAATTCACATACGTAGAACACGATGTGTAAATTTTGATTTTAAAAAATCCCTCGGTCACTGAGCTTGTCGAAGTGCCACGAGGGATTTGCTTTTATTATTCACTCCACCTTACGCCTTCCCAGATCTCGTACGACTTGAGTGCCTGATTCACGAACATCTGCCAGCCGTTTTGGATAGCGGCACCGCAGGTTTCTGCTTGGCGTAGGAAAAGTGTTTCAATAGGATTGTAAATCAAATCATATACCACGTGTTTGTCTGTGATGCAGTTGTAAGGGATGTTTGGACATTCCTTCACATTTGGGAAAGTACCCACAGGCGAAGTGTTTATAATAATGGTATAGTTTTTAATCACCTCTTCGGTAAGGTCTTCGTAGGTGAAACCACCATCAATAGGTTTTCTAGATACAAATTTGTATGCGATACCCATTCTGTCAAGAGAGTAAGCAATAGCCTTGCTCGCACCACCAGTACCCAATATAAGTGCTTGATGATGAAATACTTGTAGCATAGGTCTAAAAGCCTCTGTAAAGCCATACCAGTCTGTGTTGTAGCCTTTTAGATACTTTGTACCATCTTTGCGAGTTTCCACTTTCACTACATTCACAGCACCCATAGCCTTTGCGTGCTCATCTAGTTCGTCTAGGTATGGTATCACCGCTTGTTTGTAAGGGATAGTTACATTTAGCCCCACAAGCATAGGGTTTTCCTTTATAATATTAGGAAACTCTTCAATACTACTAATCTCAAATTTTACATATTCAGAAGGAATGTTTTTCTGAGCAAATCTTTCGTTGAAAAACTGCGGAGAAAGAGAGTGGCACAAAGGGTTGCCAATAATTCCGTATTGTTTAGTTATGTTTTTCTCTATTTTTCTTAACATAGGTTTTAATTACAAAGTAAATAACTAATAAAGCGAAAAGAGCCATAATCACCACAGAAAGTTCGTGGCTATATGCTTCAATAAGGTCTTGTTGACCTTGTGCAATGTACCCCAACAATGCAAGCACACAGTTCCAAGCGCCAGCGCCTAGAGCGGTGAAAAGGCAGAATGAAAGTACATTCATTTTTGCAAGACCAGCAGGTATAGAAATAAGTTGTCTCACCGCAGGTATAAGTCTGCCAATAAGGGTAGAAACCTTGCCGTGTTTCACAAAATAGTCTTCTGCCACTTGTATTTTTTCTTTGCTAAGTAGGCAAAGATGACCAATTTTGCTGTCGGCAAATTTATACATGATAGGTCTGCCTAGCCATAGGGCTAAAAAGTAATTGATAAGTGCTCCGATAAGCGCTCCAAGTGTGCCAAATAGCACCACAAGATAGATATTTAAGCTACTACCTTCTTTGCAAGCAATATATGCAGCAGGAGGAATTACAATTTCAGAAGGGAAGGGAATGAACGAACTTTCCACAGCCATTAGAGCGGTAATGGTATAGTAGTTCATATTTTCTTCATACCATTTTTCCACTACTTGAATGATGCTAGGGTTTTCAACTTTTTTTACTATCTCTACTTGTGCGCTGTCTTGGCTAAATGCAACAGTGGCAAATAGCACGGCAGCAATTAAACTAATTACTTTTTGCATTATTAAGTGTATTATAAAATTCTTGTTTAGCTTGTTCGTCTGGTTCTTTGTCAAATGCTTTTTGTGCCGCATCCAGATTTCCCAATACGGTGTAACAACGTGATAAAAAGATGTTTATATGATGCATGTCTGGATAATCCTTTTCCACATCAAGAGCTATCTTAAGAGCCGTGTTTGGATTGTTGGCATTCAAATAATATTGGGCAACAATCATGTGTATGTTTGGGTCTTTTGAATCTCTAAGTATTTCTCTATTAAGTTTGTCTGCTTGAGCACGTAGACCTTTGTCTTCGCCTAAAATCTTAGCTACAAAAGACTTAAAGAAATGATTGTCTGGGTCTAGTTCCCATGCTTTCACCGCAGTTCTATATCCTTTTTCAGTTTGACCGTCTATTATGTAAGCCACTGATAATGAATGATAAATCTCTGCTCTGTCTGGAAATTCTTCCAAAACAGTATTAAACAACTTAATCGCCTTTTTAGGCTTATTCATTATTAGGTAGCACTCAGCCTTTATGATTAAAACCTCATAATCATTTGGGTCCAACTTCTCTGCGTCGTCTAGATATTTGATTGCCTTGTTGAAGTTTCCTTTCACCTTATATACTCTTGCTATATTTTTTAGGCAAGCCATATTGGTGTCGTCTATCGCAAAAGCAATATCAAATGCCTTCAATGCCTCGTCAAGTTCGTTGCTTCTAGCCAGTAGATTTCCGAGGTTAATCCATGTGATATTGTCGTAAGGGTCTTCGTCTAAGTAGTCTTGCAGAAGTTTTTTACCTTTTTCAACGTCGCCCAACGCCTCATAGCATATAGCCAAATTGTTGATAGCAGCCACTTTATGTATGTTGTCGTCAACAATCATTTTTAGGTATTTAAGTGCAAACATATAGTCGTCAACATTCATACCAATTAGGGCAACGTCGTTGTACAAATCTGCCTCTCTTATGTCTGACGTTTCCAAAAACTTATCTATAGTAGGATATACTTTGTCGTAATTTCCCTCTCTTAGAGCACATTCAATAATAAGTTTTAAAAGATGTTCTCTCAAGGTTTCTATCTTGTCGTCTCTTCTATCTTCATCTTCTTCTATATCTTCCTCATTTTGTTCTTGAGAGTTCTTTTTAGAGTTATTGTGTTCTTCGATAAAATCTATTTCTTCACCAGGAAATATGTTGTCAAAATCAATTTCATCGTCAACTTCATCTTTCTCAAAACCATTGTTTAGCCAATCTGTAAAATCCTCATCTGTGAGGTCATTACTTATGCCCATATCGAAAAGAGATATGGTATATTCTGTCACATCTATTACTTCGTGAAAATTTTCATCACTATAAAGCATATCTATAACAATTAGTAACTCTGTGGTGTTTAAGTTGTTAACCCCTTCTTCAAGGTAACGTTTATACACTTCGCTTCGATTTAACTCATTCATCTTTTTACTCCTCTTTTTCTTTTGTTCTCACTTCCAATACGTAATACTCATAATAAGAAACTATGAGTGTAGTAATTGGTAGAGCAATAATCATGCCTAAAATTCCAAACAATGCTCCCCAAATAGACAATGACAATAAAATAACTGCAGGATTTAGTCCTGTGGCATCTCCCATAATCTTTGGTACCAACACTGCATCAACTATCACTTGTATTATACCAAACGCTAAAATAATGTATAAGACATAAAGTCCAAAACTTTCTCCGTATTGAGCAGACTGCACAAGCGCAACAAATAGCGCAGGAATCATACCCAATGTGTGCATATAAGGTATCATGTGTAGCACAGCAATAAGCAGTCC
>JAXJWL010000170.1:0-3322 GCA_036308065.1 Paludibacteraceae bacterium
AGCATTTGGAACAAATTGGTTGAAATTGGAAATTCACCCAGACCCACGTTATCTATTGCCAGACTCTATCGAAACACTTAAAGCCACAGAAGAACTTGTAAAAATGGGTTTTGTGGTGCTTCCTTATTGTGCTGCAGACCCTACTCTTTGCAAACACCTACAAGAAGCAGGAGCGGCGGCTGTAATGCCTTTGGGCTCTCCTATTGGCACAAACCAAGGCCTGTTGACTCGCGATTTCCTTCAAATTATCATAGAGCAAGCCACTGTGCCAGTGGTCGTTGATGCAGGAATTGGAGCGCCAAGCCATGCCGCCGAAGCCATGGAAATGGGAGCAGACGCCTGCCTTGTAAACACTGCCATTGCAGTAGCTGGAAACCCTGTGGAAATGGCCATCGCCTTTAAAGAAGCCGTAATTGCAGGACGCAGAGCCTACGAAGCAGGCCTTGGAGCCGTTGGCCTAAATATGCAAGCCCAAGCATCATCACCATTAACCTCATTTTTACAATAATTATGTTTTACGATACTTTACAAGAAATAAGTTGGGAAGAAACCACACGCCGCATTGCTTCTAAAACAGAGGCAGATGTGCGTAGGGCATTGGCAAAAAAAGTTTGCAATGTAGATGATTTTATGGCACTTATTTCGCCTGCGGCAACACCATTTTTGGAACAAATGGCATTTTTGAGTAGGCATTACACACAAGAGAGATTCGGAAAAACCATTTCTCTATTTATTCCTCTTTACTTAACCAACTCTTGCACAAACAGTTGCGTTTATTGTGGTTTTCATATTTCCAACCCTATGGCACGCACCATTCTCACTCCAGACCAGATGGAAGATGAGTTTAAAGCCATCAAGGCAATGGGACCATTTGAGAGTCTGTTGCTTGTTACTGGCGAAAATCCTGCCAAAGCAGGTGTGAAATATCTGAGCGAGGCATTGCGCCGTGCCAAACCTTATTTTGCCGACTTAAAAATAGAGGTAATGCCACTTAAAGCAGAGGAATATGCCGAACTTGTGCAATGCGGACTAAACGGTGTAATTTGTTTTCAAGAGACTTATAATCAGAGCCGTTACAACGTTTATCACCCTCGTGGAATGAAGTCTAAATTTGATTGGCGAGTGAATGCTCCCGACAGAATGGGTCAGGCAGGCGTGCATTCCATTGGCATGGGTGTGCTCATTGGTTTGGAAGATTGGCGCACAGACGTAACTATGCTAGCGTACCACCTTCGCTATCTGCAAAAGCATTACTGGCGAACAAGATACAGTGTAAATTTTCCACGTATGCGACCAGCCGAAAACGGTGGTTTTCAGCCAAACGTGATTATGAGCGATGCCGAACTCGCACAACTCACCTTTGCAATGCGCATTTTTGACCACACAGTAGATATTTCATATTCTACTCGTGAGTTTCCCGATTTCCGCGACAACATGGCTACACTAGGTGTGACCACTATGAGTGCTGGCAGCAAAACAGACCCAGGTGGCTATTTCACCTACCCACAAGCCTTGGAACAATTTCAAGTGAGCGACGAACGCACCCCATTTGAAGTTCATCAACGCTTACAAGAATTAGGGTTAGAACCCGTTTGGAAAGACTGGGATGCTATTTTTGACGGGGTCAAAAATAGTTAGGAATTTTGCGAGTAAGCGAGGGCAGAGTCAAACTTGTTTGAACTATGCCGAGCGGGAGCAAAATCATGAGGACGAAGTCCGAATAATTTTTGAGCAGCGAGAGCAAAAGCAATGCGGTCACTGAGCTTGTCGAAGTGCCCAGCATTGTCCGTGTTTCATCACACATAAATAACATGAAACGATATTTACGACAAATCGCCTTGCCGGAAATTGGCGAGCAAGGACAACAAAAAATACAAAATGCCAAAGTGCTGATAGTGGGCGTGGGCGGACTCGGTTCGCCCGTGGCACTGTACTTGGCTGCTGCAGGAGTTGGCACATTGCACCTTGTAGATGCCGATGTGGTTAGCCTATCAAACCTAGGCAGGCAAATCCTCTACAACACCACTCACATTGGACAGAGCAAAGTTGAAATTGCCAAACAAGTATTGCAAGACCTCAACCCAGAGGTGCAAGTGCACCCTCACCCTATTTTCATAAACAAAGAAAACGCCCTATCTCTTGTAGAAAAAGCAGACGTAGTGGTAGATTGCTCCGACAATTTCACTACCCGATATTTATTGCACGAGGCTTGCAAACAAGCAGGCAAACCACTTGTTTTCGGAGCAATAGAAGGGTTTGAAGGGTTGCTAACAGTTTTCACAGCAGATAGCCATTACATCCTTCAAGAACTTTTTGGTAGCACAAACAGGACTCCGTCAAAAGCAGTAATGGGCGTTACCCCTGCTGTTTTGGGAAGTTTACAAGCAAGCGAAGTACTAAAAATAATAGGAAATTACGGAGAACCACTTTTCAACAAGTTACTCACTGTCAATTTATTAACCAATCAATTCAACCTAATTGATTTATGAAAACCATAGTTATCACACGCCCATATTTTTTTGAAGGGGAGGAAAGATATATCACTCACCTTTTTGAGCAAGGCATAACTAGTTTGCACTTACGCAAACCACACTCTGCAGCAGAAGACGTGCAAACACTTATTGAGAAAATTCCGCAAAAGTATCGCTCACAAGTGGTACTACACGAGCATCCGCAATTAGTAGAAAAATACCAACTGCAAGGCTTTCACCTAAACAGCAGATGCCCTCATCTACCAGATGGATTCAAAGGCGGAGTAAGCCGTTCTTGCCATAGTTTAGAAGAAGTGGTGCGTTACAAAGAGCAATGTGATTATGTATTTTTAAGTCCTATTTTTGACAGTATTTCCAAAGAGGGCTATGGTAGTACCCTTTCAGAAGGAACCTTGCAAGAAGCTTATAAACAAGGTATTATAGACAGCAAAGTAATTGCTTTGGGTGGAATAAAACCTGAGCTTGCCTCCTATTTAAAGGCAAATGGTTTTGGTGGTATGGCACTTTTGGGCTACGTGTGGGACAAGTTGCAAACTCCCCCTGTGGTATTGAGCATAGCTGGGTCCGACAGCAGTGGAGGCGCGGGCATACAAGCCGATATGAAAACCATATCGGCTTTGGGTGGCTTCGCCACCACGGTCATCACTGCCATCACCGCCCAAAACCCCACCGCAGTCCACGGCATCGAGCCCGTCTCCCCACCCATGGTGCACTCCCAAATAGAGGCAGTGATGACCGGTATGCCCGTCGCCTGCGTCAAAATCGGCATGGTCTATTCTTCAGAAATCATCGAGCAAATAGCCCGCAGTCTACAAAAGCACACACCAAAC
>JAXJWL010000171.1:0-6512 GCA_036308065.1 Paludibacteraceae bacterium
ATGCTATACCGCAGGCATCGACGTAGTAATGATGACAGGTGACAACATTAAAACAGGTAGCGAAATTGCACGTCAAGCAGGTTTCACAAACATTTGGGCTATTGAAGCAAAAGACTTCACAGATGCCATCAAAAACCCACAAAATGGCCGTGCATATCCAAATGTTATCACTCGCTGCACACCTAGCAATAAACTAGATATTTTACAATGGATGCAATCTAAAAACTACGTATGCGCCATGACAGGCGACGGTGTAAACGACTCTCCTAGCTTAAATCACGCAGACGTAGGCATCGCTATGGGCACAGGCACATCAGTTGCAAAAGAAGCTGCAGACATCGTTCTTCTAGACGACGCATTCCCATCAATCGTAACAGGCGTTAAATGGGGACGTTCACTATACAAAAACATTCAAAACTTCCTTTATCTGCAACTTTCTATCAACATCTCAGCATGTCTTATTGCTGTATTTAGTCCACTTGTTGGCATCACCATGCCATTTACAGTGACACAATTCCTATGGATAAACCTTGTAATGGACTCACTTGCAGCCATAGCCCTTGCATCAGAACCTGCAGACGAAAAAGTTCTTTTAGACACACCAAGAGACAAAAAAGAATTTATCATAAACAAGTCATTAGGCAAAGCAATCTTTGGTTTTGGCGGATTTATTTGGGCATTATGTCTTGTATTCCTATATGGAATTGAACACACCTCACTTCTAAGTGCTTGTGGATTAGACACATTGGCAAACAACGACAAAGGAATAAATCTTACAATTTTCTTTGCCACATATATGTGCATCAACTGGTGGAATATGTTCAATGCACGTGTTGTAGGCAAAAACAAATCTATTTTCAACGGATTGCTAAAAAATTCTAAGTTTATAGGTATTCTAGTCTTTATTCTAGTAGTTACCATTATTATTGTACAAGTAGGTGGCGAAGTATTTAGCACAGAACCACTTTCTCTGAATACATGGTTAACTATTATCCTAGTTACATCACCAGTTTGCTGGGTAAGAGAACTATATTTCCAACTTATAGGCAAAAGAAAATAAAAATTATAGGTAATTTATTGAATTTTAGGCATTAAATTTGGATTTTTATTAAAATTCCTAATTCCTAATTCCAAATTCCTAATTATTTTTATTATCTTTGCACCCTGATTTTCAAATAGAAAGTCAAAACAACTAATTTTTTAAATTTTTTATTAACATTATGTCTAACTTAACTAGAAACACCCAACCACTTGAATCATTTGATTGGGACGCTTATGTGACCGGCGACACTAACGCATCAATAAGCAAAGAAGAACAACTTGCGGCTTATAGCCAAACACTTAACCAAATCAACGCTGGCGAAGTTACAGAAGGTACTGTTATCGCTATGAACAAACGCGAAGTAGTTGTAAACATTGGTTACAAATCTGACGGTATCGTTTCTATGAACGAATTCCGTTACAACCCAGAACTAAAAATCGGTGACAAAGTAGAAGTATTCATCGAGTCTCTAGAAGACAAAAAAGGTCAACTTGTACTTTCTCACAAAAAAGCTCGTAGCGCTCAATCTTGGGATCGCGTTAATCAAGCTCTTGACAACGACGAAATCGTTAAAGGTTACATCAAATGTCGTACTAAAGGCGGTATGATTGTTGACGTATTCGGTATTGAAGCATTCCTTCCAGGTTCTCAAATCGACGTTAAACCTATCCGTGACTACGATGTTTACGTAAACAAAACTATGGATTTCAAAGTTGTTAAAATCAACCACGAATTCAAAAACGTTGTTGTTTCTCACAAAGCTCTTATCGAAGCTGAACTTGAACAACAAAAGAAAGACATCATCGGCAAACTTGAAAAAGGTCAAATCCTTGAAGGTACCGTTAAAAATATCACTTCTTATGGTGTATTCATCGACCTTGGTGGCGTAGACGGTCTTATCCACATCACAGACCTATCTTGGGGTAGAATCACACATCCAGAAGAAATTCTTCAACTAGACCAAAAACTTAACGTTGTTATCCTTGACTTTGATGATGACAAAAAACGTATCGCTTTAGGTCTTAAACAACTTACTCCTCACCCATGGGAAGCTCTAGACGCTAACCTAAAAGTTGGTGACAAAGTAGAAGGTAAAGTAGTTGTTGTTGCTGATTACGGTGCATTCGTTGAAATCGCTCCTGGCGTAGAAGGTCTTATCCACGTTTCAGAAATGAGCTGGTCTCAACACCTACGTTCTGCTCAAGACTTCGTTAAAGTTGGTGACAAACAAGAAGCTGTTATCCTAACTCTTGACCGCGACGAACGTAAAATGTCTTTAGGTATCAAACAACTTAAAGAAGATCCATGGTTAAATATCGACGCTAAATATCCAGTAGCTAGCAAACACACTGCAAAAGTTCGTAACTTCACAAACTTCGGTGTATTCGTTGAACTAGAAGAAGGCGTTGACGGTTTAATCCACATCTCTGACCTTTCTTGGACAAAGAAAATCAAACATCCTTCAGAATTCACTAGCCTAGGTGCTACAATCGACATCCAAGTTCTAGAAATAGACAAAGAAAACCGTCGTTTAAGCTTAGGTCACAAACAACTAGAAGAAAATCCATGGGACAACTACGAAACTATCTTCGCTGTTGATACTATCCACGAAGGTACTATCGCTGACCTAATGGACAAAGGTGCTGTTATCACTCTAGAACACGGTATCGAAGGTTTCGCAACTCCTAAACACTTAACAAAAGAAGATGGTTCTCAAGCTAAAGCTGGTGAAACTCTTCAATTCAAAGTGATTGAGTTCAACAAAGAAACAAAACGTATCATTCTTTCTCACAGCCGCATTTTCGAAGATGCTCAAAAAGCAGCAGAAGTAGCTGAAGCTCCTAAAAAAGCAGCTAAAAAAGCAGCTAAGAAAGAAGAAGTAGCAGCTCCATCAGTAGAAAAAACTACTCTAGGTGACATCGAAAGCCTTGCAGCTCTAAAAGAATCTCTAGAAGCAGCTGAAAAAAAATCTAAAAAATAATTTTTAGAAACCCTATAAACAAAAAATAGTTCCGAACCACTCGGAACTATTTTTTTTGTTATCTAATTAGAAGTTAAATAAAAGATGTAATTGCTTCTGCTCTCGCTGCTCAAGTTACTCGCTGCGCTCGTGATTTTTTCACGACTCAGCAAAGCTTAAGCAAGTTTATCTTTGCTCTCGCTGCTCAAAAAATTCCACATTCCTAATTCCTAATTCCTAATTAGACAGTGCTTTTCCTGTATACGACCCCTCACACCTTAATATCTCCTCCCTCGAACCCGAGAAAATAAGATATCCACCATTATTTCCACCTTCTGGTCCAAGGTCTATAATATAATCTGCTTGTTTAATCACATCAATATTGTGCTCAATGATTATCACACTATGACCTCTTTCTATTAGTTTTTGGAAAGAATTCATAAGCACCCTTATATCTGCATAATGAAGTCCAGTTGTAGGTTCATCGAAGATAAATAACTGATGTCCAATACCTTCCGATGCTAGGAATGCCGCAAGTTTCACCCTTTGGCTCTCACCACCAGAAAGAGAAGAAGAAGACTGACCTAATTTTATATAACCAAGACCTACTTGTTGAAGCAAACTAAGTCTTTCAACAATAGCCCTGCAAGTAGCAGATTTCTCATCTGAGAAAAACTCTACTGCTTGGTTTACAGTCATTTCAAGCACATCGTATATACTTGCACCTTTATATTTTACTTCAAGTATTTCATTTTTAAATCTCTTACCACCACATTCCTCACAAGTAAGCACCACATCTGCCATAAACTGCATTGGCACAGTAATAGTACCCTCGCCCTCACATTTCTCACAACGTCCTCCAGGAGTATTAAATGAGAAATAAGCAGCGGTATAACCCATTTGTTTTGATAGTTGTTGGTCGGCAAAGAGTTTTCTAATATAATCGTACGCCTTAATATATGTGGCAGGGTTTGAGCGTGAAGACTTTCCAATAGGATTTTGGTCTACAAGTTCCACACCTTTAAGCAGATGCAAACTACCTGTCATGCTCTCAAAACTACCCACTTTTTCCACAGGTTGCTCAAAATGTCTACAAAGTGCCATATACAGCGAGTCTTTCACAAGAGTCGATTTACCACTACCAGACACACCTGTTACCACAGTGATAGCATTAAGAGGGAAACGTACTGTAATATTCTTTAAGTTGTTTTCACAACAACCTTTTAGTTCTATATAGTTCGATGAAATACGAGGAGCACCCTCATACTCAGTACCATCACTTCGTAAATATTCAAGTGTTTTTGAAGCAGAAGAGTCCAAATCACTTTCAATCAAATCAATCGGATTCCCTTCCAAAACCACTTCTCCACCCAATCTTCCTGCATTAGGACCTATATCAATAATCCAGTCGGCAGCCATCATCATAGTCTTATCATGCTCCACAACCACCACTGTATTGCCCAAATCTCTAAGTCTTTTTAGCACAGCAATAAGCGCATCAGTATCTTTAGGGTGAAGTCCTATACTAGGTTCATCTAGCACATAAAGAGACCCTACCAACGAACTTCCAAGCGAAGAAACTAGATTGATACGTTGGCTCTCACCACCAGAAAGGGTATTTGATGCTCTATTAAGCGTTAAATAAGAGAGCCCAACATCCATAAGACATTGAATTCTATTATTTATCTCCAGTATAAGTCTTTTTGACGCACTTACCTCATAATCAGTAAGTTTCAGATTATCAAAAAACTCTTTAAGTTCAGAAATAGGCATACTCACTAGTTCAGAGATAGACTTTCCACCCACTTTCACATACGACGCCTCTCTTTTAAGTCTAGTTCCGCCACAAGATGGACAAATAGTCTTGCCACGATACCTATTCAGCATCACTCTATACTGAATTTTATATTGGTTTTGTTTTAAAAATCTAAAGAATTCATCAAGTCCCTCAAAATATTCATTACCAGTCCAAAGGAGTTTTTTCTCTTCTTCAGACAACTCAAAATATGGTTTATGAATAGGGAAATTGAATTTATGTGCATGAGTAATAAGCAGTTGCCTATCCACGCCCATCTTCTCACCCCTCCAAGGAGCTATAGCACCAGCAAACACAGATAGCGACTTATTTGGCACAACCAAGTCTTCATCAATGCCAATCACCGAACCAAAGCCTTCACACTCAGGACAAGCACCAAGCGGACTATTAAAACTAAATAGTTGCTCAGTTGGCTCTTCAAATCGCATTCCATCTGCCTCAAAATTGTGAGAAAACTCCACTCTGCTCACCTCTTCCCTCTTTTCATTTAGAGTAAGCACTCTACACACACCAGCACCTTCGTAAAATGCCGTTTGAATAGAATCCGCTACCCTATTCAGAAATTCCTCACCATGTTTTACAGTAAAACGCTCTATAAGGAGTTCAGCATCAGCAGGTAATGTTTCAAAAGAGAAGAAATCATCTAAAGTCCAAAACTTTTTCTCTGCATATATACGAGTAAAGCCTTGTTGACTAAGGGTTTCCTTACCATTACCATTGCTAAGATTTAAAGGCACAGTAAGAACCATAGACGTGCCTTCATTTCTAGAAGAAATATAATCTAAAACATCCGATGTTTGATGTTTCTTCACCACCCTACCAGAAATAGGAGAATACGTTACACCTATTCTTGCAAACAATTTTCTTAAATAATCATAGATTTCGGTAGAAGTACCCACAGTAGAACGACTATTTCTAGTCTTTACCTTTTGTTCCACAGCAATAGCAGGAGGCAGGCCTGTAATAAAATCCACCTCTGGTTTTGCCTTTCTACCAAGGAACTGACGAGCATACGAAGACAAACTCTCCACATATCGTCTTTGCCCCTCTGCATAAAGAGTATCAAAAGCGAGAGAAGACTTACCGCTACCAGACACCCCCGTAATTACCACTAGGGAATTACGAGGTATCTTTAGCTCTACATTCTTCAAATTGTGTACTCGAGCACCCTTTATGTGAATGTTATTTTCCAATTAAATAGAAAGTGTTCTAAGTGTTGAAATAAGTTTCATATTGATAGGTTTGTCGTCGCGAATAGCCTTTGTAAATGGCACATAAACTATTTCATCGTTCACAATACCCACCATTAAGTTACGTTGTTCTTCAAGAAGTGCTTCAATAGCAGCTGCACCCATTCTACTTGCCAAGATACGGTCTTGAGCAGATGGAGAACCACCACGTTGCATGTGACCAAGCACCACTACACGAACATCATATTCTGGGTGTTCTTTTTTCACTCTTTCAGCCACTCCTTGTGCACCACCAGTCACTTCACTTTCAGCAACAAGCACGATACTTGAGTTTTTACTTTTTCTAAAACCATTCTTGATTACTTCAGAAAGCATATCATCTTTGATGCTCACTTCAGGAATCACAGCCGCTTCTGCACCAGATGCAATAGCAGCGTTTAGCGCCAAGAAACCAGCGTCACGACCCATCACTTCCACAAAGAAAAGACGTTCGTGAGAAGAAGC
>JAXJWL010000172.1:0-2785 GCA_036308065.1 Paludibacteraceae bacterium
AAGTAAAGTAATTAAAAATATAGCAGCAGAAGGCGATTGTATCTTTGTAGGTCGCTGTGCAGACTATATTTTGCGAGATAGAGAAGATGTTGTTTCTATCTTTATCACAGCAGATTTTAAAGACAGAGTGTCTCGTGTGGCAGAATACGAGGGCATTTCTGAGCAACAAGCCAAAGATGTGATAAACAAAGCCGACAAAACCCGTGCTGCATACTATGATTTCTACACAGAAAAGAAATGGGGAGTGGCAGGAAGTTATGATATTTGCCTAAATAGTTCTAAAATAGGACTAGAAAACTGTAAACAAATAGTTACACAAATAATAGACAATAATATTCGTTAATATAATGAAAATCAGACTTTTATTACTTATTTCTTCTATTTTAATAATGTCAAATCTATTTGCGCAAGATGTGTTTGTGCAAGATTTTAGAACACGTTTTTCGCTTTCATTGAACTATAAACCAATAAAGGAAATCACTCTAAACTGGACAGAAGAAGCACGTTTCAAAAACAATTCCTCAAAGTTTGACAGACTCTATTCTGGCTTAGGAGTAACATACAATGCTCATAAAAACTTCTCAATGGGTGCAATTTATGAGTTTCAAGTGCTTCAAAAAGGAGTAGATTATTTTCAATTAAGACATAGAGTGAAGTTTGTGGTACAACCAAACGTAAGTTTCGGCAGATTCAACCTTTCTTTGCGTGAAATGCCTCAAATGACATATTCCAATGCTGTGGATTGGGAACTTCGTTCACGCCTAAAACTAAACTATAGTTTTATGGACAAGCACCTAAAACCATACATCTCTGTGGAAATGTACAATCCACTAAAGAAAAACGTAGGAAAAGATTGGCTTTCTAAAATGAACTATCGCGCAGGTCTAGAATGGAAAATAGACTCTGTAAATGGTCTTGAGTTCTACTATATGTTTGAACACGAAGTGAAGAATAAGGCAGGGAATCATATTGTAGGGGTTGCGTATAATTTAGGTTTGTAGTTTTCAACTACAAACCTAAATTATCTGAAAGTTACTACTGTTATTCCGGCGCCGCCGAGTTGCACGTGCTCGTCTTTGAAGGAAAGTCCGCTAACAGTGCTTAGGTATTCGCGCACCATTTGGCGTAGAGCGCCAGTGCCAGTGCCGTGCAGAATACGCACTTCGCCCACACCCACCATCATGGCGTCGTCTATGTAGTACATCACGGTTTGCATTGCTTCATCTAGTCGCAAACCACGTATATCAAGTTGAGTTTTAAATTTCAGGCTTCGTTGTCTAAGTGTTTCTATGCTAGAAAGGGCAGAAACGGTTCTTTGTTCTTGTTTTCTAACGTCTTTCCTCTTGGCTTTCTTGAGCAGATTTAGGTTTATAGTAGAAGAAATGCCACCAAGAGCCACCACGGCTTTTTTGCCACTGATGCTCAAAACTTCACCAATATGTTCGCCATAAACCACATTGTCGCCCACTTTTATCTCCTCATTTGTGGTTTGGATTGTAGGTTGCACTTCTTTTGGTTTGTCGTTTAGCTCAGATTTTTTCTCCTCTAGAGTGCGTCTTATAGCTTTAGTCTTTTCCTTATCTGCTTTGGCTTGCTTTATCTGCCTAATAGTCTTTTCTATAGTAGCGTTGGTGTCTTGGATAAGGTCTTTCGCCTCTTGTTTTGCCTTGCGAATAATCTCTTTTCTCTCTTTTTCTATCTGTTCAAGGCGGTCTTGAAGGGCTTTGCTTGTGCTATCTAGCTTTTTCTCCTTCATGCGCACTTGTTGGCGTTTGTTTTCCCAATAACGCTTGTCGCGAACAATATCTTGTAGGTTTTTGTCGTATTCTAGGTGCTCTTTACCCACAATTTCTGCAGCATGATTGATTACATCTTCTGGAAGACCAATTTTTCTTGCAATTTCCACAGCAAACGAACTACCAGGGTTACCAATGCTAAGTTGGAATAGTGGCTTCATAAGGTGTCTATCGTAGAGCATAGCACCATTTACCACGCCTTCTGTGTGGTTTGCAAAGTGTTTTAGGTTTGTATAGTGAGTGTTGATTACACCAAAACATTTGTTTTCGTTGAACCTATTTAGTTCTGCTTCCGCAATGGCTCCACCAATAAGTGGCTCTGTTCCGCTACCAAACTCGTCAATGATAAGCAGGGTAGAGTGATTTCCATTTTTTAGGAAGAATTTCATGTTATTTAGGTGCGAACTATAGGTACTCAGGTCATTTTCTAGTGACTGTTCGTCACCTATATCAATGAAAATATTGTCAAAAATACCCACTACACTATCTTCTAGGGCAGGTATAAGCAATCCGCATTGCCACATATACTGCAAAAGACCTACTGTTTTGATGCAAATAGATTTTCCGCCCGCATTTGGTCCTGATATAAGCAAAATTCTTTGATTTTCGTGTAGGGTGATGTTTAGTGGAACTATGTCGTCTTCTCTGTAATGCTCTCTAAATGAAAGAAGTAGGAGAGGGTGAATAGCATTTTTCCAATCTAAGTGTGGTTTTTCTACGCACTGAGTTAAACGAGCTCCTATTTTGGTAGAAAATATGGCTTTTGCACGAAGTGCGTCGGTCTCTGCCAAGAATTTGTTACTATAAAGCAGTTCTTTGCTGTATGGGCGGATAAAATTGGCAGCTTCTATCAAGATTTTAATGATTTCGCGGCGTTCGTCAGCCTCTAGCTCTCTAATTTTGTTGTTTACCTCCACCAATTGGGCAGGTTCTACGAAAACAGTCTTGCCTGTGGCAGATTCGTCGTGTACAATACCTCCAAGTTTGCG
>JAXJWL010000173.1:0-1636 GCA_036308065.1 Paludibacteraceae bacterium
ATATTCCGGTGAACGAGTGGTGCGAGAAGTACTTTAACGGAGGAGGTCATAAGAATGCTTCGGGAGGTAAGATGGAGATTCCTTTTGCCGAGGTAGTTGAGCTTGTATATGGAACGGTGGAGGAGTTTTTTGAGGGGAGACTAACTAATTAGGAATTAGGAATTAGGAATTAGGAATTTTCTCGCAGACGATTAATGCCTTAGAATTATCATGCAATGTGCTAGCGAAAATAAAAACATCGCCACCATCTTTGAGTTTCAACTTCTTGCGCAAATCTGCTACATTGCCAGGAAAATTCCTCATGCTTAGGTTTGCTTTCTCTATATCTTGAATTTCTTTCTTCTGTACTTTAGTTACTCTTTTGATTTCAAAACTTCTGCCAGGGAAGTTAGGCACAAGTTCCTCAGAAGTATAAAGATGAGTGCTAGGGTGCAATTTCTGCACATTATACTTATTTGCAACAGTTTTAAACAATCCCGCCTTCATAATAGAGGCGTTAGGCTCGTATAAATATGCCTTTGGAAAACTGTAACTAATTATTTCTCCTTTCTCCTTTCTCAAATTACTCGCTACGCTCGTGATTTCTGGCTTCTCATTGCCTTCGGCGATTTTGCTTTCGTTCGGCAATGTTTCAGTAAACTGAACATTGCTCTCACTTACCGCAAAATTCCTCATTCCTAATTCTACGCACACAATCTCCGTTTCTCCACAAAACCCACTTTCCACCAAAAGCAACAGCTCTTTGCACTCGTTTTTCACCGATACCACGTGCGCTTGTTTGCATTCTGGGAACACTTCCAACGCCGAACTAATATCGAACATAGGAGATAATTTTATGAGTAGAGTATTGCACTTTTTCAATAAAATATCTCTGATTTCCAATAAATTTGGCGAACATAAACTTAAATCGGCAGTTTTTTTGCCCTTTACGTCGCGGCGAGCAGGGTCTATGTAGATGCAGTCTACAGATGGCATGTCTGCCAAAAAACTCACACTTTCCGCATTGTTTACTCTAATGTTTAGACCCAACGCAGCAAAATTGTGCTCAGCAATTTGGCACAGTTCCTCGTTTTGCTCTACATAGTCTACAGAAGTGAAGTTTTTGCTCAAAAAAGAGCAATCTACACCGAAGCCTCCAGTTAGGTCTACCAAACTTTCTCCGCTTACCAATCCAGCCTTATATAAGGCAGTTGCCTCAGAAGAACATTGCTCCAAAGAGATTTTCGCAGGAAACAAAATGGACATATTTTCTGCCCAAGAAGGAAGTTTATTCGCAATTATCTTGCGTCCCTCTGTTTGTCTGGCTAGGAAAATATGTTCATCTGTCATCTTATTCTGCAAAAAGGAATTATTTTTTCCAGAAACTTGGGGTAAATAATATAAGCACTGTAAATAGTTCCAAACGTCCAACAAGCATAAGGAAAGACATCAACCATTTTGCAGGTGCTGTGAAGTGAGAGAAGTTGACTGTGCCTATAGTACCAATACTAGGACCAACGTTGCCCAAAGCAGACGCAGAAGCACCAAATGCGTCTTCAAAGTTCAGACCTGTAGCAGTGAAAATCACTGTGCTCAGAAGCACAACCACCATATACACTACCACAAACGCAAGCACGTTGTTTATAATATGAGGTTG
>JAXJWL010000174.1:0-6964 GCA_036308065.1 Paludibacteraceae bacterium
ACTTCTTCCACCACCTCTATAATCTCTAAATCCATACTTTTCAGTATAGGTGTAGTCTGCATGAGAAGGACGGAATACATCTTTTATATTTGCGTAGTCGCTAGAATGTTGGTTTGTATTATAAATAACAAAACCAATAGGCGTACCAGTAGTTTTCCCTTCGAAAATACCTGAAAGAAACTCCACTTTGTCTGCCTCATTTCTAGAGGTTGTAAGACTAGACTGACCAGGTCTTCTGCGGTCAAGTTCACTTTGAACAAATTCCTCGTCCACTACAACACCTGCAGGGCAACCATCAATCACGCCACCTAAGGCTCTACCATGAGATTCCCCAAAACAAGTTAAACGAAATATATTTCCAAATGTATTCATGATTCTAGTTTTAATAGCGAGTTTTAAATTCTCGCACACATATTACTCACATGAGCAGTCGCAGCCACAAGAAGAGCAGTTGCCTTCAGAAGAACAACCACCACCGCAGCCAGAACATGAAGGAGCCATTGCGTTAGCAATTTCTTCGTCAGAAGCTTCACGTTTGATTAAAATTTTACCTACGAAGTGTAGATTTTCACCTGCTAGAGGGTGATTTAAGTCAACAGTTACAGTTTTTTCGTCAGATTTTACAACAGAACCATTGAAACGGTTGCCTTCGCTATCTAGAAGTGGAAGCACATTACCTTCTACAAACAATTCTTCGTCTACTTTACCATCTACCATGAAAATTTCTTTTTCAAGTGTGATAACAGCTTCGTCGTCGTATTCTCCGTATGCTTCTTCTGCAGGAATAGTGAAATCAAAAGTTCCGTTTAGCTCTGTTGCCAACATTTCGTTTTCAAAACGTTCTAGAGCCATACCTACACCAGAGTAGAATGTAAATGGTTGATTTTCAGTTGCGCGTTCCATTAATTCTTCTGGTTCGCCACAAAATAAGTCGTAACTTACTGCAATATACATTTTTTTCATAATAATATAAATTAATTTGTTGTTATTATATTAAAATCTTTTGAGCCTCGCATTCGTTCGCTCAAAAATCTCCTCCTCGCTCAGCAATGATTAAGCAAGCTTATCATTGCGTTCGCTCGTGCGTCAATACCAATTAATCAAATTACTTGTATCACTTTCTTTTTCAAATTTCAAGTCTTTAAGCATGCTAGACTTCACACCTATCATAAAGTCGTATGTTTTGTATTTGCCAAGTGGCACAAAACTAATAGACATTTGCCAACAGTGCAAATCCTTAGAAATAGAACAGTTCATATAGTTCCACTTATTATTTGTAATATCATAATAGGTGGAGAAACTAGCAGACCAAGTTGGAGTAAACTTAATGTTGCCAGAAATACTCAAGTTGTGAGTAAGTTCCCTGTCGTATTCCATTATTTCAGGATTGAAATCTCCATATCCATATCTTATACTATAGTTTAGAGTAAGACTCCAAGGCACTTTAAACTCTTGATAACCAAGTTCTTTATCTGTCTTTTCTGCTTGTCTGCCCACATTATTTTCTTCAAGTGGACTTAGTCCATCTATAGTATTTTCAAGTTCGGAGGTATATGTTTCTTCCTTAGGTTTCTCAGTTTTCTTGTCTTTTCTCTTGAAAGTGGCATTTGAGAAGGTATAACCAAACGATGTACCTGTACTCATAAGTCTAAACAACACCTTATTTTTCTCAAATTGCGACACATTTACCTTTACAGGATTGCCAAAACTATTCAATTGATATGTGTAAGGGTCAAATATCATATCTAAGTTTAGACTAAACTTGTCTAGGAATTTCAACCGCAGATTTGCATTCACATTGGACCAATTGAGCGAGTCGGCAACAAAGTTGTACGAAGTACCAAAACTAAAGTTGTCTATAATAGTTATTTTCTTACCCGTATCCGTGGTGTCATTCTTTCCCCAATACTTCATCTCTAAGTTGTTTGCCACGTTAAATGAAATTGCAGCTGCACGTCCTCTACTTGGCGAACCACCATATACTCCAGAGGCATATCTATCGTAGTAAACAGTCTGCATAGTTCCATCGCTTGCAGGACGCTCGTAAGAACTCCAATAACCCCATCTTTCATGACCATAGTCTGGACTATATGAGAAACTTACAGAAGGAACCAATTTATGCCTAAATACTGGCATTTTCTTTCCACTTTTGCTTTTCAAGGTATAGAAACCAAACAACTGAGTTTGGAAACCTAATGAAACATTTCCTTGATAGATATTGTAGAAACCATAGGTGGTATCTCTTGCCACAGCACCATCTACTCCACCTTCCCATCTTTGGTCAATTCTTTGGAAGTACCATTTTAAGTTGTTGTTTAATGAAAAATTCATATTTAGGTACTTAAATAAGGTGAACGATGCAGAAATAGGCAACGAATGTTTCACACCCACCTTCCAGTCTCGTAGATATTGCATATCTTTAAACTCACTTTCCTTGGCAGTAGTACTGTTTGTAAGGTTCATATTGTAGGTGAGAGCAATCTTTTCATACCATTTTGCCTTACCCACAGCCTTTTTCCTCTTAAAAGGATATTGCCTACTCATACTCAAACTAAGCGAAGGTAGTTGTAAGTTGATTGTAGAGTCGGATGTTCTTTGATTCACATACAAACTCATAGAAAGCGTAAATGGACTTTCTGGAAATCTCTGAGTAAGAGTCACTGTAGAACTCTTGGTATTTTGCGAAAGCACAGATGGATTGTAATAACTATCCACGTCGTTTTGTGCATAACTAGAAGTAGCAAAGTTTACACTAGCAGAAAATGTGGTATACGGGCTACTCTTTGGGTCTTGAGTATGCGACCACAAAAATCTAAAGTCTTGACTTCTTTTGTAAGACGGAGTATGTTTTTCACCCGTCACATTGCTAATGAAACTCAAGTTGAGTTTACCACTAAATTTGTATCTCCATTTATAACTTGAAGCTAGAGACAATCCCCACGAACCTTTAGAATATATATCCGAAGTAATCGCCAAGTCTAAATAATCGCAAATGGCGAAATAATAACCTAAACCTTTTGCATAAAAGCCTCTATTGTATTCGTCACCCAATGTAGGAAACAAAATACCTGAAGAATATGTCTGACTCACAGGGAAATAACCAAATGGGAGCGCTAGAGGGGTTGGCAAATCTTCTATCACCATATACGCAGGACCAGAAACAATATATTTACCTTGTTTCATCTTTGCCTTTGTAAGTGCAAAATAGAAGTGAGGATGCTCGTGATTGTCACAAGTGGTGTATTTACCATTTTGCAAACAATAAACATCGTCATCCACCTTTTTGGTCTTTTCTGCTTGCACATAACCCTCACCCTGTTGAGTAACAGTACCATACACAAAACCTTTTTTTGTTTTAATATGATACTTCATAGATTTAGACTCTATCACTTCAGCCCCGTCTTTAAATACAGGTGTGCCAACATATTTGCCAGTAGAGTCCATTACACCAGAGGCATAAACAATATTGCTATCTAGACTTAGTCTAATATAGTCTGCCTTTAGTTCCATGGTCTGATATTTAACAACCGCATCGCCATATAGGATAGCCACATCGCTACCCACCATGATAATGGAGTCTTTTGCACTGTAGGTAATATCAGATTCTATTGCATTGGAAGTTTTTTTCTCCTGAGCAAGTATCTGAGTTGTAACAGAGCATACTAGGACCAATAAAATTATATGTAAATATTTTCTAAACAGAGTTTTCTTGTTTTATGTGTACATTAAGGTGCAAATTTACTATTTTTACGTGAAGTATAAAAAAGATAATTGCGATTTTTATACATTTTTATAGACTTATTTTTATTCATTTGCCAAAAAATAACTACTTTTGTAACGTGAATTGTTGTATTATGATGAAAAAATTATATACTATCCTCGTTTTTTTAGGATTTTTACTACCTACATTTGCTTTCACTGTAGTGCTAGATGCTGGTCACGGTGGCCACGACGCTGGTGCTGTAGGAAGTTTCTCTAAAGAAAAAAACATCAACCTACGATATACACTACTTGTAGGTGATATGATTAAAAAGAATATTCCAGATGCTAAAGTTATCTACACTCGCGACAAAGACGTGTTTGTAGACCTAAACGAACGTGCCCGCATAGCAAACAGAAACAAAGCAGACCTTTTTGTTTCTATCCACACCAATTCTTCAAAAAATAGCAAGGCAAATGGTATGGAAACATTTACCCTAGGGGTATCTCGTAGCAAAGAAAACATGGAAGTTGCTATGCTAGAAAACTCTGTAATCAAACTAGAAGAAGATTACGAAACCAAGTACGAAGGTTTCGATCCAAACTCTGTAGATTCATACATTATGTTTGAATTTATGAAAGATCAATACACCGACAGAAGTATTACCTGCGCAGATTTCGTTCAAACAAAAATGATAAATGCAAGTAAACGCAACGACCGCGGTGTACGTCAAGCGGGATTCCTTGTACTAAGAGCCACTTCAATGCCTTCTATCCTTATAGAACTTGGTTTCATCTCAAATAAAGAAGAAGAAAAATACCTAAACAACAACGAAAATCAAGTAAAACTTGCCACTGCTATTTTCAACGGCATTAAAGAATACAAACACGAGCTTGACAAGAAAAGCGGAAACTCAAATAGTGAGGAGTTAGAAGTTAGGAACGAGGAGTTGAAAAATGATGCAACAGTCGAAAATAAGGTTGAAATAAAAACAGAAAATACAGAAAATATAAATGTTGAAAATAAAGATATTAAAGCGAAAGGAGAAATAATTCCTAATTCCTCATTCCTAATTCCTAATTCAAATGATATCGAGTTTTTCATTCAATATCTAGTTTCTAAAAACAACTATAAAGCAGACAACGCTGTATTTAAAGGACACGCGCCTACCAAGGTTTTAAACGAAAACAACCTTTATAAATACCTTATTGGCCCATACGATGTAAATACAGTATTCAACAAACGAAACGAAATAACAAAAGACTTCCCAGATGCATTTATTGTAGCATATAAAGAAGGTAAAAAAGTTTCTACACCAGAAGCTATTCAAGAAGCAAAAGACAAACTTAAATAATATGGAAAAGAAAAAATTTTTTAGTCGTGAAGTAAAAATAGGCATCATAGTTATCATAGCTATCGGTATGCTTTATTTTGGTTTAAACTACCTAAAAGGTATCAACATTTTCAAACCAGACACATATTTCTATGCTAAATATGACAGAGTAGATGGCATTGTAAAGACTACTCACGTATATGTCAATGGTTTCCAAGTAGGTCACGTAAGTGATATTATCTTTGATTACTCAAAAGAAGCCCCTATTGTACTAGAAATCACTGTAGACAAAAAACTAGTTATTCCTGCAGGAACTGTAGCAGAAGTTTACGACACTGGCCTAATGGGAGACAAAGCTATCCAACTAAAATTGGGTAAAGACTACTCAAATCTACACACCACAGGCGACACATTGGCTACTTCTATTAGCAATGGTCTAATTGCAGGTATCGTAGAACAAATTGTACCACCTATCAAAGAACTTATTCCTACAATTGATTCTACTATTACTGTGCTACAAAACACTCTTAGCAGTCCTGAAATTAAAAACATAATAGTAAATGCAGATGCCACAATGGCAAATCTTAAAAAGACATCAGAAAGCCTAGAAAAAGACGTTCCTGCTATTATGTCAAATGTAAACAATGTTTGCAACGACTTATCAAATGTAACCACTGCATTTAAAAAGGTAGATTGGGAAAAAACATTGGGTTCTGTTGAGTCTACATTGGTCAACCTAAAAGCTACAACAGACAAGTTTAATAGTACCGACAATAGCCTAGGCGCTCTGCTAAACGACAAAGCATTATATGCAGGTCTAGACTCTACAGTAAATAGCGCAAATGCTCTATTAATAGACTTAAAAGCAAATCCAAAACGCTACGTTCACTTCTCTGTTTTCGGATCAAAAGAAAAGAAAGAAGACAAAAAAGAACAAGCTGAAAAATAAATAATTTTTCACATTTTTTAACATTATAAGGTAAGTACTTGATTATAAGTATTTACCTTATTTTTTCAAATTTATTTGATAAAATATTTGCTTTTATGTAATAGTTTGAATATCAATAAGTTTAAGGCATTCGCACTCGTTTGCACTTTGTAACTCATTGATAATCAGTATAATATTTTAACGTTTTAATTTTCAATCAGTTATACTTTTTTCTAAATTTCCAAAAAAAAAGTAGTTTTTTTTTCTCAAAAAAAAGATTCATTTTTGCACCCGACTTAAAGGAAATGCTAAAAAACACACACAACGCGAGATGAATAATTATTTAACAAATAAATGGCAGGAATGTCTAAACATTATAAACGATAATGTAGACATTAATGAATTCGAGACTTGGTTCAAGCCTATTGAGCCTGTTAGTTTCGAAGATAGGAAATTTATCATTAAAGTACCTACCCCATTCTACTATGAATATATAGATTCTCAATACTCAGATCTTATATGTTCTACCATCAAACGTGTATTTGGCACTCCTGCACAACTTTTTTATCGCGCTGTAGTTGACCCTGCAAACGAGGCTAAAGGCACAACACAAGTAGCTGGCTCTGAAACAAACAAAGTAGCACGCAAAAGAAACACATCTGAATTTGATTCACAATTAAATCCAGAACTTACATACAACAACTTTATAGAAGGCGATTGCAACCGCCTATCTCGCACTGTTGGTATCAATATTGCAAGCCAACCAGGCAAAACTATTTTCAACCCATTATTCATTTATGGAAAGTCTGGCGTAGGCAAAACTCACCTAGTGAATGCAATTGGTTTAAAGACTAAAGAACTTCACCCACAAAAGAAAGTGCTTTATGTATCTGCAAACCTATTCCAACAACAATATACAGAAGCAAATAAGAATGGTCAAGTAAACGACTTTTTAAACTTCTATCAAACAGTGGACGTACTTATTATAGACGATATCCAAGAG
>JAXJWL010000175.1:0-10175 GCA_036308065.1 Paludibacteraceae bacterium
AAAACCCATTTTTACAAGTTCTTCTGTGGCTTTAAGTGTTTCGATAGAGTCTGGCAATAGATAACGTGGGTCTGGGTGAATTTCCAATTTCAACCAATTTGTTCCAAATGCTTCACGTGCAAGTTGAGCAGCAAAAATAGCTTCTTCTGCATTGCGTACGCCAGAAGTATTTGGCAATAGTTGAATTTCTGGCGAAAGAATATTGGTGAGCATTTCATCGTTTGGGTTATCCAATTGAATGCGTTTCATGGCAAGTGTTACCATTTCAGATTCAGAAGCCTCAATGGCTTGTTTCATTAAACCATAGGAAGAAAATTTTCCTGTTCCTACAAAAAGACGCGATGTAAATGTGCGGTCTGAAATTTTTAGTGTTTCCATATATTAACTTGATTAATTATTTGTTGCATTTTTTCTACTGGATTTTCGGCACGCAAGACTTCCGAGCTAATGGCAATGCCCGATACTCCTGTACCTGCAGCTACGTGGGCGCAGATGTCCTCAAAAGTATTGGCAGTGCCACCAATAATTGCGTCTGGACCTAAGATTTTACGAGCCTCGTTTATAGGCATATCGTTTTTGCCTAGATGCACTCCGTGTGTGCCTATCTCTTTGGCTACAAGCACGTTGTCGTCTATTATGAATGTTGCTCCATAGTTTTTGCAGAGTGCAAATGCTTGTTTTGCGGTCGCAAGCAACTCTTCTTCAGAGGCGTCCTTCATACGCAATTGTATCCAACGGCAACCTCCTTCTAGCGCCAATTGAATGGAGTCGAGATATGAATATTTTTCGGTGTAGTGTGAAATAAACTGTACCATAAAGCCTCCTATCCGCCGCAAACGGCTTTAATTACAAGAATTGACATGCCGTCTTGAAGCAAGAAATCTTGCCACTGAATGCGAGGAACAAGGCGATTGTTTACTGCCACGGCAATGCCCGATGTAGGCAGTTGAAGTTCAAGGGAAAGGTCTGAAAGATTTGCAGCCGATACCTCAAGAGGTTGTTGATTGAATAAAATTTTCATTGCTTTGTTTTGGTTTTGTGGTTAAACTCCTTAAAAACAAAGCGGTGTCGGCTTACTATGGGTATAAAAAAATGCGCACCAAATATGGATACGCACATATACTAACTATCCACAATTCCTACGGCAGTACTAACTGCATCAGGTTCGAGGGTATCATCTCAGCCTTTTGGTAAACCAATAGGCACCCCTTTGTTTCTTTGTCGATTTTCGACTTTGCGACAAATGTCGCACTGAATTCAGTGCAAAGATAGAAAAAAAGGTTGAGAAAATATCTCACTCTGATTGGATTATTTTAATTAACTTTGCAAAGAACGTTATAAAAATGTCGGAATATGGATATTTTACGAAAAGAACTTGAACAGATATATGCAATGCAACATCTTGAAGAAGAGATACTTGAAAATAGAGAAGTTGAGTCTTGCAAAACTGTAGTAGGGAATATTGTAACAGTAACAAATGCCTGCTGTGTAATTACAGATGCAGCTCGTGACTACTGCTATATTTACTGCGGTGAGCTCGCATCGCTATTGGGTATGGGCGATGCTCCTATATACAAGGAAATTAGTTCAAGTGATGAAGATATTATCTATAACCGAATGCACCCAGAGGATTTAGTGGAGAAACGAATGTTGGAGTATGAATTTTTCAAGTTTGTAAATCAACTGCCTGCAAATGAAAAATTGCAATATAAGGCAACTTGTCGCATTAGAATCAAAGATGATAATGGGTGTTATCGTGTTTTTGACAACAGTACACAAATAATGAGACATTCGCCAGCGGGGAAAATATGGTTGATTTTGTGTTGTTATGACTTGTCGTCATGTCAAGAGGCAATATCTGGAATCAATCCTCAAATAATGAATAACCACTCTGGCAATATCATTAGTTATTCTTTTTCCGACAAGAAAAAACAAATCTTGACAGATCGTGAAAAAGAAATACTATTGCTTATTAAAGAAGGTAAACTAAGCAAACAAATTGCCGAAATATTGGGTATAAGTATACATACCGTTAACAGACATCGACAAAATATTCTTGAACGATTAAGTGTAGGAAATTCTGTGGAGGCACTAACAGCAGCTATATCCATGAGGCTTTTGTAAGCTCCCGTTATTATTTCTCACTCAAACAAATCATCCATGGTTACTTCTTTTTGGACTATGCCGCTGTATTTTCCGTAGGTGATGCCGAAAGTGGTAATCATGGTAAGATGCACAGATTGTTTGGCAGAAAGGGTTTGTTTTAGAGTTTCTATTCTGTTGCGCAATTTGGCGTCTTCATCTTTGTCTATGGTGTAGGTATCTCCCGCAAATTTCATTTCGCAAAGATTTACCACATTGTCATTTCTAGTAATCAAAAGGTCTATTTGAACTCCTTCCTTGTTGTCGTCACCTTTTACATTCCAAGCAGAAAGCGAAGAGCTGATTCCACTTATTCCCAATGCACGTTTAATAGGATTTATATGCTGCCAACACAATTCTTCAAACGCCACACCCCGCCAAGACTTCAATATTTCGGAACTAATGTTCTCTGTCATGAAGTCTGACTTATGCACATTTTCATCCACATATTTTAGCCAAAACAAACAGAAATTGTCTATAAGTTTATAACGTACAACCTTGCCGTGAGTATTATACGGATTGTATTTTTGAACAAAATCACTTTCTATCAATGCATTTAGGGTATTTGTAAGTCCACCTCCAAAAGGTAAATTGGTCTCTTCTGAAATTTCTTCTCTTGTATAACCAGCATGTCTTTTTGCCAACAAAGAAATGATTTTTTTACAATCTTCTGGATTGCTAAATATCGCATTGAAAAGTCTATTAAACTCATCGTTTAACCTAGGATTTTTTCCGAATAGAATATTATCTATATTGGCAGTAAGGCTCAAACCCTTTTTGAAATAACTTAAATAATATGGAATGCCTCCAAAAACCATATAAGACTGAAGAATATCATAACGAGACATTACAATGTTCTCATGTGCAAAGTATTCTTCGCATTCTTTTAAAGTAAAAGGAGAAAGTTTAATTTCGTCGGTGAGTCTTCCATAAAGTCCTCCCTTGTTGCGCGAAAGATTTCCCAATATCCAAGAAGTAGCACTTCCACAAACTATAAGCATAATATTATCTCTTCCGCTACACCAACCGTTCCAAAAGCTTTCAAATGCAGGAAGGAAACCAGAACGTGGTGTATCCATCCATGGAAGTTCGTCAAGAAAAATCACTTGTCTAGAACCATTGTCTAGTTTTATAAGCAATTGTTTTAGTAGATAAAATGCCTCCATCCACGAAGTTGGTTTGCTACAACCTTCTAGACCATAACTTAGCAAGTCGTAATAGAAACTTTCTAATTGTGTTTTCATAAGATTCTTCTCACCTTCTTGGCCTACTGGCGATACTCCTGTATGCTGAAAGGTAATGCGATTTTTAAACACTTGTTTTATCAAGAAAGTTTTACCAACACGTCGTCTGCCATATACAGCCACAAACTCAGGTCGGTCACTTTGATAGAGTCTTTCTAGTTCTTCTATCTCATTTTTTCTTCCTACAATTACGCTCATAATATGTTATATTTTGCCACAAATATACAAAAACTATCCTATCTGGCAAAATAAAGTATAGTATATTCTGCCACATACAAGCAAAAACACCTCTATGTGGCAAGATATAACTTACAAAAATTTGATAAGTGATTTATTTTTAAGCAGTTAGCATCTTTCTAAAAGATTTCAGTTTAAACTTGATTCTAAGAAGGTACAAAATAGCTGCTGTGCCAAGGCCAAAAATGTAGCCAACAAAGAGTCCTACGGGACCCATTCCAAAGGTGATACCACAAAGATAACCCACAGGAATATTTAAAACAATGTAGGCAAGAAGCGAAATCCACGAAATCATTTTCACATCTTGAAAACCACGCATTATGCCCACGCCAGCACATTGAAGCGCATCAAAAATTTGAAAACACGCCACCATTATAAGCATTTGCGAAGCTAGTGCAAGCACGTCTTCGTTGGTCGTAAATAGCAGAGGAATCTCGTTTCTAAACACTGTGAAAACAAGTGCCGCAGAGATATTCCAAAGTAGCACCAAATGTATGGTTGCCTTGGCAGTAAGACTCATATTAGTCACATCGCGTCTTCCATAAAAATGCGACACACGAATAGTAACCGCTGTGCCCAATGCCAAGATAATCATAAACGAAGTGTTGGCAAGGGTATTTGCAATTTGGTTTGCCCCAATGGCTGCAGTGGTAAACCACCCCATCATAATGCCAGAAATAATAAAGGCAAGCGACTCCAAAGACATTTGAGCCGAGATTGGTCCACCCATTCTCAAAAGTGACCAAATATCAGACATTCCCAGTTTAATAGTTGGGAAGAGCGAAGTAAACGAACGGTATTTTCGATTGAATACAAAATATCCTGCACCCAATATTGGCATGCAAATGCGAGAAATAAGGGTTGCCAAAGACGCACCTTCTACACCAAGTTCTGGCGCACCTAAGTTTCCGCCAATGTAAACCCAGTTTAAAAAGATGTTTATCGCATTGCAAATCATCATAATAACCATTGGCACAAACGTATTGCCAACGCCGTCTAAAAAGTTTTTAAACGAACTAAACAGCAACACAGGAAAAATACTATACGCCATCATTCTGTAATACGGAAGAGCCGCATCCACCACCTCAACGGGCTGACCTAAATGATAAAGCAATGGTTCTAGCGCTAGTTGCAAACACACAATCGCCACGCCCAATATTGGGAATAGCACCAAAGAATGCTTTAAATACGAAGCAGAATGCAGTTTATTTTTTTGAGCATAAAGTTCGCCAATAAGTGGCGTAAGCCCCAACGTAAGCCCCTGTCCAGCCAAAAAGAAAATAAGCGAGGTCATCACACCAAAAGACACAGCCGCTAGTGGCAAAGGGTCGTCGCCACCATACTGTCCCACCATCACATTGTCGGCAAACTGCACCAATATATATCCCAATTGTGAAATAATAATTGGGAAAGCCAACCTCAACGTTTCCTTATAATGATTCTTATATTTTGCAAAACTATACATCCCTAATTTTTTTGGACTGCAAAGTTACTAATTTTTCAATGCTTTTTTCTTAAAATTCTTTGATGATTGCTACGTTATTTTCGTATTTTGGGAAAGATACGAAGCCATTCTTAACAATTGCAGTTTGACCTGTATATAATTCAATCACAGTGATACCATCGGAGAATATATTCTGAGTTTTAATTAACTCACCATTACTAGGTTTCAAGCGAATTAGGATTGTATCTGCATCATTAAATCTTATACAGGTGTGCACATCAAGGGTTTGCTGTTTTCCTGTTCCAATTACTGAATTTGAGTTTCTTATTTTTCCCAACTTTTGGAAATGTTGCAGAAGAGTATCATTTATATTGTTCCAATCCATATCCGAACGAAATGCCTGATCGCTATCAACATTTAAACGAGCTTCGCTAAGTTTACGTCCTGTTTCATCTCCGTAGAATACCTGAGCCACCCCAGGTGACAGCAAGAGTGTGGTTGCACAGTCAATCATATTAGTACTATCTGCATCGCGATGATACGAGTTGTTCAGATAACTGAATGGATGCCAATCATTATGTGAAGCAACACTATCGGCGTAGGCTTGCCATGTATATGTAATATTATCCAAATCACCATGCTTAGGGAAATAAAAATTCACCATACTTTTAAAACCTGCATCGGCATATTGTGGTTTATAATCAATAGATGCACAATCATAATCTCCTGTCATATAAAAACCATCTGTCCACTTAGAAGCAGGAGAATTAGGGTGCGAAGCACGCCATTTTTCAAGTGCCACATTACATGCTTGGTGAAGTTCCTTCCAACGACCTATATGAACATTCTCAACAATATCGCAACGAAAACCATCTATGCCAAATTCCTCAACCCATGATGCAATCCAAGCTATGACATACTGTGCTGGCGACCATCTATGATTTTTACGCAATTTGCGAGCACTTGGATTAACCCATGCGTCATTGGACTTACCCTCACCTTGCCACTTCTTATGGAGAAAAGCAGGTATCTTAACAGTTTTTTCACTTTCGTCCTTGTAATCTGGCATACCAAACAATGTGGCTTCCAACGGATTATTTTCGTCCCAATTTTCATCTGCCATTCGTATCCAACCTCGATCATACCACCCATTCCAATTCAAACGGTTGGCATAAAAATCGTCATAACTCCAGTTGCGACGATGTTCTGCAGCTTGTGGCTCTGTTAACCCCGTTTCTGCAAAACCCATCTGAACAGCATCAAGCAAAGTCGGGTATCCAGGATTGTTCAGATTGGCTCCAAGCATCACTCGGATGCCCTGCGAGTGAAGTGTATCGACTAGTTCACGAAATTCTTCTACAGTTCCATAGTTCTTATCAATCTGGGTGTAATCAAGAGGATAATAACCATGATAACCATAATGAGGGAAGTCATTTATAGGTCCAGAACCAGACATCCACCCATGAATTTGTTCATAAACGTCTGTCATCCATACAACATCTATGCCCAAATTGACAAAGTATCCCTCTTTTGCTTTCTGGAGCATTCCTTTGAAATCACCACCATGAAAAGTGGCAGCATTCATTCGTTCGCTACCATAATCCACAATGCGTCCGTAATTGACATCATTGGTAGAATCACCATTACAGAAACGGTCTGTTATTACAAAATAAACAGTGGCATTACCCCAATCAAATTTAGTATCATTAGCATACGCCAAGTGACATAAACTAATAAGTATCAATACGATAAATAAATAATTTTTTCTCATAACCAAGATATGTTTTATATTTCTTTTGCAAAATTATCTTGTTCAACAAAAATATGCAATACTGATTTATAACCATATTTACATTTTCTAGATTCTTCCTTTTAAAATTGCAAATGTTGGAAGAGATTTTGTCAAAAAGTGAGTTGAAGCTTTCTCATCCACAATAGCATTGTAAATATTATAGGATGGAACTGAGATTATATTATCTGAAAATTACTAACCAAACAACGAATCTTCGGATTCTAGGTATAGGGGAGCGTCTTCGGTGGTGTCGAGGATGCTCTTTTTCTTTTTGTTTTCGCGGGCGCCGGCGTTGATAAGAGATTTAGCTGCGGTGATAATGCTGGCGCCGTTGTCAGCTGTAGTTACTTTTAATTGGTTCATGCTTTTTACGGTGGCATTCATTTTGTTTTCTACGTCGGCAAATCTACTTGCAAAGTCTTGAGTGCGGTCTATAATGGTGTTGGCGGCCTTAATCATTGCTTCTTGGTTGTGGATTTGTCGGTTTTGAGTCCACATAAGTTCCAAAATACGCAAGTTCATATACATGGTTTGCGGACCAAGGATAAGCACGCCTTTGTCGTATGCTTCTTTCCACAGAGAAGTGTCGTTGAGTAGTGCTAGATTTAGCGCACCGTCAGTGTGAATATACATAATCACAAAGTTTAGTTTGCTATATCCTTCTAGCAGATATTTGCTGTAGTCTTTTTCGGCTAGTCTTTTTACTTGAGCACGTACACTCACGATATGGTCTTTTAGGTGTTGGGTGCGTTGTTCTTGGTCGTCGCAGTTTACGTATCGTTCATACGCAGTAAACGACATCTTAGAGTCTACAATTACCTCTCTATTGTTTGGAAAATGTAAAATAAAGTCTGGAATAAGTCCTTTGCCCTCGTCGTCTTTTATAAGGTTGCCAAACTTGTCACGAAGGTGAGTTTGCGAAGAATATTGTTCGCCGTCTTTTAGTCCAAGGTCTTCCAAAAGTTGTTTGAGTTTAAGTTCGCCAAAGTTGCCTTGCACCTTTACTTCGCCAGTTAGGGCACGGGTAAGGCGGTCTGCACTCTCGCCAAGTGACGCGCTGTTTTCCATATTTGCTTTAATGGTAGCGTCGAGCTTGTTGATTGCCTCTTGGTGGTCTTTTTGGTTTTGATGAAGTGCTCGGCGCATTTCTTGCAGGCTTTGCTCAATTGGTGAAATAATCTTTGATACTTGCTCTTTATTGGCACTACCAAGTTCCTCTTGACGACGTTTCAAGATGTTCTCCGACGTGGTCTGGATTTGCTCCTTGATAAGTTTTACCTGAGTTTCAAGTTGAACTTTATTTAGTTCCTTTATTGCTTCTAGTTGCTTCTCGTTCGCCTCCTTTGCTGCCGCAAGTTGGTTTTCGTTGTTCTCTTTTGTTTCTGCTATTTGTCTCTCGTAATAGTTCTTCAGCGAGTTTATCTGATTTCTAAAAACAAAAAACATTGCAACTATTACTACTGCAAATATAATTGTAAGTATGATTAGTGTTTCCATAAGTTAGTTTTGTTTAAGAATAATCCATTTTCCATCTTTTTTACTTCCGTGTCTTGTTAAAAGGTTTTTATTTACAAGAACTGAGAGGTCGCGTTTAATTGTAATTTCAGATACTTTGAGAAAATGTGCAATTTCTTTGACAGTTATAGTATCATTTATGTTGATTAATTGTATTATAATAAGTTGACGGTCTGATAATTGGATGTCTTTGTTTAAAGTATCATTTTTAGTATCATTTATAGTGTCATTTTTAGTATCATTCAATGTCCTAAAAGAACTATTATTTTGTTGAAATGGCAGTACTAATTCTACTTCGTTTAAGTCTATTTTATTTATTAATTGAGGTTCTCCCCAGTTAGTTTCTTTCCATGCTGAGATGATTTGAGGAAATCCTGAACCTAGATTTTCTCCAAAACCAACCATGCGAAGCATATTTTGTATGCGTGGGTTTCTAGCAACTGAGTTTCCTCCATTGTATATTTTTTCTATTGGTAGTCTTAGGAGTCCTGGATTTCTAAAACATAGTCGGTCATCATGTTTTTCGATACGCAAAATACCAGATTCTAACATTAAATCGGCGTGAATAATTGCATTTGTAAATGCTTCTCTTACAGCTTTGTGCTGAGGTGTGTCATCAACCCTTTGTAAACCTTCCATACGAAAAGGTCTAGGTAAATCAAAAGTCATTTTAGGAAGAACAATACTAAAGAAACTGTATAGATTGTTTTCCCATCTACCATCGTATGTTAAGCGGTCGCTATAACGTTCGTCGCCAATAAGATTACAAAAATTAATATAATCCATACGGAAGTTGTCAAAACGTTCTCTAATAGGCAGGCCTTTACCAAACATCATAAGACCTGCAACAGAAAGTCCTTCTCTGCCTTCTTCTTTATTTACGATATATCCTCCAAGGTTCCTTAGGAACGTTTTGTCGTCTATTTCACTCCAAATATGGTCTGTATTCCAAACACGGAAAAGATTGCGATAGCGATGTAGTGAGTCAAGGTCTATATCTTCCATGTCGTAATGATCAAGAATAATACCATCATTACCATCTTCAAATGAGTCGCGTATCATAGCTCGAACTTGTCTTGCTGTGCAATGATAGTCTCCTTCGTGATTGCGTTTGTAAGTTCCTTTGTATGGATTTTCATTTAGGAATATAGGTTTTATTCTCCAATCTGCCTGAGGAACATTGATACAAATAATCTTCTTGCCATCAATGTCAATTATGTAAACATCGTGGTCTGATAAGATGTTCTCATTAACTTTATTACTGTTAATTGTATTCCAAAAATCAGTAATAATCTTTTCAGGGGCATCTACTCCAATTATCTGATAACGTTCTTTGAAGTTGGATTGTTTTAAATCTTCTGCAATTCCAAGAAGTATAGTGCCTCCGTATGTGTTTGCAAAAGCAGAATAAGTCTCCCATGTGGAGTTTGGTAGTGTGTTTGTTGCTCTCTTACATTCTAAAGTAAGACGTTCTCCATGTTTTAAAATTTGATTTAAGTTTTTTGATGGATTCATACATTTAATTATTTAAGTTTAAAATATCTCAATATGAGTTTGTAATTCAATTAGGTTTTCAGTGCAAGAGATTTCTCTAAAATGGCGTATATGTGTTTCTGTAATATATAAATGTTCATAATAGATATTTATATGCAGACAAACGCAGAATTTGTCTTCAAAATTACTAAATTATTTATTTTCTGCAAAGGTAATGGGTGGGGTGTAGCAAAAAATGATACAGGTTGATAATATTTTTGCAGAGTGAAAGTTTTTTTCTAAAATTTACTATATTTGTGTATTGAAT
>JAXJWL010000176.1:0-2580 GCA_036308065.1 Paludibacteraceae bacterium
GATACTTATCGTTGGCATTTAAATAAAGGTGGAATGCTATCTTTTACCGGTGGTGTGCGACTAAATTATTGGACATTCAACAATGAGTTAACAGTTAGTCCTCGTGTTGTGATTGCATATTTCCCTGATATTAAGCCAGATATAAGATTTAGATTTGCAACTGGTCTTTATTATCAATCGCCAACATACAAGGAAATAAAAGATACTGTTACTATTGGTGGTTATCACACAAATTATTTAAATAGGGAAATCCGTTCGCAAAGTTCATTGCAGTTTATCGCTGGTATGGACTATTATTATAGAGTTTGGAATAGACCATTTAAACTTACTGCAGAGGTCTTTTATAAGCACTTAAATAATATTATCCCATATACTCTTGATAATGTGAGTATTAACTATATGGGTAAAAACTGTGCTCATGGTTATGCTGCAGGTTTTGATGTGAAACTCTTTGGTGAAGTTGTGCCGGGTGTGGACTCATGGTTGAGTTTTTCACTTATTAGAACTATGGAAGATATAGATGGCGATGGTCACGGATTTATTCCACGACCTACAGACCAACTTTACAATGTGTCGCTTTTCTTCCAAGACTATATTCCGGGTATTCCTCAATATAGAATTCATGTGTTGTTCAACTGGGCACAAGGTTTGCCAACAGGGCCTCCACGTAGTTCTAAATATATTGCTTCAAGTGCCAGAATGCCAGACTATAGAAGGGTGGATATTGGTCTTTCTAGAAAATTTGAAAAAGGTAAAGATGCATGGATGGGACGTGGTTTCTTTAAACCATTTAGAGAAATCTTAATAGCATTTGAAGTGCTAAACTTGTTTGGATTCAACAACGTAAACTCATATTATTGGGTTACAGACATTTATAATATTCAATATGCGGTGCCAAATTATTTAACTGGTCGCCAATTTAACCTTAAATTGCAATTAAAATTTTAATTAATATGTATAATTTTGTTTTTTGGATAATCATAGCAATTATCTTGCTAGAATTTGTTCTTAATAGGGTAGTATCTTATTTAAACTCTACATGGTTTGGAAAACCTATCCCTGCAGAATTGGAAGGTATTTACGATGAGGAAAAATACGCTAAACAGCAAAAATATAGTTTAACCAACTATAAATTTTCTTCTGTAATGGCTTCTATAAATATTGTGATTTCTCTAGTTGCTTTATTTATAGGCTTTTATGGTTGGTTCGACGATGTTCTAAGAGGTGTGATAAATAATGAAATTTTATTATCAATTTCATTTTTAGTGGCATTGGGGGTTATCTCTGGTATTATTGACATTCCTTTTTCGTATTATTCAACTTTTAAAATAGAAGAAGATTTTGGTTTCAATAAATCTACAAAAAAGACTTTCTGGTTGGACCAACTGAAAGAAATCTTGATTTCTGCTGTCTTAACAGGAGTTTTATATGGTGCGATAGTGCTTATTTATGATTTAATTCCTGAATATTTCTGGATATTGGCATGGGCAGTGTTGATGTTCTTTTCACTGTTTATGTCTATGTTCTATTCTCAATTGATAGTTCCTTTGTTTAATAAGCAAACTCCTCTTGAGGAAGGCGAACTTAGAACTGCAATTGAAAATTTTGCAAAAAGTGTAGATTTTAAGGTAACTGACATTTATGTAATGGATAGTTCAAAACGTAGCACTAAGGCTAATGCTTATTTCACTGGTATTGGTCCTAAAAAACGTATTGTTCTATTTGATACTCTAATTGAAAAACTAACTACAGAAGAGATTGTTGCAGTGCTTTCTCATGAGATAGGTCATAATAAACACAAACACATAGTGAAGTCTATTTGCCTTTCTGCATTGACTTCTCTGTTTATGTTTGCAATTTTTGGTTATTTGGTTGCTAGTCCAGAACTTTCTCAGGCAATGGGTGGCAGTGTGCCTTCTTTCCACCTTGGAATGTTTGCATTTATGATGTTGTATAGCCCAATTTCATTGATTTTAGGCATTCTTACTAGTGTGCTTTCTCGTAAAAATGAATATGAGGCTGATGCTTTTGCTGCAAAACATGGTTTGGGTGATGCTTTGTGCTCTGCACTTAAGAAGATTTCTTCTGAAGCGCTGTCAAATCTTCAACCTCACCCAGCATTTGTATTCTTTAAATATTCACATCCAACATTGTTGCAAAGAGTAAGAAAGATTAAAGGTTTATGAAAAATTTTACAGTTTGTACTGCGGAAAGTTGTACTGGTGGAAATATCGCACATCAGATTACACTTGTGGCAGGAAGTTCTGCTTACTATGTAGGCGGGGTGGTTTCTTATGCCAATGAGGTGAAGATAAACACACTAGGTGTGCCTGCAGAACACATACAAAACCATGGTGCTGTGAGCCAACCTGTGGTAGAGGCTATGGCAACAGGTGTGCGCAAACTTATGGATGCCGACTATTCAATTGCAACATCTGGTATTGCAGGTCCTGGAGGTGGAAGTGCAGAAAAACCTGTTGGCACAGTATGGATGGCTGTGGCAGATAGAGAAAATGTGTATAGTCAGTTGTGCAATTTTAGTGGCACTCGTGCAGAAGTAATAGAGCAAGCCACAGAAGC
>JAXJWL010000177.1:0-5190 GCA_036308065.1 Paludibacteraceae bacterium
AATGATAAAAATAATCTTACGCATTGGAGGCACTGTTTCGCTGAGACTGGGCATTATAGGCATTGCGCTACCTGTGCTACCTACTACCCCTTTCCTACTCCTTACCGCTTATTGTTACCTAAGAAGTGCACCTGCTTGGCACAAACGCCTACTAGAGAGCAAGCATTTTGGTCCGTACATAAGAAATTTTCAAGAAAACAAATGCATTCCAGTGCGCATAAAAGTGTATTCAATAAGTATGCTTTGGATTACAATTTGCATTTCGTGCATTTTTGTTTCTATCTTGTGGGTAAGATTGCTACTTTTAGGCATTGCCGTGGGTGTAACATGGCATATTTTATCTTATCCTAGCCAACCTAAACGATAAAATTCACTATCTTTGCAAAATGAACAAAGTTTTATCTAAATATTACAAGGAAAACCTTATTTTGTGGATAAGTTTTTTCTGCATTTGGGCACTTGGAGTGGCATATAGTTTCACTGGCAGTCAAGTGGCAACTCATATACAGCTAAACTCTTTTCACACCCCTTTTCTTGATACATTTTTCAAACTTATCACAGAGTTTGGGGGCAACCTACCTTTTATCTTGATTGGCATTTTTATGCTTTTCAACCTTAGAGACGGTTTCTTCCTACTTTTAGCACAAGGAGTTTGCTCAATTATCACTCAAATTTTTAAATACACATTGGCACATCCACGTCCATACACACTTTTCAAAAGTTTGGGCATCGATTTGCCTCCTACTGTAGACGGCGTAGAACTTTGGAATGCTTACAACTCGTTTCCAAGTGGTCACACCTCTTGTGTATTTGTGTTTTTGGCTGGTATTGCGGCAATTTTGCCATACAGATACAGATTTTTACAAATCTTTTTAGTGGTATTTGCGTTCCTAACAGGTTTTTCTCGCATCTACCTTTCACAGCATTTCCTTGCCGACGTGCTATTTGGTTCACTCATAGGTATGATTTCCACTGTGATAACATACGTGATTGTGTACTATAAAGAGAGAGGAAACATAAATTTAATAAAAATAATTACTCGGGCACTTCGACAAGCTCAGTGACCGAGTAAACAAGTATACACAAAATCGTCCCTGAGCCTGTCGACGTACTGATGAGCGTAGCGAATAACGGGACAGTTTTTACTAAACAACTAAACATATTGAGTACTTTTCGATTTTACACACTTGGTTGCAAGTTGAACTTTGCCGAATCTTCTTCTATAGGTAAAACACTTATAGAGAATGGTTTCACAAAGGCAAAAGCCAACGAAAAAGCAGATGTTTGCATAGTAAACACCTGTACTGTAACCGACAATGCAGACAAAAAATGCCGTAGCGCAATAAATAGAATTATAAGAGAGAATCCAAACGCTTTTCTTATAGTAACGGGTTGCTATGCCCAACTTGCATCAGAAAGACTTGCTAGCATACCGGGAGTGGATTTAGTTTTAGGTGCAAACGACAAGTTTATTATTCCAGAGAAACTAAAAACTCAAGATACTGCACCTGTAGTGAGTCAAACTCAGAAAATGACACCATTCTATGGTTGTTATTCTCACGAAGACCGCACCCGCCACTTCCTGAAAGTGCAAGACGGATGCGACTATTTCTGTAGTTATTGCGCCATACCGTTTGCCCGTGGCAGAAGTCGCAACGGTAGCATAGAAGAAATTGTGCAAAATGCGAAAAAAATCGTTGAAGAAGGCGGAAGAGAAATCATCCTCACTGGCGTAAACATAGGAGATTTTGGCAAAAGCACAGGCGAAAAATTTATAGACCTAGTAAAAGCACTAGACGAAGTAGAAGGTGTGGAAAGATTTAGAATTTCATCTATCGAGCCAGACCTACTTACCGACGAAATCATAGAATTTGTGGCTACTAGCAAACGCTTTGCTCCACACTTTCATATTCCACTACAATGTGGTAGCGACGAAGTGCTAAAACTAATGCGCAGACATTACGATAGCGCGCTTTTCAAAAATAAAGTACTGAAAATAAAAGAGTTGATGCCAGATGCTTTTATCGGAGTGGATATGATTGTGGGCATGAGAGGCGAAACAGAAGCGCTTTTTGAAGAGTCTAAAAACTTTATCAGCAGTCTGCCAGTGTCGCAACTTCACGTGTTTCCATACTCTGAAAGAGCAGGCACAATGGCACTAAAAATCCCATATAAAGTGGAAGAAAGCGAAAAGAAACGCAGAATGGGAATAATGCTTCCACTTTCTGAAGAAAAACTTAAAACATTTTACGCTTCGCAAGTGGGCACAACCCGCAAAGTGCTGTGGGAATCTACAAACAAAAGTGGAAAAATGTGCGGTTTCACCGAAAATTATGTGAAAGTGCAATGCCCATTCAATGCAGAAAAAATTAACCAAATAGAAGTAATCACACTAAACGAAAATATGTTTGACTATGAAGTTTGATTTACAATATACAGACCCTAAAACCAATGCTCGTGCTGGTAAAATTACCACCGACCACGGCGAAATCCTTACACCTATTTTTATGCCTGTAGGCACAGTAGGTTCGGTAAAAGGTGTGCACGCACACGAACTTAGAGACGACATCAAGGCTCAGATTATCCTTGGCAACACCTACCACCTATACCTACGTCCGGGTCTTGAAGTGCTTAAGCAAGCAGGCGGTCTGCACAAATTCAACTCATGGGACAAACCAATCCTTACCGATAGTGGTGGTTTTCAAGTATTTTCGCTTTCTGGCACTAGAAAACTTAAAGAAGAGGGCGTAACATTTGCTTCACACATAGATGGTTCTAAACACCTTTTCACTCCAGAGAATGTTGTTGAGACTCAACGCATTATAGGTGCCGACATTATAATGGCGCTAGACGAGTGTACCCCAGGCAACGCCAACTACGACTACGCAAAAAAATCTATGGAAATGACTCATAGATGGCTAAAAAGAGGTTGGGAACACTTCAAAAACACCGAGCCTATCTACGATTATAATCAAACATTTTTCCCAATTGTGCAAGGTTGCGTTTACCCAGATCTACGCAAACAATCTGCAGAGTTTATTGCTTCGCAAGAATGCGAGGGCAACGCCATTGGCGGTCTTGCAGTGGGCGAACCTACAGATAAAATGTATGAAATGATAGAGGTGGTAAATGCCATACTTCCAAAAGACAAACCACGTTACCTAATGGGTGTGGGCACTCCAGCCAACCTACTAGAAGGCATTGAGCGCGGTGTGGATATGTTCGACTGCGTAATGCCTACCCGCAACGGCAGAAATGGTATGCTGTTTACCAAAAATGGCACCATGAACATGCACAATAAGAAATGGGCAAACGACTTTTCGCCTATCGACCCAGACGGTCCAAGCATAGTGGATAGAGTTTATAGTAAAGCATATCTTCGCCATCTTATCATGGCAGACGAACTACTAGGTATGCAAATTGCTTCTATTCACAACCTCGCGTTTTACGTTTGGCTAACACAAGAAGCTAGAGCACATATAATAAAAGGTGATTTTAGCACTTGGAAAGCATCAATTTTGCCAACACTAATGACACGTATTTAATATTTCAAATTTTAGTTGTAAATTTGCATAGTGAAATTGAGCAGATACATACTATTAATACTTCTTTTTAGTACACAACTTGTGCTAGCTAAAAAGTCTAACGCCCTAGAAATAGACACTTTAGCCGTTGATACTAAAAAAGAAAACTTCTTTATGCGCAAACCTGAAAAAGCAGGCGAAGGCACTATAGCATGGAGAGTATCTGAAGATTTTGCCGACGAAACCCAATGTTCGCCAGACACAGCAACACTCAATTTTCAAGATTTCACTACCCCTGTTTACAGGAAAACCATTGCTAGTGAGTGGCTTGGCAACCTTGGTCTACCTAGTCAATCTGCTATTTTCTACCAAAGACATCAAACAGATTTCACCGGCGACTTCCTATTTCGACACTCGTTTTACGACCAATATATAGGTGCTAGCGACGCGCTTTTCTACAACACAAAGCGCCCATATAGCAATATCACCTACACTTCTGGTGGCAATCTCGACCACGAAGAAGACCACCTTATGGCAGGTCTTTCGATGAATGCCACAAGTAAACTAAACTTTGGCATATTCGCCGACTACAAATATGGTCGTGGTTCATACTACAACCAATCTACCGACGACCTAAATGGCTATATCAATGGTAGTTACAAAGGTAAAAAGTACTCAATCTACTTCCTTGCTGGCTTAAACAACTTCAAACAATTTGAAAACGGAGGTCTGCAAAACGATAGTCTTCTAGGCCTGATAGACGACGTAGAAAACATACCTGTGAAACTATCAGAGACTTGGAACGAGTATAAATCTTTCTATTTTTGGATAAACCAACAATACAATATTGGCTACGACAAGCAAAACCCAAACGACTCAGAAGTATCTGAGTTTGTGCCACTTATGACTATTGGTTACTCTACAAAATACGAATTTACTCGCAGAAAATATTTAGAAAAGAAAATTACAGAAGGCTATTACGCCAACAATTACTACTCAGACGCCTCTACACTAGATAGTTGTGCACAACACTTCTTTAAAAATGTAGTGTCACTTACCTTCAACGAAGGGTACAGAAAATGGATGGTATTTAGCCTTAGAGCATTTGTTGAAGCCGATTTTGAACAAAATAGACTTCAGTATATGAACCCTATTTTTGTGCCATCTGACGAGGAAATCCCTGTACTTCAACAAGGTCTAGACACACTCTACAGAGTTCACAATCAGGCACTTGTATCTGTGGGTGGAGAACTTTTCAAACGCAAAGGCAACACTCAATATGGAGTTTTGGGCAAGGTACTTCTTGTGGGCAGAGACAACCGACTTGCATTTGACGTATCGGGCGATTTCAACACAAAAATAAGACTAAAAGACGACCTAAATCTGCATATTTCAGCATTAGGACACATTAAAAGCACAGTACCAAGTTATTTCACAGAACACTATTACTCAAACCACTTTATCTGGGAAAACAATTTCAACAATACTTGGTCGGCTAGAGGATATGGCGAAATTGCTATTCCTTACAAATACTGTAGCATAAAATTGGGTGCAGGTTGGCAAGGTCTGAAAAACTATATCTACTTTGGTAAAAATGCAATGCCTACCCAAGACACAGAGCATTTTATACAAATTGTAAATGCAGATTTAGAACTAAACCTATCGG
>JAXJWL010000178.1:0-18667 GCA_036308065.1 Paludibacteraceae bacterium
TACGAACCAAAACACGTAGCCTTGTGTATGGACGAGGCTGAAAGAAAAATAGCTTTAGAGTTTTCTGAAGGTTATAAAGAGTTTTTAAACGTGGCTAAAACAGAACGCGAATCTGCTGCATACGCAGTGAGAGTGGCTGAGGCTGCAGGTTACAAACCATATACTTGGGGACAATCGCTTAAAGCAGGTGATAAGGTTTATTATCTAAACAGAAATAAATCTGTGATTTTAGCAGTAATTGGTACTGAAGATATTGCAAAAGGTGTGAACATTATGGCTGCTCACATAGATACTTGCCGTTTGGACCTAAAACAAAATCCACTTTATGAAAGCAACGAAATTGCATATTTTAAAACTCACTATTATGGTGGTATAAAAAAATATCAATGGGTGGCAATTCCACTTTCTTTGCACGGCGTGGTGATACTTTCAAATGGTGAAAAACACGAAATCTGCATAGGTGAAGATGAAAACGACCCTGTATTTTATGTAACAGACCTACTTCCTCACCTTGCACAAGACCAAATGAAACGTGCTGCAAATGAGATTATTAAAGGTGAAGAACTAAATATTCTTGTAGGTTCTCTTCCGCTAGAAGGCACTGAGAAAAATGCAGTGAAAATGCAAGTGCTTAAACTTCTTAACGACAAATATGGTTGGTGTGAAAAAGACTTCTTGTCTGCTGAACTAGAAGCAGTTCCTGCACTTAAAGCAAAAGACGTAGGTCTAGACCGCAGTATGATTGGTGCGTACGGTCACGACGACAGAGTATGTTCATATACTGCTCTACAAGCTATGCTTGAACTAGAAAATCCTGCTCGCACAGCGATTTTGGTGCTTGCTGATAAAGAAGAAATTGGTAGCATGGGTAATACAGGTCTTGAGTCTGCATATATGCGTTATTTCATTGAAGATATTTCTGAAACTCTAGGTGCCAAACCTCGCGTGGTCTTCTCAAATTCTCAATGTCTTTCTGCTGACGTAAACTCTGCATACGACCCAACTTTCCCAGACGTATTTGAAGCAGCAAACTCTTCATTTATGAATCGTGGTGTAGTTATTACCAAATTTACTGGTGCTAGAGGTAAGAGTGGTTCTTCTGATGCTAACGCAGAATTTATCGCTGGTCTTCACTCAAAACTAGACAAAAACAACGTAGTTTGGCAAACTGGCGAACTTGGTCGTGTAGATTTAGGTGGTGGTGGCACTGTAGCTGCTTATATTGCAAACCTAAATGTGGATGTAGTTGACGTGGGTGTGCCTGTGCTTTCTATGCATGCACCATACGAGGTGGTGTCGAAGATGGATGTATATATGACGTATCGCGCATTTGTTACTTTTATAAATGAATAATTTCTATTCGTTGATAAAAATAATTTAGTTTTATGAAGATAGGTATAATCGTGGCGATGGGGAAGGAGTATGAATTACTTCAAGGTATAAACTTCCCACAGCATGAAATAAAACTAGTTCGTAGCGGGATTGGCAAGGTAAATGCTGCCATTTCTGCTATAGAACTTATAAACGACTTCAATCCAGACCTTGTAATAAATAGTGGTGTGGCAGGTGGTATTGATACTTGCCTAAATGTGGCAGACTTGGTGATTGGTACTCAAACTTGCTATCACGACTTTTATGCTGGTGAGGTGTCTGACCATTTAAAAGAACTTGGTTTTGAGAAGTTTATCTCTGGTGATGAAAAGGTTGTGGAGGTGGTAAAAACACTTGCCAAAGGCAGAAAAGATGTGAAATTTGGCCTTGGCTGTACTGGTGACCAATTTATTACCACAAAAGAGGAACTTTTCAAGATAAAAGAGAAGTTTCCAGAGGCACTTTACGTGGATATGGAGTCGAACTCTATTGCTCATGTGTGTGCAAAAATGAACAAACCTTTTGTGAGTTTGCGCATTATAAGCGATACCCCTTGGGTGGAAGACCACGCAGAGCAATATGCAAACTTCTGGACAGATGCTCCAGTGAAAAATTTTGAGTTACTTAAAAACATTTTACAAGCTTTATAAATTATGCATCAGTTTTATGCTCCTGATATTGAGACAAATCCTGTGCTTCCAGCAGAAGAATCGCACCATGCTGTAAGGGTGTTGCGTTTGCAAGCAGGGGATTCTGTCTTGGTGTTGGATGGTAAGGGAAAGACCTTTTTGGCTACCATTTCGGTGGCAGATTCAAAAGCATGTATGCTAAACTCTCTTGAGCTTCAAAAAGAATCTACAAGTAGGGGGTATAGACTTCATATTGCTATTGCTCCTACCAAAAATATGGACCGTTTGGAATGGTTTGTGGAAAAGGCTGCAGAGATTGGAATTGATGAAATTAGTCCTATTTTCTGTAGATTTTCTGAGAGAAAAGTGCTTAAGAATGAGCGACTTGAAAAGATTTTGGTTTCTGCAATGAAACAATCTATTCAGCCTTTTTTGACCAAACTAAACGAGCCTCAAAGCATTAAAGATTTTCTTAAAAATGCTACTGCAGACCAAAAGTTTATAGCGCATTGCCACGAGGCTGACAAGAAATTGCTTTCTCGTACTGTAGAGGCTGGCAAAGAGGTACTTATTTTGATAGGTCCTGAAGGGGATTTCTCGGAAGAAGAAGTTGGGCTTGCTATGGAGAAAGGTTTTATACCTGTGAGTTTGGGTGAAAATAGACTTCGCGTAGAAACCGCCGCTCTATATTCATGTGCTACAGTTGCTTTAGTTAATGAACTAATATAGTTTCAGCTTCCACTCCTTGAACATTGTCATAAGATGCGGATTCTTCTCATTCATTAGTCTTGCTTTCTCTTTGGCTGTGAGGCTGAGGTTGTTTGCCGCAGATTTATCAAGATTTATAACAACATTTATGTAATCGTTCTTCACGTCGTTGCATAAGTGTTGTTTTAGTAATTCCATGTTTTCTTGTAGTTTGTGTTCTACAATACTACTTGTGACGGTAATTGTGATTTCTGTACCGTTTATTTCCGGCTCTTTACTAAAAATATAGTGAATATCAGGTAGTTGTGGTATTCTTTTTGAGAATGTTAGCCAAGAAGCACCTAATTGCTCTGCTGTGAAAGAGTTGTTTCTTAGGTTGTTTGGGTCGTTCAAACCATCATTTCCAGCACCAGCGTTTCTTCCTTGTAGAAGTTTGCTAAGTTTGCTCTTGTTTTCACTAGTGATAAGAGTGGTCTTCTTTGGTGGAGCAGGGGCTTCTTCTGCTTTTGGCGTTGGAGCTGTAGGTATTGGTTTAGGCGCAGGTTGGGTCTGTGCTTGTTGGGTAGCTACAGCACTAACAGTAAAGAATGGTATAATAGCAGATTTATTGTTTTTCTTCTTTAGGAATTTACTTTTTTTTTTACATCCATAAGTTGACACATACGGATGATAAGAAGTTCTAGAAGAAGTCTTTTATTTTTGCTTTGTTTGTATTCTAGTTCTGCTTGATTGCAAAGTTCTAGAGTGTCAAGAAGGAAATCTTGAGGAATAATTTCTGCTTGTTTTAGATATTTTTCTCTTATGCCCGCACCTACGTTTAGTAGCATTGCAGTTTCTGGATTTTTGCAAACTAGAAGGTCGCGTGCGTGCTCTAGAAGTCCAGAAATAATATTTCCAGCTTCAAAACCTTTGCTTAATATTTCATTTACAAGCACAAGTGCAGAAGGTATCTGCATCTCAAAGCAAGTTTGAGTAAGTTTGAAATAATAGTCGTAGTCTAAAATATTTAGGTTTTCTACTACGTTTTTGTATGTGATATTTTTGCCGCAGAAGCTTACTACTTGGTCAAAAGTAGAAAGCGCGTCGCGCATACCACCGTCTGACTTCACCGCAATCACGTTTAGGGCGTCTTCTTCTGCAGTGATACCTTCTTTTTCTGCTATACTTTTTAGATGATTTACAGTGTCGTTTACGCTAATGCGATTGAAATCATACACTTGGCAACGAGAAAGAATAGTAGGAAGAATTTTGTTCTTTTCGGTAGTTGCAAGAATGAAAATAGCATATGAAGGTGGTTCTTCAAGTGTTTTAAGGAACGCGTTGAACGCAGCTTGAGAAAGCATGTGCACCTCGTCGATGATATATACGCTATACGAACCCATTTGAGGTGGGATGCGTACTTGGTCTACAAGTTCACGTATGTTTTCTACGCTGTTGTTTGATGCAGCGTCTAGCTCGTGAATGTTGTATGAGCGTCCTTCGTTGAATGCAATGCAAGATTCGCACTTGTTGCAAGGCTCGCTCGATGAGGTGTCGGTGCAGTTGATAGCTTTCGCCAATATGCGGGCAGTGGTGGTTTTTCCCACACCACGTGGTCCGCAGAAAAGGTAAGCGTGAGCTATTTTCTTAGACTCAATGGCATTTTTTAAGGTAGTAACCAAAGCAGATTGACCCACAACCATATCAAAGGTGGTAGGACGATACTTTCTAGCTGATACTATAAAATTTTCCATTGACTCTTACTTAAATTTTGCTATCGCAAATGTAGTGATTTTTTTATTTATTGCAAAAAAACATAAGAGAGATTTGTTAACAAAAAATCGGCAGTCGTGCTTGGCTTTTTCTCCTTCTTTCTCTAAAATTTGGCAAGTGACTTGCCATAATATTTGTTTGCATTTTATGTTCTCTTTCAAATAACTTTTTATGATAATTTTAAATTATTGAATTGAAGATAATTTTCTATAAATGGTATTGTCTATAGTTTTATACATAACAATTCCTTCTTTTTTAGTAAATAATATTTCATCAAAAATACAATCTGATTTTGGCCAAATACCTGCATTTGCATGACGTTTTAAAATAAAAGATTCATTTTCTATAGTTAGTGAATCTTTAGTATAAAGACCGCCTATTTGCAATTCTTTTTTTGCCAAAAGTTCCTTTTCTATTTTACCTCCAACATTATAACATCCTAAATATGTTCTTCCATTATGATTTATAGCAATATTAATATCACCGAAGCAATCTCTCTTGAAATGTCCTAATTGATACCATCTAAAGATGCCATCTAATAATTTTGTTCTTTCAGGATTAATTATTCTTTTGCCATATATATGTAAAGTGTCAAAGTCAGTACCAGAAGTAAATACGACGGTATCATGAATATTATACATATTCAACCATTCTAGGTCTTCTTCAGATAATTGAACATTATCAACTGATGGAGAAGTGTAATATATAATTATAAATGTGGTTATTAAAGAGATAAGGATGTATTTTAATATTTTCATTTTCTTGAACTATAGTTTGAGTATATAGATTGGAATTAAAAAATTACTTGCTCTTGTTCTGTTCTATAAAGAATTCTTTTTGTTGCTCTATTTCTCTTTTTAGTTCTTCTTCTGTAGGCATTTTCTAGATACCATAAACGTGCATCAGGATTTGAGACGGATAAAACACGCCTAACATGTGACCAATCTAAATTGTGAACACGCGTGTTCACAATTTGACCTATGGTGTTGTAGATGCTAAAGTCTGCATCTGCAGATATTGTGCCACCAGATGCTGTGATGTTTGCATCGGTTATACTACAAAAGTAGTAAAGATAAATGGTTTTTACTACTTTTAAGAAATGTTTTTTGTAGGTGAGTTTATAGTATTGTGAAAAATTCTGTAACTTTGTGAAGTTAACTTCAGTATAAATAACTTAATTCAAAAGAGGAGAACTAAATATGGAAAATAATCAATTGATTTCGTTAGAACAACAGTTTGGAGAAGTAATAGATATTATTCTACAACACAAAAGTAATGCTAGCAGAGTAGTAAATGAAGAACTTTTACTAAGTGCTTGGCATGTGGGTGGGTATGTGTATGCAAAACTAAAGAGTGAGGAATGGGGGAGCAAGGTAGTTACTCAACTATCAGAGTTTATTCGTTCAAAGCGTCCTGATATTAAGGGATATAGCAAAAGAAATATTTATAATATGGTAATGTTTTATGAAGAATATTCATCAGAAAACTTTACTATGACAGTTGAAAAATATTTGAATTCTGAATTTGTGCAGACGCTGTCTGCACAAATTCAAATAGGTGAAAATCAACAGAGTAATGATGTGATTACAATTGTGCAGACAGCGTCTGCACAATTAATAAATCCAATAAAAAGTTTCCCAAAAATATTAGAATTCACAACTTTAAGTAATCACATTGAAATTCTGTGTAGATGCAAGAATTATGAAGAACGTATATTCTATATTTTATATGCGAATAAAGAGAGATTAGCATTTAGAGAATTACAACGTTGTATTACAAATCAAACATATTCTTCATTATTGAGTAGTAAGGAAAATATGTCTAAAGGTTTTCTTGAGACCTATCCTAATGCTCCAACATTCTTTAAAGATACTTTGTATGTTGATTTTCTAGGATTACCAACTAAGCATAGTGAATCAAAACTAAAGAATAGTTTGATAGAAAATATGAAGCAGTTTATTCTTGAACTAGGCAAGGATTTTATCTTTATGGATCAAGAGTATAAATTAAATGTAGGTGCTTCTACCTATAAAGCAGACTTACTTTTCTATCATCGTGGTTTGCAGGCGTTAGTGGCTGTAGAACTTAAAAAGACAAAATTTCATCCTAAAGACTTAGGTCAATTAGAGTTTTATTTAGAAGCCTTGGATAGAGATGTGAAGCGTTCAAACGAAAATCCTTCTATAGGAATAATTCTTTGTCCAGAATCTGATAAGGTGGTCGTGGAATATGCTATGAGTCGCAGTCTGAGTCCTACAATGATAGCAGAATATAAACGCATCCTTATTCCACAAGAGCGAATGCAGAAACAATTCAACGAGTTTTGTCAGTGTTTTGTAGAAGAAAAGGTAAGTAAATAAGAGAGAAAAAAATAAAGGTTGCTACTAGTATTGTAGTAACCTTTTGTAGTTTTAAGTGGTGTTCAAGTAAGATTTGGCACTCGCGAGTGCCAAATCTCTATGTCCTATATTTTTTTATATCACCTTCATCAAAAGTTCAAAAATCTTTTCAGTTGATTTTAAATCTAGTTTTTCGTCTGGGGAGTGGACGCCGCGTAGGGTAGGGCCAAACGAGATGATGTCTAGGGTTGGGTTCTTTTTGTAAAGAAGACCGCATTCTAGGCCTGCGTGCATGCATTTTACAATTGGGTCTTTGCCCATAAGTTGTTTGTATGCTGTGCGGGTGGTTTCCAAGATTTTTGACTCATATTTTGGTTGCCAAGCAGGGTAGGCGTCAGACACTTCTGCAAGGGCACCGCATTCGGTAAATATTTCGTATGTTTTGAAACCTAGGCTAGCAAGGTCTGCTTCTGAGAAGCTTCTTTGGCTTGTGGTAATAAGCACTTCTTCTTCTAGAGTTTTAATTGATGCTAGGTTTGTTGAGGTTTTTACAGAGTTTAGTTCTTTGTTGTCCCATTCAATGATGCCGTGGTCGGCGCGACTTAAAACGTTGATGATTTTTTCTGTAAGTTCTCTTGTAAATGCTTTTTCGCGTGGTTTGGTAGAGCCAAGGTCGAATCTCATTTTTGGCTCAAACTCTAGCCAAACGTCTTCCATATCTGCTACGTAGATGTTCCAATCTATTCTCACGTGTTCTCTGTGAGCGTATGGAAGCACAAATACTGCGCTTGCCTCGCGAGGAATGGCATTGTGAAGGTTGCCTCCGTTTATTTCGCAAAGTTGAATGCCATATTTTTCGTTGGTTAGTCGCAAAAAGTCGCCAATAAGTTTGTTGGCGTTGGCGCGAGCCAAATGAATATCGCCGCCGCTATGACCGCCAAGAAGTCCTTTTACACTTATTTCAATGTAGAATTGTCCTACCTCAGGAATATCCTCTTCTTCTTTCTTTAAATGTGCTTTTGTGGTGCAACCGCCTGCACAACCTATGATTAGTTCGTTTTCGTCTTCTGAGTCTAGATTGATGATAGTTTCTGCTGTGAAGAAGTCTTTTTCCATTCTCTCTGCTCCAGAAAGCCCTGTTTCTTCTTCTACGGTGAAGATGCCTTCTATAGCTCTATCGCCTTTGTATTCTTTCATTGCAGCCATTATCATTGCCATACCTATGCCGTTGTCTGCGCCTAGAGTGGTGCCATCGGCATGCATCCAGCCGTCTTTAATGTAGGTTTTAATTCCTTCGTTTTCAAAGTCGTGCTCCACATTGTTGTTCTTTTCGCATACCATATCCATGTGTGCTTGCAGACCAATGGCAGGTGCACTGCCAGCGCGAGTGATAAGCACATTGCCTGCTTTGTCTACTTTTGATGCAAAGCCTTCTTTAGAAGCAAAGTCCAACAAATATTCTCTTATCTTCTCTTCTTTTCCACTAGGACGAGGGATTGCACATATCTCTTTAAAGTAGTCCCAGATTAGTTCGTATTTAGGTTGAAATTCTTGCATATAGTTTAAAAATGTTAAAATACTGTGTTTTTAGTTTATAATTTACAAAAATAGGAAAAATGATTAACAAGCAAAAGGTTTTAAGTGTATATTTGCACGTTGATATGCTCACATTTTATGTTTAAAACGTTTTTGCTAATATTAATTATTCTATTGCCTGCTATTTTACTTATGGGTTATAGAGTATTTTTCTCTAAAAAAGGAAAGTTTCCATCTATCCATGTAGACTCAAATCCTGAGATGAGAAAAAGGGGAATTAAATGTGTACGTTCACAAGATTTAGAAGCACAAAAGAAGGAAAAATTTATTAAAAAATAAGGTATGAAAATTATTAAATTATTTGTAGGCTTAGTTAGTGCATTTCTTTTAATGACTGCAATTTCATGCAACCAATGTCCTCACGAGACTTGCACAATGATGCGTCCAGATAGTACTGGAACTCACATTTCTATTGCATTTGTAAAAATGGACTCATTGCTTTTAAATTACAATGTTTATAAGCAAATGAGCGAAGAGTTGCTTCAAGAAGAAGAAAAATCTAGATTGAGTCTTAACCAAAAAGCTACTGCTTTACAAAAAGAAGTGGAAGAGTTTCAAAACAAAGTGCAACACAATGCTTTCTTAACTCAAGAACGTGCACTTTCTGAACAAGAAAGACTTATCAAAAAACAAAAAGACCTACAAGAATTGGGCATCAAACTAGAACAAGAACTTCTAGTGAAACAACAAAAAATGACAGAAAAACTAAATTTAGTAATAGACTCTGTTATTAATGCTTACAACGTGGAAGCAGACCACGATTTCATTATCACAAATACAGGTAAAGACAATCTTTTATTTGGAAATCAAAAATACAATATTACATCTAAGATTTTGGAAATACTAAACGCTGAGAAATAATATAAGCAACAAAACAAAAAAAGTTGAATCACTGACGATTCAACTTTTTTTATGCTTATAGTGTAAAACCTCTCTTATTTTTTACGTTGTGAAGGTGGAATTTCATCGTCTTCTTCTTCGTCCAAAGTCCATGTATTCCAATCGATAATTTCTTCTTCAGGTTCTTTTGTTTCTTCTACAGCTTCAGGTGCTGGAGCAGGTTCTGCTTTTACCTCTTCTTTTGGTGTTGCAGTAGGAATTATTTCTTTTGGGAAAATGTCATCCATTGGTGTAGTGCTACTTTCAATTTTGCCAATGCTAGGAATCTCGTCAATTTTAAAGCCTGTGGCAATAATAGTAATTTTTAGAGATTCTTCTAGGTTGTCGTCGTAAATCGCACCCCAGATAAACTCGATGTCGTGACCAATGCTGTATAGGAATCTTCTCAAGTGTTCTGTTTCCTTCATGGTCAGTTTGTTGTCTTTTGAGGTGTGGATGTTTAGCAAGATGCGTTGTGCTCCACGAATGTTGCTGTCTTTAAGTAGTGGAGAAGAAAGTGCATCTTTAATAGCGTCAAGTACACGGGTTTCAGAGTTGTCGTTGGCGTAGCCAGTGTTCATAATAGCCACACCACTATCTTTCATAATAGCGCATACATCGGCAAAGTCCACGTTGATATAACCTGTTTGGGTAATAATATCTGCGATGCCTTTTGCAGAATCGTTTAGGATTTCATCGGCTTTAGCAAATGCGTTTCCCATATCTAGGTCTGGGTAGATGTTTACTAGTTGTTGGTTGTTGATAACAAGTAGAGCATCTACGTTTTTACTCATCTCTTCCACGCCTTTTAGAGCGTTGATTCTCTTTTTATGCATTTCAAATTCAAATGGGATAGTAACGATACCTACTGTAAGAATGCCCATTTCTTTTGCAATGCCTGCTACAATAGGAGCGGCTCCAGTACCTGTGCCACCACCCATACCTGCTGTAACAAACACCATTTTAGTGTTGTCTGCTTTAAGGACGTCTTTTATGTCTTCTTTAGACTCTTCTGCAGCCATTCTACCTTTTTCAGGGTTGCCACCTGCACCAAGTCCGTTGGTTAGTTCTTTACCTAATTGTAGTTTTACAGGAATTTTAGACTTAATTAAGTCTTGATAATCGGTATTGAAAATTGCAAAGTTTACATCGTCGATGCCTTCGCCATACATGTGGTTTACTGCGTTGCCACCACCACCACCTACACCTATCACTTTAATGAATGAACTAGGTTTTCCTTGTTCGCTGAATTCTAATGTATTGTCGTAATTCATAGTTTTATAAGTTTATTTTAGTTGTATTGTTCGTTTCCAAATATAGACCCCATGCTACCTTCTATAAAGCCTTTAATTACTTTTCTTATACCTTTTTTCTCTTTTTTTACACGCTCTCCTTTTGTGCGACAGTCTTCTACACCATTGAGAAGCATACAGATAAGTGCTGCATATTTTGCATTGTATATCTTAAAATTGTCTGGCGCTTCTATGAGATTGAATTTATCTTCTATCTTTACAGAAAGGTTTGTGTGGTCGCTTATCCATTCTGGAAGGTCGTTGAGGTATGCTCCTCCACCTACTAGAATAATGCTTGTGCCAGGTTTAGACAATGCATCTGCTTTCTTTAGTGGGGTAATAAATCTTAGGCAAATATCTTCGACCCTGTCTTGTATCATTTCTGCAAGTTTTAGTGGGGTAGTAAATTTTGCATTTTCTACGTTGCTATTTTTTTCTAAAATGATACGAGCATTTGGTCTTACCACTTTGTCTAGTTTTGTGGTACCCAATTTTATTTTTAGTTTTTCTGCTTCAGACGATTGTAGGCCAAGGCATGTAAGGTCTTTGGTAATATTGTTGCCTCCAAGAGCAATCACTCCGCGTTTGTCTGGTATATTGTTGCATCTTAAGATAAAAGATGTGCAACCACCTCCAAAGTCTATAAGTAGGCAACCAATTTCTTTTTCTGCATTACTCATAAGTGTTTCTGCAAGGCAATCTAGTCTGTCTAAAGTATGTACTTTAACTTCCCTTTCTTCTTCCAAGTCTTTCACTACTTTTTCCCACTCTTTTGTATCGTAACCCTTTTCGTTTGAGATGGAAATATAGATAGAGCTAATTTTTGTGCGTGTTTTATTGTTTAGTTTTCGTATTATACTAACAATTTGAAATAAAACATCGTCCACATTTGCTATTTTCCCTTTTACGACACTGCCTACACGAGTTTTTTCCTCTTCTATAGCGATGATAGAAAAGGTGTCGTCTGTCTTTTCTGCTACGGCACCAACAATTTTGTTTGTGCCAATATCCAATGCTGCTATACGTAAAGTTTCACTCATATATATTATTTTTTTCTTGTGCAATAAATAAGGTTTTCAAACTTGAGATTGATTCTAGAGTATAATGTGTCACAGTTTCTTTCTGGGTATTGTTCGTACCATTTTTTTAATACCTCAAGTTTCTCTTTGTAATTTTTTATATCTCCTAAAAGTATTTCTTCAACTCCCTGTTTGCTTATAAAAATAAGTTCTTTGTCTTGTGTTACATAAATTTGTTTGAAGAGGGAATTCCAATATTTATCTTCTTCCAAATATGTGATAATGTCATATACTTCTTCTGTTGCTTCTATCTTGTCGATATGCCCGAGGGCAATAGGCACTTTAGCAGTAAAGTTTTTTGAAGTAGGCATTATTTTTCTATCGCTATCTACATAATACGATTCATTGTTTTTTGTAAAGACCCTATAAACAGGTTTTCTTTGCGTGATGTCTATGTATAAAGTACTATCCCCTATATAGCATTCTACCTCTTTTGAAAGACTGAGTTTTGAAAGAACTTTCTCTATTTTATCAGCGTCTTTGTGTGAAATAGGTTTGTTTGTTGGGTATATCTTGTTCCTTTTCAGAGTCTTAATGATTTCTTCCTCTTGAATGAAATTGTATTTATCATCTATGTCAATTACTATGTTTTTGCATAATGTTGGTTCTTCTTTTGAACCAAACATTATGATTGCAAATATGCAATATCCTGCCAATATAGCTACAGCGAGCCATATTAAGACACTGATGATAATATTTTTTGTTCTTTCTTTCACTATAGTTTATTTACGTACTCTGTGATAGGGTTTACTAGTTGGTCTATATTTCCTGCACCAATGGTAATAAGAACATCAAAGTTGTGACGTTTTAGTTCTTCAAGACATTCTTCTTTTTTACATAAAACAGATTTTCTGCCCTTTATTTTTTTATGTATCAGATTTGAGGTTACTCCTTTTATAGGAAGTTCTCTTGCTGGATAAATGTCTAATACTATTACATCGTCTAGTTTTGAAAGACTTTCTGCAAATTCGCTTGCGAAGTCTTTTGTTCTACTATAAAGGTGTGGTTGGAAAATACCACAAATTCTCTTGTCTGGATATAAAGAACGAATTGAATCTACGCAAGCCTTAATTTCTTCTGGGTGGTGTGCGTAGTCGTCTATGTAGACTTTTCTTTCGTTTTTCACTTTTATATCAAAACGGCGAACGCTACCTTTGAAGGTTTGTACTGCATTTTTTATTGTATTTGCCGACATACCGTTTAGCATAGCGATAGCCATAGCAGCAACTGCGTTTTCCACGTTTATCATTACTGGCACGCCAAGTTGAACCTTTTCTATTCTTTTGCCTAAGCCTACGAAGTCGAAGTATAGTTCTCCGTTTTCGATTAAAATATTTTCTGCATAGAAGTCAGCTTTTTCTGTGCCTGAGTATTCATATACTTTTACACTTTCTTTTACATCTGGCACCATTTCTAGGCCTTTTTTCATTACAAGTACACCGTTTTCTTCTATCAATGATGTAAACTGTGCAAATGTTTTTAGCAGCTCTTCTTTTGTGCCGTATATGTCTAAGTGGTCTGCGTCTGTGGCAGTGATGATAGCCATACTTGGTTTCAATCTTAAGAAAGATCTATCATATTCGTCTGCTTCTACAACCACTTGGTCGGCATGACTCACGATTAGGTTCGACTCATAATTTTTAGAAATACCACCCAAGAAAGCATTTACTTTTTCTGCTCTTTGGTTTAAAATATGAGCTAGCATGGTAGATGTGGTGGTTTTACCATGTGTACCTGCCACGCAAAGCGCCTTCTTGCCTTCTGTAAGTTCTCCAAGTATTTCAGAACGTTTTAGCATGGTGAAGTTTCCTTCTTTAAAGAAAACTTTTTCCGACATATCGTCTGGTACTGCAGGGGTGTATATTACCACTGTGTTTTCTCTGTCCATAAATTTTACAGGTACCAAACTTATATTGTCTTTGTAGTGGATGTTGATGCCTTCTTCCTCTAGTTTTTCTGTAAGAGGGGTTTTGGTAAGGTCGTATCCAGCTACTAAATGACCTTGTTTGTGAAAATATCTTGCTATAGCACTCATGCCAATGCCTCCAATGCCTAAAAAGAAGTATCTTTTATTACTTTCTTTCTTTTTTGCCTTTTTAGGCTGAGGTGTTGCACTTTTTCGTTTTGAAATAATAGCAGGGTCTGTGATACCAATAGTTTTAAATACTTCAATGGCTATTTGTTCTGCAGCCGCTGGGCAAGCAAAACTTGTTATGTGTTCTCTAAGTGAGTTTAGTCTTTCTTCATCTTTTACTAAACTTAGCATAGAATCTACAAGTTCTTCTCTAGACTTGTCGTCGGTAATCATAATGGCAGCATCTTTTTCTACAAGTGCCATTGCATTTTTTCTTTGGTGGTCTTCAGACACGTTTGGCGAAGGCACAAGAATACATGCCTTTTTAAGTAGACTCAATTCTGAAATAGAACTAGCTCCTGCACGTGACACTACTAGGTCTGCAATGCTATATGCAAGGTCCATATTTGGAATAAAGTCTGAGATATAAAGATTGTCTGTGTTAATACCCATTTCAGCCACAGATTTCTTTATTTCTTCAATATAGAATTTACCTGTTTGCCAGATAACTTGAATATCTTTGTCTGATGTGATTTTCTCTAAACCTTGTAATAAACTTTCGTTTAGAGTTCTTGCTCCTAGACTTCCGCCTACCACTAAAATGGTTCTTTTTGCTGGGTCTAGGTTAAATTTATTGTATCCTTCTTCCTTTTTATCAATACCTTCTAGTAGGTTTTGTCTCACTGGGTTGCCTGTGTAGATAATACTATCTGCAGGGAAGAATCTATCCATGTTTTGGTATGCCACGCAAATTTTGCTTGCCTTTTTTGCAAGTAGTTTGTTGGTAACACCTGCATACGAGTTTTGCTCTTGAATAAGAGTAGGGATACCCATTGATGATGCTTGCCATAAAAGAGGACCACTTGCATATCCACCCACACCTATTGCTATATCTGGTTTGAAATCTTTGATGATTTTCTTTGCTTTTTTTAGACTACTGATGGCTTTTGCTATTACTTTAATGTTCTTTAAAGTAAGTGACCTATATAGTCCTTGAATAGGTAGACCAATAATAGAATAACCAGCTGCAGGAACTTTTTCCATTTCCATGCGACCTTCTGCACCTACAAATAAGATTTCTGCTGTAGGCATTTTGTCTTTAATAGCATTGGCTATAGAAACAGCAGGGAAGATATGTCCACCAGTACCTCCACCGCTAATAATTACTCTAACTGATTTTGCCATCTTTATTTTTTTTGAATAGATTCTTCTTTTTCTTCATTTATTACTTTGTTACTTATGTTTATGATAATACCTAAGTAACAGCAGGTAAGTATAATACCCATACCACCACGACTAATGAGTGGTAACTGTTGACCTGTAACTGGTCCTAAATGCACTGTCACACCCATGCTCACAAAAGCTTGCAGTACAATGAGTAGTGATAGTCCTATAACGTATAGTGCCGGCACTAGATTTCTTCTGTCGCATTTTCTTGCTACTCGTCCAGCTCTAGCTAGAATGCAAAGGTAGAGAAGTATAGTGACAAGGGCTCCAAAAATTCCCCATTCTTCCACCAAAATAGCAAAAATAAAGTCTGAGAATGCAAGCGGTAGGTAGTCTCTCTGAGTACTATTTCCAGGACCGCAAGCGTTGATACCTTTTGCAATGGCTATTTCTGAATTTATAATTTGTCTGTTTTCGTCTGTGATTTTGTATGCGTCTTCCTCGTTCTTGCTACTAAACATTTCCAATACACGGTTTTCCCATGTCACAAATCTTTTTAGTTGCCAGTCTTTAGGTAGCACAGAGTGCACGGCAAAAACAAGAAGTACAACTGCAAGTACACTACCTATAAGAATGCCTATTTTCTTCCAATCCACATCTGCTATCATCATCATAAATAGTGATATTAATACAAGGATAACAGCTGTAGATAAGTTTTGAATTAATATCAGAGAACAAAATAAACCTATGATACCCACAAGTATAAGGAAATTTTTAAGAGGAAAACTTTCTTTAAGTAGAGGGTCCCCTTGTTTGTAATTTCTACCTAAAATCTCTGCCAAGCAGACTATTAGTGCATACTTGCCAAGTTCTATTGTTTGAAATTCAAAACTACCAATTTGGATTGCTCTAGATGCTCCATTTACTTCTTTACCAATAAAAGGGGTTAAAATAAGTAATACGAGGGAAGCGATTACTGCTAGAAAAGATAGTAAACGGATTTGTTCAAAAGGAATTTTTTGGATTGCAATTAATGCAACAGCGCCAATCCCTAAGTGAAACAAGTGATTGTAAAATGGTCCTAAGTGACTACCACCTCTTGCTGCAGCTTTGTATGCAGAAGAACTTATGGCAGAGAACATTTCTACGCCAGATATAATAAATAGGAGAAGAATGATAAACCAAAGTACTTTGTCTCCTGTGAATATTTTGCTTAAGTAGTCTTTCATTATAATGCCCTTACTGCTTCTTTAAATTTTCTACCTCTATCTTCGTAATTTTTAAATAAGTCGAAACTAGCGCAACATGGTGAAAGTAGCACGGTGTCTCCTTTTTCTGCTACTTCGTATGCTTTGTTTACAGCTTCTTCTAGAGAGTGACAACTGCTAAATGGAATATTCTTGTTTGCGAAGAAATTTTCTAGTTTAGTGTTGTCTGTGCCCATAAATATTAGGTAACGTACCTTTTCTTTTATAAGTGCTTCTATTTCAGAATAGTCATTGCCTTTGTCTGTGCCGCCAAGTATAAGCACTGTAGGAGTTTTCATACTTTCAAGAGCATACCAGCATGAGTTTACGTTTGTTGCCTTTGAGTCGTTGATGTATTGTACTCCCTTTACTTTGCAAACAGGTTCTAAACGATGTTCTACGCCTGCAAAATTGCTAAGTGACTTTCTAATGCTTTCTTTTTCAATATTTACGGAAACTGCAGAAATAGCAGCCGCCATTGAGTTGTAAATATTGTGTGTTCCTTTTATTGCAAGTTCCTCAATTGGCATCATTAGTGGACCTGTAGGGGTGTTGATACAGATTTTATCTTCTGTTACGTATGCCGAACCTACGTTTGTCTTTTTAAGAGAAAAATGTTTCTTTTGTGCTTTAATGCCTATTTTGTCTAGTTCGCGTTGAATATTTTCATCTTCGTTCCAATAGATAAATGTATCTTCCTCTGTTTGGTTTTGAGTGATACGCATTTTTGCATCTATATAGTTTTGAAACTTGTATTCGTATCTATCCAAGTGGTCTGGAGTGATGTTTAGTAGCACGCTAATGTCGGCTTTGAAGTCGTACATATTATCTAGTTGGAAACTACTTAGCTCAATTACATAATAGTCAAAGTTTTCTGTTGCCACTTGTAGGGCAAAACTTTTACCCACGTTGCCTGCAAGGCCTACATTTAAACCTGCTTCTTTTAAAATATTGTAAGTAAGCATTGTAGTGGTAGTTTTACCATTGCTACCAGTGATGCAAACAGTTTTTGCTGTGTTGTATCTGCCAGCAAACTCTATTTCAGAAATAATAGGTGTGCCTAACGCCATTAATTGCTGAATAAGCGGTGCTTTAGTAGGGATGCCTGGGCTTTTGATTACCTCAGAAGCTAGAAGAATACGATTTACAGAGTGACCATTTTCTTCCCACTCAATTTCGTATTTGTTTAGGATTTCTTTGTATTTATCAGCAATTTTACCTGCGTCTGATAGGAATACATCAAAACCTTTTACTTTTGCTAAAACAGCAGCGCCTGTTCCACTTTCGCCGCCTCCTAAAACTACGATGCTCATATTTATCGAATTTTTAAGGTTATTATTGCTAATATTGCTAATGCAATACCTATTATCCAGAATCTTGTCACTATTTTTTGTTCAGGAATACCCTTTTTTTGATAGTGGTGGTGTAGAGGAGACATTAAGAAAATACGTCTACCTGCGCCATATTTTTTCTTTGTATATCTAAAATAACTTGTCTGCATTATTACAGAAAGGTTTTCTACCAAGAAAATACCACATAAAATAGGTAATAGTAATTCTTTATGTACTAAAATAGCGAATACGCCAATTATTCCCCCTAAAGCAAGGCTACCAGTGTCGCCCATAAATACTTGTGCAGGATGTGCATTGTACCAAAGGAAACCTACAGTAGCACCCGCAAATGCAGCAGCAAATACTACAAGCTCCTCACTACCAGGGATAAACTGAATATTTAGATAGTCTGCAAAAAATACATTTGAAGAAACCACTGCTAGTGCAGCAAGTGCCACACCTATAATACTAGATGTACCCGCAGCCAAACCATCTATTCCGTCGGTTAGGTTTGCTCCATTTGAACAAGCTGTGACTATTAAAATACACATAAACACAAATAGCAACCATCCACAAAGTTCAGCGTGCTCACCCATAAATGCAACCATGTCGTTGTAGCCAAGGTCGTATTCAGAAATGAATGGAATAGTTGTGTTGTTTGACTTCACTGCTTGTATGCTAGAACTAATTACTTCGCTATTTGGGTCTAGTTGTTCAATTGCTTCTTTGTTTGATGAGGTTACGTGCTCCACAATCACTGCATCTGGACTAAACCACATCATAAGTCCTACAAAAAGACCTAATGTAACTTGTCCTATTATTTTAAATTTACCATTTAGTCCGTCTTTGTTTTTCTTAAATACCTTAATGTAGTCGTCGATTCCACCTATTAGGCCTAGCCAAACAGTGGTAACAAGCATTATAATAAGGTAAATATTTCTAAGTCTTCCGAAAAGCAAACAAGGTACTATTATGGCAATAAGCATAATGATACCCCCCATAGTAGGGGTGTTTTTCTTTTGATTTTCGCCTTGCAGACCTAGTTCTCTAATTGTTTCACCTATTTGTTTTCTTTTAAGGAAATTGATAATGTGTTTTCCCACTATCATAGAAAGAAATAGTGAGGTGATTAGAGTAATAGCTGCTCTAAATGTTACGAAATCGAATAATCCAGCCCCTGGAAAATCAAAACTTTGTTCTAAA
>JAXJWL010000179.1:0-6077 GCA_036308065.1 Paludibacteraceae bacterium
AACGAACAGAGTCTTTGCCTTTTTGTTCCAATGGTTCTGCACGTTTCACTTTTTCGCGAGTTTTGTTTGCTGGAAGCGAAGCCACGTATTTTTCCAAAAGTGGTTCCAATGTTTCCTCGTCTATGCTACCCACAATGGTAAATTTGAAGTCCGCAGCATTGGCAAAACGTTCTTTAAATATCTCGATAGAACGTGCATAATCTAGTGCTGGCAAGTCTTCTATTTTTATCGTTGAAATAAGTTTATTGTCGCGATACAATTTATTTTCAATGGTATCAACAAAAGCTGTAAGTGGTCTATTATCACGGTCTTTGTTGTTGGCAATAAAACGTTCAACAAAAGAACGATAAGCAATAGAATCTTCTCTCACAGCAGTAAAATGTGCATACAACAATTGGAAAAGATAATCGACGTCTTTCTTTGAAGCATAACCGCTAAGTGCCTCATTGTAAGTACCAATAGAAGCATCAAGAGAAGTGCGTTTGTCCGACAAAAATTTCTCCAACTGCACTTTATTCATTGTGCCTATGCCACCTTCGGCATATAGTTCGTCGGAAAAACGAGCGTTTACATAATCGGTAGAATCTAGTAATATTGCTCCGCCAAAACTTTTGGCAGAAAGCAAAATTTCATCGTCCTTGTAGTCTGTTTGTTTAAAATAAACTTGCACTCCATTTGATAGTTTATACTCAATGGCACCGTTTTTAATAGCACGTTTTCTAATTATTTTTCCTTTTGCAGGCAGTTGTGAGTCTAAAATGATTGCCTCTGGCAACTCAACATCTTCGTACTCCTTAATTTCCTTGTTTGGCAGAGCCATCAATTCATTTTTTACAAACTCTTTTGTTGGGAGTTTTTCAAGAGAAGAGCCTGCAAACCAAATAAATACGTTGTTTGTATTCCAAGAGTTAACCCAAGCATTCACATCGGCTATGGTAACTTGTGAAGCAATTTTTTTACTTACATTGAATGTGGTTTCGTCTGAAGGCATAGCTTCATTATTCAAAAAATTATCAATGCAAGCACTTACAAAATAATCGTTTTTATGTTGGTCACGATGATTGTAAATCTGCTCAAGCAGAGCCAAATACGACTTTTTTGCTCGCTCCAACTCGTCTTGTGTAAAGCCATAGCGACGCATTCTTTCCACCTCTTCCATCAAACGAGTAAACGCCACCTCAGCACCCGCATTAGACACTTGCGCACCAATTTCAAAGCATTTTTGTTTGCCCGAAAGCAAGAAATCACCATAATAAGCATTTGCTCCTACAAAAGGAGGTTCTGCCTCTTTCATCACATCCGAAAGTCTGTCTGACAGCATCGTTGCCACCACATCACGAATAAATGCCTGTTTTAGGCCCTCTTCTGTACTTTTTAGTGAATCTGGAATATCATCCACCTTTTGAGAATAAGTAAGGAGTGTAAATGGAGTTTCTGCATCGGCAGAAATCACAATGCAAGGTTCTTTATACTCAGACACTAGATAATAAACACGCTCTGGAGCACCCTCTGGCACTTTTGCACTGGCAAACAGTTCTTTAATTTTCTCTTCGGTGCGTTTCACATCTATATCGCCAACCACCACAATACCTTGTAAATCTGGGCGATACCAAGTGTTATAATAACTACGAAGGGTGTCATATGGGCAATTTCTCACCACATCCATATTGCCAATAGGCATACAATCGGCATACTTATCGCCTGCATAAATCACAGGCGCATTATCTTCTATCTGACGCAAGATTGGGTTGTTGCGTGTGCGCCATTCTTCCTCTATCACGCCTCGTTCTTTATCAATAGCCTCTGCCTCAAGCAAAATGCCATCAGACCAGTCGCGAAGAATAAGCAAACAAGAATCTACAGTGCTAACGCGCTCTGTTGGCACGTCTGTTATCATATAAACCGTCTCATCCACAGAGGTATAAGCATTTAGGTTTGCCCCAAATTTCACACCAATGGTTTCAAGATAATTGATAAGTGCTTTGTCTGGATAATGCTTTGTGCCGTTGAACGCCATGTGTTCCAAAAAGTGCGCCAAACCACGTTGCCCTTGCGTTTCTTGAATAGAGCCCACCTTTTGCGCAATATGAAATGCTGCCCTATTTGGAATATAATCGTTGTGACGGATATAATAAGTTAAACCATTGGGCAACACACCTTTTACTGTTGCTGAGTCTGCAGGGATTTCAGCATTTGCAAACGCACCTGCACTTGCAATGAAGATGCTTAAAAATAATAATATTCGTTTCATAAAAGATTTTCATTAACCCCCATAGGGGTACTTCTTTGTTGTAGGCAGGTGTTAAACGAAGCCATTGGCGAAGTGCAACGCCTGTACAAGATAATTAATAATTAAGGGCACACCCTACGCGAGTGCATCCGAGCGAAGCGATTTTCTTAATGATTTTTCTTAATTTGACTGAAAAAATACACCGCCGCAAGCAAAGTAATCGCAGCCAATACATAACTTGTGGCATCTGGCATTACCACACACAAATACACCGATGCGGCAAACGCCAACACACTCATCACAAATGTTATTATAAGAAGTTTTTTATGCATAATTTTAAAATTTAATTCACACAAAAATACTTCTTTCTCCCCAAAAAACAATATTCCAATAAGAATTTTTAATAAAAATATAGATACCCTTTAAAACATTTTTTATTTTTGCATCATAATACATAACACCATGAAAAAAAGCATTTTATTCTACCTTTTAAGCATCATCTGTTTAATCACCAGTTGTAACGAAGCAGAAAGTAAATACATTCCGCCAATGCCAGATTATAGCAATGAGAAAATGTGGTACAACGTGCTAGACAGAGCTAATGCCGATGGTGCAGATGTATTTTATATTCCATCTACATGGGAATTTGATTGGACTACACCAGACAGCATCACCTGCCACTACGCCGACATTACCAACCAAAAGCACCTAGACAATATGTCTATAGAAATGCGCAAGGCCTCAAAATATATGGCAGACGGCAATAGATTTTACTCTCCATTCTACAGACATATCACGCTTGATACCTGGGCAACACTCAATAACGACACCATCAACAATCGTTATTTTAAAGTCTCTTTTAAAGACATTTGCGATGCTTTCAATTATTATATTGAAAATAACAACGACAACCGTCCATTTATTTTGGCAGGCTTTAGCCAAGGCGGAAAATCTGTGGTAGAGTTAATGAAAGTAATGCCTGCAGAAGTAAGAGAAAGAATGGTTGCAGCATACGTTTTGGGATATAAAGTAACAAATGAAGACGTTGAAACTGCTCCTTGGATAAAAGCTGCACAAGACTCTACAGACACTGGCGTAACTATTTGCTACAATTCTGTTTCTGATGTAAAATACTCTAAACCAATATTGTGCGAAGGAAATATCATGTGCATCAACCCAGTAAATTGGCGCACAGATAGCACTCCAGCCACACTAAACGACACCATCACTGTAACCCTAGACCCAGAATACAAAGTGCTTGTTCTAGAAGGTTTCGACGGCAGTTACCTACCAAACATCCTAAACATTTTAAACACAGGCGACTACCACGGCATCGAACCATGGGTCTATAGCGAACACCTCCGCCAAAACTTCCACCAACGCATCAAAGCATTTAAAAATAGGTAGATAAAATTTACTTATAACATTAAAAATTATTATCAAATAAACTTGCTTCTATATCTTCTACAGTAGGCAATTGGCTCTTAATTTCCTTAGGTATTAATTTAGACAATTGATATTCCGAAATACCTATTGGTTGATTTGTTGATTCTAAAGCATATTGTGCCATTACGTTATTTTTAGTTTTACAAATAAGCAATCCTATCGTAGGGTTATCTATATCCTTCTTCTTAATATGATTAACCGCACTCACATACAAACCCAATTGTCCCAAATGTTCACTTTTAAATTTTGAAACTTTTAGTTCTACAACTACATAACACCTCAACTCTAAATGATAAAACAATAAATCTGGATAAATGGTTTCATCACCAACATTTAATGGAATTTGACGACCAACATACGCAAAACCTACGCCTAATTCTAGTAAAAATTTGGTTATATTTTCAGTTAAAGCATCTTCCAACTCCTTTTCACGATACTCATTTTCCAGTGTAAGAAACTGAAAATTATATGGATCCTTTATAATCTGATTAGCTAATTCGCTCTGAGGATTTGGTAATAACTTGCTAAAATTATTTATTGAATTACCTTCCGTTTCATATAGGTTTGTATCCAAAAAGTTTAACAATACAGAACGACTCCAACCATGTTCAACTGTTTTACTTAAATAGAAAATAGCCTTTTTAACATCATTACACTTCGTCAAGATATACAAATGATGCCCCCATGGAACAGAAAAGAACACTTCATCACTAATTTTGGCAACAACTTGTTGCCAAAATGTAACATGTTCATTATAAAATAGATACCATTGTCTAATATACCTTAAATTCCTATATGAGAAACCCTTCATATTAGGGAATTCAGACATTAATACACGACTCAATTCTTTAAGCCATCCATCACCCCATTTTACATTCTTTTGTTTCTCACATATTTCTGCACCTATACGCCAATATAGACGAAGCATTTCAGAATTTACGTGTATAGAAGCTTTAACCTGAGCACTTCGTATATCCTTTTTTAGTTGCGACACCCAAATCTTAAATTCATTATCATTTAACAAACCAAGATTCTCATTTTCTTTACTCGATTTTTGAACAGACGACAATACTTCGCCTTCCTTTGAAAGTTTTTTACTCATAACATTAAAAATTAACATGGGGCGTCTAACGCAGACTAGCCTCCATTAATTGATTAACTATTTAAATTTAAACACAAAAATTCCCTAACAAGATTCTCAATCTTCATCTTCTTAGGGCTCCATGTACAATTAATTTCAGCTTCAGTACAAAGATAACAAATTTATGAGATAATAGCAAAAAAACAAGAAAACATACAAAATTGTCGAATGGAAAAGTCAATTTGTATACAATTTTGTCGAATGAAAAAGACAATTTGCATATAAAAAGCGCAACTCACCCTTATTTTTTAGGCTGAGTGATTAACTCGGCGGCGGTGACGGCAGCGATGGTAGAGCCGAGAGTTTGGGAGATTTCGGCGTAGCCAGAAAGAATTTGAGAGCGGTACTCTGCAGAGAAAAGAAGTTTTTCAAGTTCGGCTGAGGTATTTTCAGCAGTGAAGAAATGTGCCAAAAGTTCCTTTACCACACCTTTGCGGGCAATGATATTTACTAGTGACACGTGCGAGATTTTAAGCACACGAGAGAAAATTGCGTAAGCAAGTCTGCCAAAAGCAACGTGATAACAAACCACTTGCGGAGTGCCAATAAGTGCAGTTTCCAGCGTTGCAGTGCCAGAATTTACCACTGCAGCAGATGCATGAGTAAGAAGGTCGTATGTTTGGTCGAAGACTATTTTAAGACCACCTAAATCTGCATAAAGTTCCTTACGCACAGCAGAAGTAGCAGCTAGCACAAACTGATACTCTTTAAACTTCTCTCCCACCAATGCTTTGTAAATAGGAAGCGAAGATTTCACCTCTTGCGTTCTACTACCAGGTAGCAGAGCAATAATAGGTTTATCTTCAAGAGAGTTTTTCTTTAAAAATTCATCTTTTGGAGTAATTGTTCTACCTAGAATAGATTCCACACAAGGGTTTCCCACATAAGTGGCTTTTACACCATATTTCGCATAAAAATCCACCTCAAAAGGAAAAATTGCATAAACCTCATCCACGTATTTTTTTATTTGCTCTACCCTATGCTCCTTCCAAGCCCAAATTTTTGGTGGAATATAATAAATAACCCTCAGACCAAGTTCCTCTTTTGCATACTTTGCAATTTTAAGGTTAAATCCAGGATAATCTATCAAGATAAGCACATCTGGAGCGTACTCCTTTAGGTCTTTTTTACAAAAATCTATATTGGAAAGTATCTTGCGTAGGTTGAGTGCCACATTTATGAAGCCCATCACCGCGGTGTCGCGGAAATGACGAACCAAAACACCGCCTTCAGACTGCATTTTGTCTCCACCATAATACC
>JAXJWL010000180.1:0-3938 GCA_036308065.1 Paludibacteraceae bacterium
ATATTCGAAGAATTCAAAGGTACTGGTAATATGGAACTACAACTAGACCGTAAGCTAGCCAACCGCAGAATCTTCCCTGCTATCGACATTATGGCTTCTGGTACTCGTAGAGACGACCTATTACTAGACGAAAGCACAATGAGAAGGGTTTGGATTACACGCCAACATCTTTCTGACATGAATTCTATCGAAGCAATGGAATTCTTGAAAAAACAAATGGAAGGTACCATGAATAATGAAGAATTTTTATTATCCATGAACTCATAAATGAATTAAATTTTAAAACTTTTATAATTTTTAAAACAATGGCAAAAGAAAAAAAATTTCTAACCTGTGATGGTAACCAAGCTGCTGCACATATTTCATATATGTTCTCAGAAGTAGCTGCTATCTATCCTATCACACCATCTTCTACTATGGCAGAATATGTAGATGAATGGTCTGCTGCAGGTCGCAAAAACATTTTTGGCGAAACTGTATTGGTACAAGAAATGCAATCAGAAGGTGGTGCAGCTGGTGCTGTACACGGATCTTTGCAAGCTGGTGCGTTAACAACAACTTACACCGCTTCTCAAGGTCTATTACTTATGATTCCTAATATGTACAAAATTGCTGGTGAATTACTTCCTTGTGTATTCCACGTATCAGCTCGTACATTAGCTTCTCATGCTCTTTGTATCTTCGGTGACCACCAAGACGTTATGGCTTGCCGCCAAACTGGTTTTGCAATGTTAGCTGAAGGCTCTGTTCAAGAAGTTATGGACCTAGCTGGTGTAGCTCACCTTGCAACTATCAAATCTCGTGTTCCATTCTTGAACTTCTTCGACGGTTTCCGTACATCTCACGAAATCCAAAAAATCGAAGCTCTAGAAAACGAAGATTTAGCTCCACTTATCGATCAAGAAGCTCTTGCTGAGTTCCGTGCTCGCGCATTAAATCCAAATAAACCTGTTATGCGTGGTATGGCTGAAAACCCAGACCACTTCTTCCAACACCGTGAAAGCAGCAACAACTATTACAATGCTGTTCCTGCTATCGTGGAAGAATACATGAACGAAATCAACAAAATTACAGGTCGCAACTATGGTCTATTCAACTACTATGGTGCAGAAGACGCAGACCGCGTAATTATTGCTATGGGTTCTGTAACAGAAGCTATTCGTGAAACTATCGACTACTTAATGGCTAAAGGCGAAAAAGTAGGTTTAATCGCAGTTCACTTATATCGTCCATTCTCTGCTAAACACTTCCTAGCTGCTCTTCCAAAATCAGCTAAACGTATTGCAGTGCTAGACAGAACAAAAGAACCAGGTGCTAATGGCGAACCTCTATACCTAGATGTTAAAGATATTCTTTACAACATGGAAGACGCTCCACTTGTAGTAGGTGGTCGTTATGGTTTAGGTTCTAAAGATACCACTCCTGCTCAAATCCTTGCTGTTTACGAAAACCTTGCAATGAACGAACCTAAAAACCAATTCAACATTGGTATCGAAGACGACGTAACCTTCACTTCTCTTCCTAAAAAAGAAGAAGTTGCTGTAGGTGGCGAAGGTATGTTCGAAGCTAAATTCTATGGTTTAGGTGCAGACGGTACTGTAGGTGCAAACAAAAACTCAGTAAAAATTATTGGTGACAACACCAACAAATACTGCCAAGCATATTTCTCATACGACTCTAAAAAATCTGGTGGTTTCACCTGTTCTCACTTACGTTTCGGTGACAATGCTATCCGCAGTACATATTTAGTAAACACTCCAAACTTCGTTGCATGCCACGTTCAAGCATACCTACGTATGTACGATGTTACTCGTGGTCTTCAAAAGAACGGTACATTCCTATTAAATACCGTTTGGAACGAAGAAGAACTAGCTAAAAACTTACCAAACAAAGTTAAACGCTATTTCGCACAAAACAACATTACTGTTTACTACATCAACGCTACCAAGATTGCTCAAGAAATTGGTCTAGGTAACCGTACCAACACCATTCTTCAATCTGCATTCTTCCGTATTACTGGCGTTATTCCAGTAGATTTAGCAGTAGAACAAATGAAGAAATTCATTGTTAAATCTTATGGCAAAAAAGGTCAAGACATCGTTGACAAAAACAACGCTGCTGTAGACCGTGGTGGTGAATACAAACAACTTACTATCGACGCTGCTTGGGCTAACCTTGCTGACGATGCTGCTGTTGAAAACAACGATCCAGCATTCATCAACGAAGTTGTTCGTCCAATCAACGCACAAGACGGTGACTTACTTCCAGTTTCTGCATTTAAAGGTATCGAAGATGGTACTTGGTATGCAGGTACAGCTAAATATGAAAAACGTGGTGTAGCAGCATTCGTTCCAGTTTGGAATGCAGAAAACTGTATCCAATGTAACAAATGTGCTTACGTTTGTCCTCACGCTTGTATCCGTCCATTCGTTCTAGACGAAACTGAAGCTGCTGGTCTAAACGCAGACATGATTGAAATGAAAGCTCCAGCTGCTATGAAAGGCATGAAATTCCGTATGCAAGTAGGTGTAATGGATTGTCTTGGTTGTGGTAACTGTGTGGACGTTTGTCCTGGTAATCCAAAACTTGGTGGTCCTGCTCTTAAGATGGTTTCTCTTGAAAGCCAACTTGCAGAAGCTGCAAATTGGGATTACTGCGTAGAAAACGTTAAAACTAAACAAAACTTAGTTGACGTTGCTGCTAACGTTAAAAACTCACAATTCGCTACTCCACTATTTGAGTTCTCTGGAGCTTGCTCTGGTTGTGGTGAAACTCCATACGTGAAATTATTAACTCAACTATTCGGTGACCGTCAAATCATTGCTAACGCAACTGGTTGTTCATCAATTTACTCTGGTTCAGTACCTTCTACTCCTTACACAACTAACGAAAAAGGACAAGGTCCTGCTTGGGCTAACTCTCTATTCGAAGACTTCTGTGAATTCGGTATGGGTATGGAACTTGCTAACGAAAAAATGAAAGCTCGCTTAACAGACCTTATGACTAAAGGTCAAACTTGCGACTGCTGCTCAGATGAACTTAAAGGCTTATTCGCTGAATGGATTGCAAACCAAAACGATGCTGCTAAAACAAAAGAACTTGCAGAAAAAATCATTCCTGCTGTTGAAGCATGTGATTGCGACATCTGCAAAGGTATCGCTGCTCTAAAAGGTTACTTAGTAAAACGCAGCCAATGGATTATCGGTGGTGACGGTGCTTCTTACGATATCGGTTACGGTGGTCTAGACCACGTGATTGCTTCTGGCAAAGACGTAAACATCCTTGTACTAGATACAGAAGTTTACTCTAACACTGGTGGTCAATCTTCAAAATCTACTCCTGTAGGTGCTATCGCTAAGTTTGCTGCTGCTGGTAAACGTGTTCGTAAAAAAGACCTTGGTATGATTGCTACTACATACGGTTATGTTTACGTTGCACAAATTGCTATGGGTGCAGACCAAGCACAATGCTTAAAAGCTATCCGTGAAGCAGAAGCTTATCCTGGTCCTTCTTTAATCATTGCTTACGCTCCTTGTATCAACCACGGTTTGAAAAAAGGTATGGGTAAAGCTCAAGAAGAACAAGAAAATGCTGTTAAATGTGGTTACTGGCACTTGTGGCGCTACAACCCAGCGCTAGAAGCTGAAGGCAAAAACCCATTCTCACTTGATAGCAAAGAGCCAAATTGGGAAGGCTTCAAAGACTTCTTGAAAGGTGAAGTTCGTTACGCTTCTGTAATGAAACAATATCCAGAAGAAGCTGAAGAGTTGTTCCAAGCTGCTGAAGACAACGCTAAATGGCGTTACAACAGCTACAAACGCATGGAAAAACAATGGGCTGAATAATCTCAACCTCTAAATACGAAAAAGAGTCGCAAATTTGCGACTCTTTTTCGTATTTAGAGGTTGAGATTATTCAGCCCATTGTTTTTCCATGCG
>JAXJWL010000181.1:0-14460 GCA_036308065.1 Paludibacteraceae bacterium
GACGAAATGAAAAAAGACCTTAACGCTCACTTCCTTGGCGAAGCAACAGAAGTAGGTATGTACCTAGCAATGAGCCGTCAAGCAGACCGTGAAGGTTATCCAGAAATTGCAGAAGCATTCAAACGTTATGCTTGGGAAGAAGCAGAACACTGCGCTAAATTTGCAGAACTTCTTGGTGAAGTAGTTTGGGATACCAAAACCAACCTAGAAAAACGTATGAATGCAGAAAGCGGTGCTTGCGCAGACAAAATGCGTATTGCAAAACGTGCTAAACAACTAGATCTTGACGCTATCCACGACACAGTTCACGAAATGGCAAAAGACGAAGCACGTCATGGTAAAGGTTTTGAAGGATTATACAAACGTTATTTTGGTAAATAAGAAATTTTTCTTACCTTCACAACCTAAATTATCAACCATTAAATAATTAGTGTTATGAAAAGCATAAAAGGAACAAAAACCGAAAAAAATCTTCTAATTGCTTTTGCAGGTGAAAGCCAAGCTAGAAACAGATACACATTCTTTGCTAGCGTTGCAAAAAAAGAAGGTTACGAACAAATTTCTGCGAACTTCACAGAAACAGCTGAACAAGAAAAAGAACACGCTAAAAAATTCTTCAAATTCTTGGAAGGTGGCGATTTAGAAATTACTGCAACTTACCCTGCTGGTAAAATCGGTAATACTATCGAAAACCTAAAAGCAGCAGCTGCTGGCGAACACGGAGAATGGGCTGTTGACTATCCAGAAATGGCTAACGTGGCAGACGAAGAAGGTTTCCCAGAAATCGCAGAAACATATCGTAGAATCGCTATCGTAGAAAAAATGCACGAAGACAGATACAACCGTTTCTTACAAAATATCCTAGACGGAAAAGTATTCGTAAAAGACACAGAAGTAACATGGCAATGTCGCAACTGCGGTTACATTCTAGATGGAAAAGAAGCTCCAGAAGAATGCCCAGCTTGCAAACACCCAAGAGCATACTTTGAAGTGAAAAAAGAAAATTATTAATATTTCATTCTCACTATGAAGAGTAAGAGGCTGACTATTTTGTAGTCAGTCTCTTTTATTTTTGGAATTTTGCTTTTTTTACATTATTTTTGTAAGGTTTTTAAGTATAATTTCAATTTATTTATAAATAAACAAAAAGATTATGTGGTTAATTAACTCTTCAGTGGGAAGAAAAGTCGTGATGAGTATCACGGGTGCTTCTTTAGTGTTGTTCTTACTTTTCCATGCTTCTATGAACTTAGTAGCTATTATTTCAGAAGAAGGATACAACATGATTTGTGAGTTTTTAGGTGCAAACTGGTACGCTCTTGTAGCAACAGCTGGTCTTGCAGGTTTAGTGGTATTGCATATTTTATATGCATTTATCTTAACTGTGCAAAACTATCGTGCACGTGGTAGCCAACGCTACGCAGTGTCTGCTAACCAAAAAGACGTGTCTTGGGCTTCTAAAAACATGTTAGTTTTAGGTGTTATCGTGGTACTTGGTATCGGTTTACACTTATTCAACTTCTGGTACAAAATGCAGTTTGCAGAAATCCTTCACATGGCTGGCGTGGCAGATGCAGATATCGCTAACGCAACCAACGGTGTTTATTGGATTAAAGAAACATTTGCAAATCCTATCTATGTAGGTCTTTACCTAGTATGGTTAGCTGCTATTTGGTTCCACTTAACTCACGGTGTATGGTCTGCTATGCACTCTCTAGGTTTAAACAACGGAATCTGGATGAAACGCGTTAAATGTATTTCAAACATCGTTTCTACATTAGTAGTGTTAATGTTTGCTGTAGTAGTTGTATATTACTTCGCAATGAGTTTATGTGCATAATTTAATTTGAATAACAATAAAAACTAAATATATGGCTAATTCTAAAAAAGACAGCATCGTGGAAATAGCTGTAGAAGCTGCTAAAGAAGTAGTAGAAACAGTTAAAGAAGCTGCTCAAGAAATAAAACAAGTGGTTGAAGAAAATGAAACCATTGACGCTAAAATTCCAGAAGGTCCTTTAGCTGAAAAATGGACAAACTATAAAGCTCACCAAAAATTAGTTAACCCTGCAAACAAACGTAAACTAGACGTTATCGTAGTAGGTACAGGTCTAGCAGGTGCTTCTGCTGCTGCTTCACTTGCAGAAATGGGCTTTAACGTGCTTAACTTCTGTATTCAAGACTCTCCTCGTCGTGCTCACTCTATTGCTGCACAAGGTGGTATCAACGCTGCTAAAAACTACCAAAACGACGGTGACTCTGTATATCGTTTATTCTATGATACTATTAAAGGTGGTGACTATCGTGCTCGTGAAGCTAACGTTTACCGTCTAGCAGAAGTATCAAACAATATTATTGACCAATGTGTGGCTCAAGGTGTTCCTTTCGCTCGTGAATACGGCGGTTTACTAGACAACCGTTCTTTCGGTGGTGCTCAAGTATCTCGTACATTCTACGCTAAAGGTCAAACAGGGCAACAACTTCTTTTAGGTGCATATTCAGCTCTTAGCCGTCAAATCGGTAAAGGTAAAGTGAAAATGTACTCTCGTTACGAAATGCTTGACGTAGTAGTAATCGACGGCCGTGCTCGTGGTATTATTGCTCGTAACCTTGTAACAGGTCGCATCGAACGTTTCTTCGCTCACGCTGTTGTAGTAGGCACAGGTGGTTATGGTAACGCATTCTTCCTATCTACCAATGCTATGGCATCAAACGGTTCTGCTGCTATGCAAATGTATCGTAAAGGTGCATATTTCTCAAACCCATGTTACGCACAAATCCACCCTACCTGTATTCCAGTACACGGTGCATTCCAATCTAAACTTACCCTTATGTCTGAATCACTTCGTAACGATGGTCGTATTTGGGTTCCTAAAAAATTGGAAGACGCAAAAGCACTTCAAGCAGGTAAACTAAAAGGTCGTGATATTCCAGAAGAAGACCGTGACTACTATCTAGAACGTCGTTATCCAGCATTCGGTAACCTTGTTCCTCGTGACGTAGCTTCTCGTGCTGCAAAAGAACGTTGCGACGCTGGTTATGGTGTAAACTCAACAGGTCTTGCTGTATTCCTAGACTTCTCAGACGCTATCAAACGCTTAGGTAAAGACGTTGTAGAAGCTAAATATGGTAACTTATTCCAAATGTACGAAAAAATCGTAGACGAAAATCCATACGAAGATCCAATGATGATTTTCCCTGCTATCCACTATACTATGGGTGGTGTTTGGGTTGACTACGAACTACAAACTTCAGTAAAAGGTCTATTCTGTATTGGTGAAGCAAACTTCTCAGACCACGGAGCAAACCGTCTAGGTGCTTCTGCTCTAATGCAAGGTCTTGCTGACGGTTATTTCGTGCTTCCTTATACAATCCAAAACTACTTAGCAGACCAAATCTCTGTTCCTCGTATGAGCACAGACCTACCTGAATTCGTTGAAGCAGAAAACGCTATCCAAGCTAAGATTGAAAAACTTATGTCAATCCAAGGTGCGCGTTCTGTTGACAGCATTCACCGTGAACTTGGTCTTATTATGTGGGACTTCGTGGGTATGGGTCGTACAAAAGAAGGTCTAGAAACTGCTTTAACCAAAATTAAAGAAGTAAGAAAAGAATTCTGGAGCAACGTATTTATCCCAGGTAAAGCTGACGACTTAAATAACGAACTAGAAAAAGCACTTCGTTTAGCTGACTTTATAGAAATAGGTGAACTTATGGCTCGCGACGCATTAATGCGTGAAGAATCTTGCGGTGGTCACTTCCGTGAAGAATATCAAACTCCAGAAGGTGAAGCACTTCGTCAAGACGACAAATTCTCATTCGCTTCTTGCTGGAAGTATATGGGTGAAGGTGAGGAACCTAAACTATTAAAAGAAAAATTGGATTACGAATTTATTAAACGTCAAACTAGAAACTATAAATCATAAGAAGCCATGGAGAAATCAATAAATATTAAACTCAGAGTATGGCGTCAAGCTGGCCCTAAAGCTAAAGGCGGTTTTGAAACTTACGAACTAAAAAACATCTCTACAGATAGCTCTTTCTTAGAAATGTTAGACGTACTTAACGAACAACTTATTAGCGAACGTAAAGAACCTATCCACTTCGACCACGACTGTCGTGAAGGTATTTGCGGTATGTGTTCATTATATATCAATGGTCACCCACACGGACCAGATAGCGCTATCACCACTTGCCAACTTCACATGCGTAAGTTTAAAGATGGTGAAACTATCACTGTAGAACCATGGCGTTCTAATGCATTCCCTGTAATCAAAGACTTAACAGTAAACAGAAATGCATACGACCAAATTATCCAAGCAGGTGGTTTCGTATCAGTAAATACTGGTGGTGTGCCTGATGCTAACGCAATTCCAATTCCTAAAAAAGATGCTGACGAAGCTATGGATGCTGCATCTTGTATCGGTTGTGGTGCTTGTGCTGCTGCTTGTAAAAACGGTTCTGCTATGTTATTCGTAGCTGCTAAAGTAAGCCAACTTGCTCTTCTTCCACAAGGTAGAGTAGAAGCTGCTGCTCGTGCAAAAGCTATGGTTGCTAAAATGGACGAACTAGGTTTCGGTAACTGTACCAACACTGGTGCTTGTGCTGCTGAATGTCCTAAGAGCGTTTCTCTAGCAAACATCGCTCGCTTGAATCGTGAGTTTATTTGCGCTAAAATTAAAGACTAAAATGATTTTAAAAGGTGCTTTTTACGTTGCACTTGTGCTCTAAATCCTCACTTACCCTTAGTAAGCTCCGGTTTATCGCACTACGTGACGCCTTAAAATCCCTCTTTTAAAATACATTTTATAGATAAAGCAGAGGGTAATCAAATTTGATTGCCCTCTGTTGTTAAATACATATTATACAATATTATGAAAAAGATTTTATACTCAATTATCGCTGGTCTTGTGCTAGCATCTTGTGGCTCAATGGCGCCTACTGCAAACAACTCTGCAGCTACTCCTGCTCCTGCACCTGCTCCTGCTCAAACAACTACAACCACTCCTTCTGCTTCTCAAGTAGAATCTAGTGTAAAAGACGCTATCAACAGCGCAGTAGCAACAAACAACTCAGCAAGTTTCCTTGCTGGTAGCCAATCTGGTGTAGCTTTAAAAGCACTTTACAACCAATATAAATTGGATGGTAAGTTAGATTTATCAAACCTAAGCAACGTTGCAAATATCCTAAATGTAGCTGCTCAAGCACAACAAATTAAAAATGCAGAAAAAGGTTCTGTAAACTATACCGATTTCTCAAAAGGTCTAGTAGAAGGTGCTACAGGTCTTATTAGCGATATCAATGCAGACGCAGTAGTAGACGGATTGAAACAAGCAGTGTCTAGCAAAGTAGATACCGAAAAAGTTAATGAAGTATCAGACAAAGCTCAAACCGCTGCAACCAACATCTCACAAACTGCAACCTCTATCATGGAAGTAATCAAACTATTCCAAAAATAAGAATTATTAGAGGAAATATATTTGAGAGTAGTCTTTAAATTAAGGCTACTCTTTTTTTATGGAATTAGGTAAGGTATTAGAGAAAAAAAGGAGCTCCATGCGCGCTGGAACTCCTAACATCCTTTTTAAAGTGCAGATATAGCGACTAAGCCTATACGGGCACTATGTTGTTGCAAAGATATATAAAAAAATATATTTACGCAAGTTAGATATTATTTGATAATATCCTAGATAATTAAATATATTTTCTTATTTTTGTAATGTCCTACGGATGTAGGACAAGACATATTAAAGGCGTTTACTACGCTTTGGTTTTGACGTTATGAAATCCTGAGAAAATTTCACAATTACCTGTCAGAAACAAGGCAACGTAAATGCCTCATGGGTATGTAATATTCATATCTATACATTCTCTTTTGTAGGGATGTGGCGTGCCATGTCTGTATATTGGGTAATTGTATAGTGTGACCACATACAGCGTGAGGCTACTGCGTTGCTCGCTTCGACAGGTAGGGCAATTCTCAGGGGCCTCATAACGTGAAGCGAGCGACAGTGCAGGGCTTCACGTTTTTTTATGTCTTACCCTGAGAGAATATATTCTGTGGACCTGTAGCCCATCCGCGTATAGGAGAGGACTTAATGTCTTCAGACAAACAAATCAAATCACGTGAGCGTGTAGCAGAACGTGGTGAGGTCTTCACAGCTTTGCGTGAAGTGAATGCAATGTGCGATTTGGTTGCAGATGAATGTTTGCGTCCAGACTCACGATTCCTTGAACCCGCATGTGGTGATGGGAATTTTCTTGCTGTAATTCTACAGCGTAAACTTACAGAACTACAACGTAAGTATAGAAAAAGTCCTAGAGATTTTGAGAAACAATCCATCGTGGCAGTAGGTAGCCTTTATGGTGTGGATATTATGAATGACAATGTTGTTGCTTGTCGTGAACGTTTATATGCAATCTGGAATGAGTTCTATACAAACAATTGCAATAAGGAAACTTCTGATGAGGCAAGAGAGTCTGCACGTTTTATTATTAGTAGGAACATTATAAATGGTAATGCTCTTACTCTTATGTGTGTGGATTTAGAAGGGAATGATACTACTGCACCAATAATTTTCTCCGAGTGGTCGCTTATTAGTTCTACTCAAATGCAACGCTCCGATTATACCATGTCAGATATCTTATTGTATAACGATACTAGTAAAGAGGACGGTATGTTTAGTTTGTTTGCTCTTACAGAGGAGCAAAAGGAAGAGGGCGGAGTTTTCTTAAGAAGATATATTACTCACTATAAAAAACTACAAGATTATGGCGAATAATAGACTTTATAATCCAGATGTACTATCATGTATTGCTAATCTAAGTAGTGATGAGGTGTTTACTCCACCAGAGTTAGCCAATAAGATACTTGATACACTCCCACAAGATTTATTCAAGAATCCTAATACTACATTTCTTGATCCATGTTGTAAGAGTGGTGTGTTTCTTCGTGAAATAGCTAAACGACTTTTAATTGGTCTTGAAAGTGAAATTCCAGACCTTGAAGAGAGGGTAAAACACATCTTCTCTAAGCAATTATTTGGTTTGGCAATAACTGAGTTGACTAGTTTGCTTTCCAGAAGGGGAGTTTATTGTAGTAAGTATCCTAATAAAGAATATTCTGTATATCAATTCCCAGAGGATAAACCCCAAGGTAATATATTATACGAACGCATTAAACATACTTGGCAAAATGGTAAGTGTATTTATTGTGGTGCATCACAAAGTGAATATGAACGTGGTGATGAATTAGAAACTTATGCTTATCAATTTATTCACAACTTTGACGTAAATAAAGTATTCAATATGAAATTTGACGTAATTATTGGGAATCCACCATATCAGTTGAGTGACGGAGGAGGAACAGGCTCAAGTGCAACTCCATTATATCATAAGTTTATCCAGCAAGCAAAGAAACTTCGTCCTCGTTATTTAACTATGATTGTACCATCAAGATGGTTTACTGGAGGAAAGGGTTTAGATGATTTTCGTGATGAAATGCTTCATGATGAACATATTAGAGAAATACATGATTTTGGTAATGCAAATGATTGTTTCCCAGGTGTATCAATAGAGGGAGGAATCTGTTACTTTTTATGGAATAGAGATCATAAAGGAATGTGCAAGGTTTATTCTCATTCAAATGACAAGATTACAGCAATGTCAGAACGCCCTCTTTTGGAAAAAGGTGCAGATGTATTTATTAGGTATAATGAGGTAATTTCAATTATTAGAAAGGTTGCGTCATTCAATGAAGAAAGATTTTCTACAATAGTTAGCACAAGAAATCCATATTATTTTAGAGATTCTTTTGTTGAAAGTAATAATATGCACAATACGTGTATGGTATTAGGGGTAGAAGGGGGAAGAAGAGTCTATAAAAATATTGATAAATCGTATATTGAGAGAAATATAGAAGAATTATCAAAATATAAGATATTCATATCAAAGGCAGATGGAGCAGCTGGTCAAATAGGATATCCAGTTCCTGCTAGAATTCTAGGTAAGTCTGAAATTGCAGGCATAAATACAGCTTGTACAGAAACATTTTTAAGGATAGGGCCTTTTGATACAGAACAAGAATGTAAAAATGTAAAGTCATATATAGAAACGAAGTTTTTTAGATGTCTTGTAGGGGCTAGGAAGAATAAAAACATGACCCATAATACATATTCTTTTGTTCCACTTCAAGATTTTTCTAAACCTTGGACTGATGAGGAACTCTATGCTAAATATGGATTGACGGAAGAAGAGATTGCATTTATTGAATCAATGATTAAACCAATGGAGTAATATTATGGAACAAGACTTCTTTCCTAAACGACCAGAGATTAACCCTACTATATATGCATACCAATTGCCTGGGGTGGCATCACATAAGGGTTATTTAAAAATAGGTTATACTGAGCGTACGGCAAAAGTACGTATTGATGAACAACTTCATACAAGCAAAATTTCTTACGAAATAATGCTTGAGGAGTCTGCAATGTCTAATGATGGAACATGCTTTAATGATAAAGATGTACATAAAGTTCTAGAACGTAAAGGCTTTAGTCGTTTGAATCCATCAGATAAAACAGACGAATGGTTTAAGTGTGAAGTTTCTGATGTAGAAGCAGCGATATTATCATTACGTACAGGGAATGCAAATGTAGAAAATAGAACACAAAATTTTGCAATGCGTCCAGAACAGGAGCGTGCAGTGGACCAAACATTTAAATATTTTCAGTTGGCGTTAAGTGAGAATCCCAATCGTTCTCCAAAGTTCCTGTGGAATGCAAAAATGCGTTTTGGTAAAACATTTGCTAGTTACCAGTTAGCTAAGAAAATGCATCTATCTCGTGTTTTAATCTTAACCTTTAAACCTGCAGTAGAATCTGCTTGGCGTGATGACCTTGTTACTCATCTTGATTTTGAAGGTTGGCAATATATTTCTAATAAAGATGCGAGAAATAATAATATAAACATTGATGAGGAGTTTGATAGGGCAGATAAGTCAAAACCGATAGTAGTATTTGGTTCATTTCAAGACTTGTTAGGAACTAATGAAAATGGTGGTATTAAAACTAAAAATGAATTCATTCATACGACAAATTGGGATTTAGTAATATTTGATGAATATCACTTCGGTGCATGGAAAGAACGTGCTAAAAGGTTATTTGAGCAAGAAGATGAAGAGGAATCTGTAGATTTTGATGCGGAAAAATATCAGAAAGAAGAATCTGGTAATGCTATGGATGAATCGTGGTTGCCTATTTCTACAAAATATTATCTATTCTTGTCGGGAACTCCATTTAGAGCAATCAATACAGGAGAGTTTATAGAAGAGCAGATTTTTAATTGGACTTACTCTGATGAACAACGTGCAAAGTTAGACTGGAAAGGTGATAACAATCCATACTTGGCTCTACCTAGAATGGTAATGCTTACGTATAAAATGCCAGAAGAGATTGAAGAAGTTGCAAAGCAAGGAGAATTTGATGAGTTTGATTTGAATGTATTCTTTTCTGCAGAGGGTGCTGGCAAAGAGGCAAGATTTAAGTATGAAAATGAAGTACAAAAGTGGCTTGATTTAATTCGTGGTGCATATCTTCCAGCAAGCGTTGATGATTTGAAATTAGGAAAAGATAAGCGTCCTCCTATGCCTTTTACTGATGTAAGGTTACTTAATGTATTATCTCATACTTTGTGGTTTTTGCCAAATGTGGCTTCATGTAATGCTATGGCAAATTTACTTTCACAAAAACAAAATAAGTTTTATCATGATTATAATATTGTGGTGTGTGCTGGCGCAAGTGCTGGTGTTGGTTTAGATGCTTTGTTGCCTGTTAAAGCAAGTATGGGTGATCCTCTTAAAACAAAGACGATAACACTTACTTGTGGTAAATTAACGACTGGAGTTACTGTTAAACCGTGGGCAGGTATATTTATGCTTCGCAATCTAAAAAGTCCAGAGACTTATTTTCAAGCTGCATTTCGTGTGCAAAGTCCATGGGAGGTAAAGAATGAAGGTGGGGCTAAAGTGATAATGAAGGAAGAATGTTATGTGTTTGATTTTGCTTTAGATAGAGCTTTGCGTCAAATCTCAGATTATAGTTGTAGATTGGATATTAATGAATCTAATCCAGAAGTAAAGGTAGGGGAATTTATTAAGTTTTTGCCTGTATTAGCATATGATGGCAGTAGTATGAAGGAAGTGAGTGCACAAGATATCTTGGATATTACATTGGCAGGAACTTCTGCTACATTGTTGGCTAGACGTTGGGAATCTGCACTTCTTGTAAATGTAGATAATGACACTCTTAAACGCTTGTTAGCAAATCCAGATGCAATGAAGGCATTGATGAACATTGAGGGTTTCAGAAGTCTGAAAGATCAGATTGAAACAATAATTAATAAATCTGACAAACTAAAGAAGGCAAAGAAAGATAGTAAGGATGATAAGGAAAAGTCTCAAAAGGAGAAAAAAGAGTTAAGCAAGGAAGAGAAGGAAATGAAGAGTATGCGTAAGCAGATACAAGAAAAATTAATTAAGTTTGCTACTCGTATTCCTGTCTTTATGTATTTGACTGATTTTCGTGAACGATGTCTTAAAGATGTTATTACTCAACTAGAACCAGATTTATTTAAAAAGGTAACAGGTTTAAATGTAGAAGATTTTAATATGTTGTGTTCTATTGGTGTGTTTAATGCGTCTCTTATGAATGATGCGATTTTTAAATTCAAACGCTACGAAGATGCAAGTCTTGTTTATACTGGCATTGATAAACACACAAATCAAGAAGTTGGTGGTTGGGATACCACTATACGAAAAGAACAATATGAGAAATTGTATTACAATCAATCATCTTCTACGTTGTCTAGTATAAATGGATTGTATCCACTTAATAATGAGGAAGAATACTATGACAAAGTGGCAGAGGAGTAAAATAACTCCTTATTAAAACAAAAAACCGAGGCAATCGTTAATGGTGTCTCGGTTTTTTGTGTCAATTAGCTAAAGTTTTATGTTATTCGCATTATGCGATTTGCATAATTTGAATTAAATAATTATATTTGCGAATAAAATTATTTGAATTATGGGAAGAACTATCAATCCATTTATAGTAACGGGTAAAATTAAGGAAGAGTATTTCTGCGATAGGGTGAATGAAACTGCAAAACTTATCAAAACAGTTACCAATGGTAATAATCTAGTTATTATATCGCCTAGACGTATGGGAAAAACTGGTCTGATACAGTTTTGTTATGATAAACCAGAGATTTCCAATGAATATTATACATTCTTTATTGATATTCTTCATACTTCTAGTCTTAGAGAATTTACCTATTTGTTGGGCAAAACTATTTACGAAGCTCTTTTACCTCGCAGTAAGAAGATGGTAACTCTTTTTACGCAGACTATTAAGTCTATTAGTGGTAAATTTGGTTTTGATCCAATGACGAGTTTACCTACTTTTAATGTGGAACTAGGTGATATTGAAAGACCTGAATATACGCTTGAAGAGATATTTCATTATTTAGAAAATGCGGATAAACCTTGTGTAGTGGCAATAGATGAGTTTCAACAAATAGCAAAATACCCTGAAAAAAATATTGAGGCTTTGTTGAGAACTTATATTCAAAAGATAAAAAATAGTAATTTTATATTTGCGGGAAGTGAGCGTCACATGATGCAAGAAATGTTTATTTCTTCTGCTCGTCCTTTTTATAATAGCGCAGATATAATGGAGTTGGGTGCAATACCATCTGATTTATACATCTCATTTATAGTAAAGCATTTTGAAAATTCTAATCGTACTATCCAATTTCAAAATGTAGAGTATGTTTATAATCTTTTTAAAGGTCATACCTATTATATTCAACGTACTTTTAATGGAGCATTTGCCGATACTCCAGAAGGTAGTGAGTGTACATTGGAAATTATTAAAAATGCAATAGAAAGTATGATAGATAATAATGCAGTGATATTTAGAGAAATTTTGTCTAATATCCCTGAAAAACAAAAAGTAGTACTTTATTCTATAGCAAAAGAAGGAGAGGTGAAGGCTATTACATCTTCAGATTTTATTAAACGTCATGCCCTTACTTCTGCTAGTTCTGTGCAGTCTGCTGTTAATAAACTACTAGATAAAGATTATATTACATGTGTAAATAAAGTATATTCACTGACAGATAAATTATTTGCGATGTGGATAAATAGGATATATTAATTCTATGTAAAAGTAAAATTTATTATCTTTGTGGACGTTAAATAAAAAAGAAGATATTATGATGCAGTCGATGACTGGCTTTGGTAAGGCCGTTAGTGAATTTTCTAATAAAAAAGTGGTGATAGAGGTGAAGTCGCTAAATAGCAAACAGTTGGACCTTTATACCAAGATAAATTATTTCTACAGAAGTAAAGAGTTGGAAATAAGAAACTTAGTGCAACAAGAACTAGGTCGTGGCAAAGTAGAACTTTCTCTAGTGGTGGACCAAGTGTCTGAAGCTACTGCAGGTGTGCAAATAAATAAAGTGGCTTTCAACAACTATGTGAATCAAATAAAGGAAATTTCTGAAGAATCTGGCGTGGCGCTTCCAAATGATTGGTTTACAGTGGTAATGAGAATGCCAGAAGTGCTTAAAGCAGAGCAAAATGAAGAACTTTCTGATGAAGAATGGGAACAAACATTGTCTGCAATCAAAGAAGCATTGAAAGCATTGAACGAGTTCCGTAGTCAAGAGGGAGAGGGGTTAAAGAAATTCTTTATTGAAAGAATTGATACTATAAGAGGTTATTTGGCTGAGGTGCCAAATTATGAAAAAGCAAGAATTGACAAAATCAAGGCTCGCCTTGAAGAAAACCTTGCTGCACTTGAAGAAAAAGTGTCGTTAGACTCTGGCAGACTTGAGCAAGAAATGATTTTCTACATTGAAAAACTAGATATTAGCGAAGAAAAACAACGCTTGGCTAAACATTTAGACTATTTCATTGAAACAATGGAAAAAGAGCCTGCTTGTGGCAAAAAACTTGGCTTCATTGCACAAGAAATGGGTCGTGAAATAAATACTCTTGGTTCTAAATCGAACTGCAGCGAACTACAAGTGCTTGTGGTGAATATGAAAGACGAACTAGAAAAAATTAAAGAACAAGTTCTAAACGTATTATAATTATGAAATTAGTAGTATTTTCAGCACCTTCTGGTTCTGGTAAAAGTACCATTATCAATTACCTTTTAGAAAAAGGAATTAACGCAGAGTTTTCTATTTCTGCTACTTCTCGTCCTGTGCGTGGAGCAGAGCAAAATGGTGTGGAATATTGGTTTCTAAGTGCGGAAGAATTTAAACAACGTGTTGCCAATGACGAGTTTATTGAGTACGAAGAGGTGTATCCAGACCGTTTTTATGGCACTCTAAAGAGCGAAGTGAGCCGTATTGCAGAAAAAGGCAAAGCAACAATGTTCGACGTGGATGTGAAAGGTGGACTAAACATAAAGAAAATGTATGGCGATGAGGCGCTTCTTATCTTTATTATGCCACCATCTGTGGAAGAACTTCGCAAGCGTTTAACACTTCGTGGTCAGGAGCCAGAGGAAGAAGTAGAACAACGTGTAGCAAAAGCTGCAGCGGAAATGACTTTTGCTCCTCAATTCGATGCAGTAATTATAAACGACGACCTAGAAAAAGCTAAAGCAGAAGCACTAGAAGTAGTGAATAGTTTTTTAAACAAGTAAAAACTCCTAACTCCTAACTCCTAACTCCTAACTAATGCGCAGCATTCTACTATATTTCGGCTCATTCAATCCCATTCATGTGGGTCATGTGGGGTTGGCAGAGTGGGTTCTAGAAAACAGAACCGATATAGAAGAACTATGGCTTGTGGTGTCGCCTCAAAATCCTTTTAAGCAAGATAAATTTCTATATCCAGATGCCGACCGACTAGAGTGGGCGCGCAGAGCTGTGAAAACCAACCCAAAAATAAAAGTCTGTGATATAGAAATGTCGCTTCCAAAGCCATCTTATACCATTACGACTCTAGATGCTTTAAAGGCGAAATATCCAGACAATCATTTCAAAATCCTCATAGGTGGCGACAATCTGCCTACTTTCAATAAGTGGAAAGACTACGAACGTATTCTTTCAGAGTATGGAGTAATGGTCTATCCTCGTGAAGGTTCAGACCTTTCAGAAAACACCCTTCCAAACGTAGAAATCTTACACGGAGCTCCACTTTTCCCAATTTCTTCTACTCAAATCCGCGAAAAAATTGCTGCCGGAGCCAAAATCGAAGATTTTTTGTTATAAAAATACAAATAATAAAAATCTAACAATTTCTGCCTAACTTTACATATTATACCAAAGATTTGGTGGAAAACGGCAAAACGCTCCAAAAAATTTGGTGGGAAACGGCAAAACGCTCTAAAAAATTTGGTGGTACTACTCATGATGATACGGTTCGCCTTTGAGGATTGTGAA
>JAXJWL010000182.1:0-17181 GCA_036308065.1 Paludibacteraceae bacterium
ATTCAAGAGGGGATGGAAAGTGGTATTGTAGCAGATTTTGATCCAGTGGAACATCTTAAATATTTAAAATCAACTAAGAAAAAATGAAAAAATATCATCTTACGAAGAAAGCATTTGAGGATTTATCATACATCTGTACTTATACATATGACAATTGGTCTGAAGAGCAAGCTGATAAATATTATTCTATTCTAATAAGTACGATTGAAGATATAGTTGCAGATAGGCTTTATACTTGTAGACCATATCCTCAAATTGGTAAAGATATTTGGGGGTATTCAATCAAACGACATATTATCTTTTACAGAAAGGATGATGATGATATTTTAGTGATAAGAATTTTGCATTGTAGTATGGATGTAAAAAGTCATTTTAATCCGTCTGTATTTATAATCTAATGCTCCCTACTGCCCTGCCGGAAATGAGATTCTGTTCTTTTATCCGTCGGGGCAGTGGTGTTTTGAATAAAAACTGCTTCAAAAGTGTGAAATGCTCGGCAAAAATAGGGGGTATTTCACACTTTTCCGTTCAAAATTGCTCCAAAACTGTGAAATGCTCCCTAAAAACTGGGAGGTTTTCACACTTTTGCGTTAATTATATTTGCCGATTAAAATAGATTTTTACAAAAATTGGGAAAATCATGGAGAGGTAAAAACCACAAAAGGCTGATAACCATCTTGCGATTATCAGTCTTTTTGGTACCCAGACCCGGGATCGAACCGGGATGGAAGTGAATCCACTGGTGTTTGAGACCAGCGCGTCTACCGATTCCGCCATCTGGGCTGGTTGGCTTGCTTTGTTTTCAAAAGCACGGCAAAGGTAATTAATCTTTTTTAGATATGAAAATTTTTTTGCATAAATTCTTTTTGTTAACTTTGCCCGAATAAAACTTAAATCAAATATAAATATGGATTACAATAATTTTTGTGTGATAATGGCGGGTGGTGTAGGAAGCCGTTTCTGGCCATTTTCACGAAACAATAAACCTAAACAATTTCTAGACTTTTTCGGTACGGGACGTTCTCTTCTTCAAATGACGTTTGACCGTTTTGCAAAAGTTATTCCTGCTTCAAACATCATCATAGTGAGCAACGCTGCATACAAAGACTTGATTATGGAGCAACTTCCTATCATTAAACCTAGTCAAATCTTGCTTGAGCCTTGTCGTAGAAACACTGCGCCATGTATTGCGTATGCTATGAGCCACATCAAGGCTATCAACCCAAATGCAAATATGGTAGTAGCTCCTTCCGACCACCTTATTACAAAGGAAATGGAGTTTTTGAATGCTATTGAGCGTGGTCTAAACTTTGTGTCTCAGTCAAACAGTTTGCTTACTCTTGGTATTAAACCAAACCGTCCAGAGACTGGTTATGGCTACATTCAAGCTATTGTGGATGCTGAGGGCGACTTCAAACCAGTGAAAACTTTCACCGAAAAACCAAACCTTGAGCTTGCTAAAGTGTTTGTAAACTCTGGCGAATTTTTCTGGAATTCTGGCGTGTTTATGTGGAGTCTTAAAACTATCGATGCTGCATTTAAAGAGTTTCTTCCAGAGATTTCTCAAAAATTTGAATCTGGCATGGACAAAATGAACACCGAAGAGGAACAATCATTTATCGACGAAATTTTCCCTACTTGCCAAAATATTTCTATCGACTACGGTATCATGGAGCACGCTCGCGAGGTGTATATGCTTTCTGGCGACTATGGTTGGTCTGATATGGGCACATGGGGTGCGCTTAAAGACATTTCTGAAAGCGACGAAAATGGCAATGTGATTTTAAAATGTAAAGGTCTCACATACGACAGTACCGACAATATTGTGGTGCTTCCTGAAGGTAAACTTGCTGTGATTCAAGGTCTTGAGGGTTACATTATAGTAGAATCAGACAATACTCTTCTTATTTGCAAGGCTTCTGACGAACAACGCATTCGCCAGTTTGTAAATGATGTGAGTATGCTTGAAGATAACGAAAACTTTATTTAACGATAGATATGAGTGAAGAAAAGATGATTCTCCGCACGGAGCACTTGGTGAAACGTTATGGCAAACGTACTGTTGTAAATGATGTTTCTATAAATGTGACTCAAGGTGAAATTGTAGGGCTACTAGGACCTAATGGTGCTGGTAAGACCACTACTTTCTATATGACAACTGGTCTTGTGAAACCAAATGCGGGGAAAATCTTTCTGAACGATTTAGATATTTCTAAGTATCCTGTATACCGCAGAGCGCAAATTGGTATTGGTTATTTGGCACAAGAGGCGTCTGTTTTCCGTGATATGTCTGTGGAAAACAATATTAAATCTGTGCTTGAAATGACAAATTTCTCAAAGGCGTATCAAAAGGAGAAACTTGAGTCGCTTATAGAGGAGTTCAATTTGAGCAAGGTGCGTAAAAGTTATGGTTCTCAGCTTTCTGGTGGTGAACGTCGCCGTTGTGAGATTGCTCGCTGTATGGCTATTGAGCCAAATTTCATTATGCTAGACGAACCTTTTGCGGGTGTAGACCCTATTGCGGTGCAAGATATTCAAAACATTGTGGCTAGTTTGAAAGAGAAAAACATTGGTATTCTTATCACCGACCACAATGTGCACGAAACACTGTGCATCACCGACAGGGCGTATATGCTTTTTGAGGGTAAAGTGATGTTTCAAGGCACACCAGAGGTGCTTTCAGAAAACCCTATTGTGCGTGAGAAATATCTTGGTGTAAACTTTGAACTTCGTAAGTAAATGGCTGAGATACAAGAGTTTTTTCTAGATATTTTGTCAGATTTTAGTGGCTTTCTTTGGGGTGTGCCCATGATTGTGCTACTATTTGGTACTCACTTGTTTCTTACTTTCAGAACAGGTGGTGTGCAACGTCATATCGGCACTGCTATAAAGATGACCCTTAGTGGTAGCAAGGCAGGAGGCGATATAAGCAACTTTAGTGCTCTGATGGTGGCAATGGCTGCTACTGTGGGTACTGGCAACATTGTTGGGGTGGGCACTGCGATTGCTCTTGGTGGTCCCGGGGCTGTGTTTTGGTGCTGGCTTACAGGTGTGTTTGGCATTGCAACAAAGTATGCCGAAGCGCTTCTTTCTGTGAAATATCGTTACAAAACAGAGAGTGGTACTATGATTGGTGGTCCAATGGTGGTGCTAGAAAAGGCGCTTAAAATGAAGCCTTTAGCTATATTCTTCTGTATTACAACTATTTGCGCAGCGTTTGGTATTGGCAATATGAACCAAGCCAACTCTGTGTCTGTGCTTCTTACCGAAAACTTTGGCATTTCTCCATATATCACAGGTGTTGTGATGGCAGTGCTTATTGGTTTTATCACATTTGGTGGTATCAAATGGCTTGCTCGCGTGTGTGAGGTGTTTGTGCCTATTATGGCATTGATTTATATTATAGGTTGTGTGGCTATCCTTATCCTAAACTATCAGTATGTAGGAACAGCAGTCGAACTTATTATTACTTCTGCCTTCACTCCTCAAGCTCTTGGTGGTGGTCTTACAGGTGGTGGTATTATGCTCGCTATGCGCTATGGTATCTCTCGTGGACTTTTCTCAAACGAGTCTGGTCTGGGTTCTGCTCCTATCGTATCTGCAGCTGCAAAAACGGAAAATGCTGTAAAACAAGCACTTATTGCTTCCTCTGCTACATTTTGGGACACCGTTATTATTTGTGCTCTCACAGGTATTGTGCTTGTAACTAGTGTGCTTGTGTATCCAGATATCAACTTCCACGATGGCGCTGTGCTTACTAATATGGCGTTTACAAAACTTCATGCTTGGTGCGGTCCTCTGCTTACTATAGCACTATTTACATTTGTCTTCTCTACTATTTTAGGTTGGTCTTACTATGCCGAACGTTGCCTAGAATACATAAGTGGAAAAAAGGCATTGCCATATTTTAGAATCATTTGGTCTATAGCTATTTTCATTGGTTGCGTGGCAAAACTAGACCTAGTTTGGGTGTTCTCCGACTGCGCTAATGCCCTAATGGCTATTCCTAATATTATTTCGCTTCTGCTTCTAAGTGGGGTAGTAGCGTCTGAAACTAAAAAGTATTTAAATAAAGATCGTATTAATGAATACGACCCAACTATAGAACATTAGAGTTTTTTTAAAGGTTGATTTTCTATAAAAAAAGAAATTTATGAAAAAGATAATTACTTTAGCATCTTTAATAGTAATGATGGTGGCTTGTACAGTGCCATATTATTATGATCGTGCAGACTTTGAAGATGTGCCACTTCCCGATGCAGGTTATTTTGATGCAGACCTTTTAGGTGCATTTAAGTCTAGAGATATTATATTTACTTCTGAGTGGGTATCTGAGTACGGTGGTTATTCAAATGGTGGTATTTACCCATCAAATCTAAACGATTCTGTTACCACAGGTATCATCAATCAATATAGTTCATACCCAAAACCAAATGGAAACTTTGCTGTGGTGCACTACAATGATTATGTGTCTAGCACAACTGCAAATAATGCAACATTTATCTTGCCTGAGCCTACAATGGTAGAGTCTGTGAAGGTGGCAAATTCTACTTACACATACTGGGCTATTAAAAATGGTGATGATGGTTTTGGTTCTTGCCGTGCATACAAAGACGGAGATTGGTTCAAGGTTACATTTACTGGATACAACGCTTGTGGAGACAATCTAGGCTCTGTAGATTATTATTTAGCAGATTTTCGCAATGGAAAATCGTTTATCGAGGAGTCTTGGGCTAATGTAAGTCTTGTTTCTCTAGGAGAAGAGGTTCTTAAGGTTTCTATATCTTTCAGTGGCACAGATATTGGCGACTACGGGCTAAATACTCCTACATATTGTGTGATAGATGAAATTGACTATCGTATATATGATTAAAATTGTGACGATTTATACAATTTTTTTACTATTTCTACGTTGTATTTTTATGAATACAACGTTTTTTTATTAACTTTGTGCCTTTCGTAAAAAGAAATTTCTTTATGCTAGAATATATAAATGGTGAAATCACCTCTTTAACCCCTACATACGCTGTTTTAGATGTGCATGGTGTGGGTTTTGGGGTAAATATTTCGCTTTCCACATATACTGCTATTCAGAGTAAAACAGATGCAAAACTGTATCTTTACGAGGTGATTCGTGAAGATTCTTTTACTCTATATGGCTTTGCAACAGCAGAGGAGAGAAGTATGTTTCTTCTTCTTATGTCTGTGCAAGGTGTTGGTGCCGCTACTGCTCGCATGGTGCTTTCTTCACTTTCTGTGTATGAAATTTGTGATGCTATCCAAACTGGAAATGCCAATTTAATCAAGGCTGTGAAGGGTATTGGGGCAAAAACTGCTCAACGTATTATTCTAGATTTAAAGGATAAAGTGCTTGAAATATCTGCTTCTGCTGGCGTGCCAGCAACTGCGCCAAAGGCAACTGTGGTGTCTACAGAGGTGCAAAACGAGGCTGTTTCTGCGCTTACAATGCTTGGTTTCACTGCTTCTGCCACTCAAAAAGCGGTATCGGCAATTTTAGCTGAGGAACCAGACCTAAAAGTAGAACAAGTAATCAAAAAGGCACTCAAGATGCTGTAAAATCGGTCCCTAAGCAGGTCCTAAGCAGGTCCCTGAGCCTGTTGAAGGGCTGTTGAAGGGTTTACAAAAGATAATGTAGGGACATTGCGTGCAATGTCCGCTTATAAAAAGAAAAATTTTGAAACGAATATACTTAATATTAGCAATGCTTTCTATTTCGCTTGCGGTTTTCGCTCAGGCGACAGGGGATAGTATTGCCAATAAAGACGAGTCTCAACTTCGTTTCCCAATTCCTAAAAACTACGTTGAAGACCACAACGACCTTGGTCAATCTACACCTGCTTCTATTCCTATTCCAGACAATGTGGTCACAGAAGTGGTGTACGACCCAGATACCGACAGATATTATTTTCAGTCAAAGGTGGGCGACGAAGACCTAGGTACTCCATTTTACCTTACAAGTGAAGAGTTTGCCGATTATCAAGCAAAAAGGTCTCAACAAGAATATTACAAGTCAAGAGTGAGCGAAGAAAAAGGCAAAAAGCACGAAATCTCGTTCACCGATATGAAGTTTGATATTGGTCCTGCCGACAAGGTGTTTGGCCCTGGTGGTGTGCAACTTAAGCTTCAAGGTTCTGCAGAACTTATCTTTGCCCTTCAGTTTAAAAAACTAAAAGACCCTTCGCTTAGTGAGCGTTCGCAAAACCCTGCTCCTACATTCGATTTCGACGAGAAAATCCAACTTAATGTGAGCGGTTCTGTGGGTGACAAACTAAACTTTGGTTTAAACTACAACACCGAAGCCACATTCGACTTCGACCAGTCTATGCTTAAACTTCAATACGAAGGCAAGGAAGACGATATTATCAAAAAACTAGAAGCGGGTAATGTGAGTATGCCTCTTACAGGGTCTCTTATCACTGGTAATACTTCGCTTTTTGGTTTTAAAACAGATTTGCAGTTTGGTAAACTGAGTGTGAGTGCTGTGATTTCTCAACAAGAGTCTGAGTCTCAAACTATTAACACATCTGGTGCGCAAACTACAGATTTTCATATTCCAGTGGACCAATACGATGAAAATCGCCACTATTTCCTTTCGCATTTCTTCCGCGAACACTACGACGAGTGGATGAAGGATGTGCCAAATATTTCTTCTGGCATTTCTGTCACAAATATTGAGGTGTGGGTTACAAACAAAAACTCAATCAATTACCAAAATACTACAAATGTGGTGGGTTTTGCCGACTTGGGTGAACCAACTCGCATCTACAACAAGGCGTTTACCTCTACAGGTACAGTGCCTTCAAATGGTGCCAACAATTTGTTTTCGCAAGTGGTGCAAGCCGCTGGTGGTCTGCCAGATATCTACGAAGTAGACACATATCTGCGCACATGGAATATGGAGTCGGGTACAGACTTCGTAAAACTTGAGGGGGCTAGAAAACTAGAGAGCACCGACTATGTGCTAAACAAGGAGCTTGGTTACATTTCGCTTAAGTCTGCGCTTAACAACGACGAAATGCTAGCCGTAGCATTCCAATATACCTACAAAGGCAAGGTTTATACTGTGGGTGAACTAAGCACCGCTTCTACCGAAACCACAAAACCACTTGCCCTAAAACTTTTGAAATCTACAGACAAGTCGCCTCTGCTTCCTACTTGGGACCTTATGATGAAAAACATTTATTCATTGGGTGCATACCAAGTGCAAAGCAACAAGTTTACCCTAAATATCATGTACAAAAATGATTCTACGGGTATAGACTTACGTTATATAACCGAAGGTCCTATTGCCAAGAAACCACTTCTATGGGTAATGAACCTAGACCACTTAGATTCTCAACACAAAGAGAAACCAAACGGCGACGGTATGTTCGACTTTGTAGAGGGCTACACTATTATTTCTCAAAATGGTAAGGTGATTTTCCCTGTTGTAGAACCTTTTGGTTCGCATTTGGCAAAAAAATTGAACAATGACCCTACTTTGGTGAAGAAATATGTTTACCAAGAACTATACGACTCTACTCTTACCACAGCACAAGAGTTTGCCGAAAAGAATAAATACTATCTAGAGGGTGAATATCGTGCTTCTTCTGGCAGTGAGATTAGGCTAAATGCTATGAACGTGCCAAAAGGTTCTGTAAAAGTGACAGCAGGTGGTGTGCAACTTACAGAAAATGTGGACTTTACAGTAGACTATATGATGGGTGTGGTTACTATTATGAACCAAGACCTTATCGACCTTGGCACTCCTATTAGCGTTACGCTAGAGAGTCAGTCTATGTTCAATATGAAGCGTAAGTCGCTCATTGGTACACACTTAGACTATGCATTTACCGACAACTTCAATGTGGGCGGTACTGTGATGTACTTGTCTGAAAAACCTCTTACAGAAAAGGTTGGCTACGGCGACGACCCTGTGGCAAATACTGTTTGGGGATTGAATATGTCGTACCGAGACCAATTCCAATCTGTGACTGATTGGCTAAATAAACTGCCTATTTTAAACTTGAAACAGGCATCTACTGTGGCATTTGATGCTGAGTTTGCTCACATGATACCTGGCACTGCAAGAGGTGCAAAAGGCAAGGTGTATGTAGATGATTTTGAGTCTACCACCGTGGGCTACGATGTGAGATATGCTTCAAACTGGCGTTTGGCAAGTACACCTTCTCGCTTCACAGAGTCTGCGCTTTCAAACAATATTGAATATGGCAAAAACCGTGCTGCGCTGTCTTGGTACTACATAGACAATATGTTCAACCAAACCACGTCAAACACTCCAAGCCATATTAGAAAAGATAAACAACAGCTGTCAAATCACTTTGTTCGTCAGATTTCTGAAAACGAAATTTTCCCAAATAGAGAGTTAGTTTACGGACAATCTAGTTATATCCAAACACTCGACCTTGCATATCACCCAACTGAGCGTGGTCCTTACAATATCTATGCAGAAAACTTCGACTCAGAAGGTAAACTTACCAATCCTGCGGCAAAATGGGGTGGTGTGATGCGCAAACTAGAGACTACCGACTTTGAAACAAACAATATCGAGTATCTAGAGTTTTGGGTAATGGACCCATTTGTGTACAACGATGGCACAATGACTGGTGGTGACCTTTACTTCAACTTTGGTGATATCTCTGAGGATATTTTGAAAGATGGTCGTAAGTTCTACGAAAATGGTTTGCCTGTGGGCATAGAGGAAAACACTGTTGTAAACACAGTTTGGGGTAAAGTGCCTACAAAACAATCTGTGGTTTATGCTTTTGATGCGTCTGAAGAGGCTCGCAAAAAACAAGACGTTGGTTTCAACGGTCTTTCTACCGAAGAAGAGTTTGCTCATGAAACATATCAAACTTTCGTAAACAAACTGAAGGCAAAACTTACTCCAGATGCTCTAAATAGAATGATGGAAGATAAGTTTTCTCCTCTAAACGACCCTGCGGGCGACAACTTCCACCACTATCGTGGCACCGACTACGACAATGCTGAGGTGGGTGTGCTAGACCGTTATCGTCACTACAATGGCACAGAGGGCAACTCTCAAACCACTGCAGAAAACGAGTCTTATACCACAGCGTCTTCAAACAAACCAGACTTTGAAGATATAAACATAGACAATACTCTAAACGAAAACGAAAAATACTTTGAGTATAGGGTTTCACTTCGTCCAGAGGACATGACTGTGGGTCAAAACTATATCACCGATATGGTTACTTCCTCTGTTACTCTGAAAAACGGAGAAACAGGTACTGTGCGTTGGTATCAGTTCAAAATTCCACTACGTGATGCCGACAATTATACTGCATACGGTAGCATCCGTAGCTTTAAGTCTATTCGCTTTATGCGTATGTATCTAACAGGTTTCACTCACGATGTAAACCTACGTTTTGCAAGCATGGAACTTGTGAAAGGCGAATGGCGTGTTTATCAAAAAGAAATCGAAAAGGGTTATCACAACGATGCTACTATCATGGAGACTGCTTCTGTAAACATTGAAGAAAATGCAGATAAGCAACCTGTAAACTATGTGTTGCCTCCTGGCGTGTCTCGTGAAATAGACCCTTCTCAACAACAAGTACGTCAAGAAAACGAGCAATCTATGGTGCTTCGTGTGCACAACTTGCATCCAAAAGATTCTCGTGCTGTATACAAGAAATTTGGCGGTTATGATATGCGTCAGTATGGTAAACTTGAAATGTTTGTCCATGCAGAAGCTATGCCAGACGACGATACCAACTTGCGTGATGGCAATCTGAAACTATTCATTCGTATGGGTTCAGACTACCAAAACAACTATTATGAATACGAAGTGCCACTTACTCTTACTCCTGCTGGTATTTATTCAAACAATACCACTTCAGACCGTAGAGCAGTATGGCCAGATGAAAACAAGATAGAGCTTCCACTAGAACTTCTTACCAACTTGAAGAAGTCTCGCAACGAAGAGAAAAATCGTAGTCACTCATCTGTAAACAACCTTACTGAGTATTCTACCCTAGACCCAGCAAATCCAAACAATAGGGTTTCTATCAAGGGTAATCCAAGTTTGGGCGAGGTAGAAGTGTTTATGATTGGTATTAGAAATGCTTCTCGCGAAATAAAGAGTGCTGAGGTGTGGGTAAACGAACTACTGCTTACTGAGTTTGACGAACAAGGTGGTGTGGCTGCTCGTGCTAGCTTAGACGTAGCGCTTTCAGATTTCATTACTCTGAATGCAGCTGGTCGTATTGAAACCATTGGTTATGGTGGCATAGAACAAAAAGTACAAGAACGTCGTCAAGACGACTACTATCAATACAACGTGAATGCGGGTATCGATTTGGGTAAACTATTGCCAGAAAAAGCAAACACAGTGATTCCTATTCGTTATTCACTTTCTCACGAGATTGTAAATCCTAAATACAATCCTCTAGACAAGGATGTATTGCTTAAAGATGCGCTAGATGCCACTGCTACTAAAGCGCAACGCGACTCTATTCTTGATGTGGCTCAAGATATGACTATGACACAGAGTCTTTCTGTGCCTGGCATTCGTGTGGGTATCACAAGTAAAGATGGTCCACGTCCTTGGGACCCTGCCAACTTCACTGTGGGTGGTTCGTTCTCTCAAACAGAGTCTCGCGACCCAAATACTACTCGTGAGGTAGAGCAATATAGCAATGCGTATGGTCAGTACGAGTTTTCTTGGTCTCCAAAACCTGTAGAACCATTTGCCAAGATTAAGTCTATTCAAAACAATAAGCACATGAAGTGGCTTACAGATTTTGGTTTTTACTATGCTCCAAAGTTGTTCTCATTTAAGACCAACTTCACAAGAAACTATTATGAGCAAGTGACAAGGGATTTTGAAAATCCTCAAAACCAAATGGACCCAACATTTGCCAAAGACTTTATGTGGAGCAATGAGTTTGACCTTGCTTGGGATATTACCAAAAACATTAAATTTACATTTACATCTAGCAACAATTCTCTTATCAGCGAAAACGACGGTGGTGTGAATAAAGAGTTGTATCCAGATGAATACGAAATATGGAAAGACTCAGTTTGGAACAGTCTTTCTCACCTAGGTTCGCCTCAAGACTACAACCAACGTGTTACACTGTCTTGGAATGTTCCATTCAACAAAATGCTTGCACTAAACTGGATTCAAGGTAATATCAAGTTTGATGGCAATTATCAATGGCTAAGCGGTACAGACGTAATTGCAAACACTGCTATAAGCAAGGGTACAATCCAAGCAGATGGTAAGTTCAACTTTGAGTCTTTGTACAACAAGTCTGACTACCTAAAAGATGTAAACAAGAAATATGGATCTACCAATGCTCCTAAGGCTAAAAAGCAAAAAGAGTATAAACAAACTCTTAAACTTCAAGCTGGAGATACTATTGTGGTGCGTCACCGTTTGAACGACAAAAAGGTAAGAATTAAAGCTACTCTAGATGGTAAAACTACTAAACTAAAACATAAAGTAGTAGATGCAAACAACATTAAGGTAGTTGCTACCAAGGGTGGTGATGTAGAACTAACTGTGATTTCTGGTGGTCCTCAACCTGCTGGCAATGTGGCAGTAGATGTGCTTGCTCGCGTGGCAATGCTTATTAGAAACGTGTCTTTCAACTATGCTCAAACAGATGGAACTACACTTCCTGGTTATCTTCCTTCTGTGCAAGGTTTGGGTATGAGTAGTTTCAATGGAAAAACTGCACCTACATTTGCCTTTGTAGTTGGTATTCAAGAAGACAACATCCTAGATAAAGCACTTTCTAGTGGTTGGTTGCTTACAACAGATGCGGTATACAATCCTGCTCAGTTTGTACATACCGAAACATTCAAGGCAAACGCTCTTGTAGAGCCATTCCCAGGCATCAAGATAAATGTGCAAGCCGACCGTCAGTATGTAAACAACCGCAGTGTACAATTCTCTGGCGGTAGCAACCTAACAAACCTAGATGGTAGTCTTTCTATGAGTTATGTGGCAATTGGTACTGCATTTACAAGTGTGCGTGGTGGCGTGTTTACCGACGAATTATTCAACAATTTCCTTGCTTATAGAAATGTGATTAAGCAAAGACTTGAGGCTAAAAACAATCCAACTTCAGGTTATGGTCTAAACTCAGACGACGTGCTTGTGCCTGCCTTCCTTGCTGCGTATGCAGGTAGAGATGCAAACAAGGTAGATACCAAATCTGTGCCTAAGTTCTGGTCTTTCCTTCCAAACTGGCAAGTAACTATTACCGCTCTAAACAGAATTCCTTGGGTGAAAGAACACTTTAGAAGCGTAAACATTACTCATGGTTATACCTGTAAATATCAAATTGGTTCATTCTCTTCAGACCAAACATTTACCTCTGTAGATGGAGACGACTTTGGTTATGTAGAAGATGTGCTTTCTGGTGGTCTGCTTCCATCTAGCCGTTATGCTATTGGCAATGTTTCTATCAACGAACAATTTAGTCCACTTGTGGGTCTTGATATGAACTTGAAAAACAGCTTAACATTCAAGGCAGAATGGCGTCGTGGTAGAAACATGGGTCTAAACCTTGCAAGCAACCAAATCGTAGAATCTTCAAACAACGAGTATGTTGTAGGTGTAGGTTACAAGTTTAGCGACCTTAAGTTCAATATGAAGACAGCGAAGTCTACTAAACAAGTGAAAAACGACCTTACACTTCGCGCCGATTTCTCTATCAAGGATGCTAAAACCCTTGTTCGCAAGATAGAACTAAACGAATCTCAAGCCACCGCAGGCGACCTTGTAACCACCTTCAAATTTGGTGCAAACTACGTCTTCAGCGAACGCATAAGTTTCTCTCTATTCTACGATCTACAAATGCGTACCCCTGTGGTTTCTACTTCATATCCAACCTTCAACTCTGAGGTCGGTATTAGTGCAAAAATCCTTCTTACTCGATAATATTGATTTTACTTTTTAACGAAAAAAATTGCATTTTTTTCGTTAAAAATTACTATCTTTGTCTCAAATTTGCATTTTTATGCAGTATTTATGTATAATTATGCAAAATTTTTGAATATGCAGGAATATTTTTGTTGAAACAACTAAACTTTTAATAATATGAACTTTATTTTATTACAAGCAGCTCCTGTAGCAGAATTGTCAAATTGGGACAAATTCATCGAGGCTCTACTTCTAATGGCCATTGGTATGCTTACAGTGTTCGCTGTGCTTTTAATTATTATTGCGTTAGGTACGCTTCTAATCAAAACAGTGAATAAATTCTTCCCAGAAGAAATTAAACCAGTTGCGAAAGCTGCCGCGGCAGTGCAAGCTGTTGACCAAAATATTCAAGAAGCCATCAACAAAGCTATTATGGCAATAAGCGGTGGCAAAAAACAAGCACAAAAAATTGAAAAAATATAAAACTTTAAACTATGGCAAAGAAAAGACAAGTTAAGTTTTCTCTATTATTTAGAGATATGTGGCAATCCGCTGGTAAATATGTACCACGTGTTGACCAATTAGTTAAAGTAGCTCCTGCTATTGTAAAAATGGGTTGCTTTGCTCGTGTTGAAACCAACGGTGGTGGTTTTGAACAAGTAAACCTACTTTACGGTGAAAACCCAAATAAAGCTGTTCGTGAATGGACAAAACCTTTCCACGAAGCAGGTATTCAAACTCACATGCTAGACCGTGCACTTAACGGTTTACGTATGAACCCAGTTCCAGCAGACGTTCGTCAACTTTTCTATAAAGTGAAGAAAAAACAAGGTACCGACATCGCTCGTACTTTCTGTGGTCTAAACGATACACGCAATATCATACCTTCTATTAAATATGCTCACGATGGTGGTATGATTTCTCAATGCTGTCTTTGTATTACTTTCTCTCCACTTCACACTGTGGAATATTATACAAAAATGGCGTTTGAACTTATCGAAGCTGGTGCAGATGAAATCTGCTTGAAAGATATGGCTGGTATCGGTCGTCCTGCTTCTCTAGGCGAAATCGTTAAAAACATCAAAGCAAAATATCCAGAACTTCCTATCCAATATCACTCACACGCTGGTCCTGGTTTCAGCATGGCTTCTATTCTTGAAGTTTGTAAAGCAGGTTGCGACTACGTAGACGTAGGTATGGAACCTCTTTCTTGGGGTACAGGTCACGCAGACGTGTTAGCAGTTCAAGCTATGCTTAAAGATGCTGGCTTCGACGTGCCAGAAATCAACATGGAAGCTTACATGGAAGTACGTACTCAAGTACAAGCTATGATGGACGACTTCTTAGGTTATTACATCCCTGCTCGTAACCGTCAAATGAACTCTCTTCTTATCGGTCCTGGTCTTCCTGGTGGTATGATGGGTAGCTTAATGAACGACCTAAACGAAGCTCTTGATAGCCTAAACAAATATTTTGCTAAAAACGGCAAACCAGAAATGACCCAAGACCAAATGCTTATCAAACTTTTCAACGAAGTTGCATACGTATGGCCAAAAATGGGTTATCCACCACTTGTAACTCCATTTAGCCAATATGTGAAAAACATGGCTCAAATGAACGTTATCCAAATGGAAAAAGGTCGTGAACGTTGGAGCATGATTGCAGACGATATTTGGGATATGCTTCTTGGCAAATCTGGTCGTCTTCCTGGACCTATCGCTCCAGAACTTATCGAAAAAGCAAAACAACAAGGTCGCGAATTCTTCACTGGCAACCCACAAGACTCTTATCCAGATGCTCTTGAAGGTTTCCGTAAAGAAATGGCTGAAAACGGTTGGGAACTTGGCGAAGACGACGAAGAACTATTCGAGCTTGCTATGCACCCACAACAATATCGTCTATACAAATCTGGCCAAGCTAAAGCAGACTTCGAAGCAGATCTAGCTAAGAAGAAAGAAGCTAAAGCTGCTGCTGGTGGCGCTGCTCTTCCTCAAACTGTAGAAGTACAAGTAAACGGTGTTTCTTACAAAGTAACCGTTGGTGAAGCTGGTGCAATGCCTGCTGCTTCTGCTGCTCCTGCTGCCGCTGCTGCTGCTACTGGCGAAGGTAAAGAACTTGCTGCTCCACTTGAAGGTAAATTCTACCTAGTAAAAGCACAAGGCGAACCTGCAGTGAAAGTAGGCGACGTAGTGAAAGCTGGTCAAACAGTTTGCTACATCGAGGCTATGAAAACCTTCAACGCTATTGCTGCTGAATGCGATGGTGTTATTACAGAAATCTGTTTCAACGCTGGTGCTGCAGTATCTGAAGATGACGTATTGATGAAAATCAAAGGATAAGAACTATGGGAGAAATATTAAGTAAAATCTATGACATGACAGCCATAGGCGCCATTGTGGAAGATCCTCGCTTCCTTATTATGTACGCCTTAGCTTTCGTCCTTCTTTACTTAGGTATTAAGAAGGAATTTGAACCACTTCTTTTAGTGCCAATCGCTTTCGGTGTGCTTATTGCAAACTTCCCTGGCGGTGGTATGGGTGTGCTTGGAGCCGATGGTGAAGGCCTAGTTCACTACATGAAAGATGGTGTAATGGTTGCTAAAAACGTGTACGAAATGTCTCTTCCAGAGATTGCACACGACTTAGGCATTATGAACCTTATTTACTACGCATTAATCAAATCTGGTCTGCTTCCTCCTATCATCTTTATGGGTGTAGGTGCGCTTACCGACTTTGGCCCTATGCTACGTAACCTTAAACTTGCTATCTTCGGTGCAGGTGCTCAATTTGGTATTTTTGCAGTACTTCTAGTGGCTTCTCAATTCTTTACACTACAAGAAGCTGGTTCACTAGCTATCATTGGTGGTGCCGACGGTCCTACTGCTATCTTTACCACTCTTAAACTTGCTCCACACTTGCTAGCTCCTATTGCTATTGCAGCATATTCATACATGGCGTTGGTGCCAGTTATTATTCCACTAGTGGTAAAACTTACTTGCTCTAAAAAAGAACTTATGATCAACATGAAGGAACAAGACAAACTTTATCCTTCTAAAACTGAGTTCAAAAACATGAGAGCACTTAAGATTATTTTCCCTATTGCTGTTACTACCATCGTGGCTATCATTGTGCCAGATGCAGTGTCTCTAGTAGGTATGCTTATGTTTGGTAACCTTATCAAAGAAATTGGTGCAAACACTTCTCGCTTGTTTGAAACTGCTTCAAACGGCATCATGAATGCTGCTACCATTTTCCTAGGTCTATCTGTAGGTGCTACCATGACTGTAGATGCTTTCCTAAACTTCCAAACCCTAGGTATCGTGGCAGGTGGTTTCCTAGCTTTCGGTTTCTCTATCTTTGGTGGTATCCTTTTAGTGAAAGTAATGAACCTATTCAGCAAAAAGAAAATCAATCCACTTGTTGGTGCAACTGGTCTAAGTGCTGTGCCTATGGCTTCTCGTGTAGCTAACGACATCGCTCTTAAATACGACCCTAAAAACCACGTGTTAAACTACTGTATGTCGTCTAACGTGGCTGGTGTGATTGGTTCTGCGGTTGCTGCAGGTATATTAATCTCCTTCCTAGGATAAGTCGAGTTATTTTAAAGGGTGTATTCCTCGTTGCGCTTGTCTTCGAAATCCTCATTTACGTTAGTAAACTCCGGTTTCTCAGACTTCGCGACGCCTAGAATCCCCTCCTTTAAAAGTAACTCTCAGGATATAGCGGTCACTGAGCTTGTCGAAGTGCCCGCGTAAGGAAAAAGCGTTTGAGGAAATTTCCTCAAACGCTTTTCTTTTTTTATTTAATTTCTTATATTTGTGTACTTATTACCCCTGTAAGGGGTAACTCTTAAGTTGTAGGCAGGTGTTAAGCGTTAGCGCAACGCCTGTATTAAATGAAAATAATAAAAGGGCACCCCCGTAGGGTGGTGCAACCGAACCGTAGGCGAGCAATGCAAATCAAAAACAAATATATCAACCGCTTCCTCCAATCGCGCATTGTGAGAAACACGAGTGTGCTTCTGAGTGGCAATATGCTTGCTCAGATAATCACATTGCTGGCATACCCAATCATCTCTCGCATCTATACCCCCGACGAGATGGGTACACTCAACCTCTTTGTTTCAATATTTGCTATTCTTGTACTTCTTGCCAATGCCGAATACCAAAATATATTGGTGTTTCACAAAAGTGAAAAAGACCTACCATCTGCGTTGGCTGTATGCTTAGGTTGCGTTGCATTGGTTTCTTTGATTGTGCTTGC
>JAXJWL010000183.1:0-1635 GCA_036308065.1 Paludibacteraceae bacterium
ATATCAACCACGCTACAATATTCTTCTTAAAGACGGCAAAACCTACCCATGGATTTGCATCACAAAAGAAGACTTTCCACGTATATTCAAAACTAGAATTATTATGCGTGGTGCCGAGTATTTTGGCCCATATAGTTCTGTTTGGATATTGGATACAATCCTAGATTTAGTAAAGCAAATCTACCCTATCAGAACCTGTCGTTTCCCTATGAATGAAGAAACAATAAAACAAGGGAAACATAAGGAGTGTTTGGAGTATCATATCAAAAATTGTATGGCTCCATGTGTAGGTTACCAAACCAAAGAAGAATACCAAAAAATTATCGGTGAAATCAAGGAAATTATAAAGGGAAACAGTAAGTTTATTGCAAGTAAAATCCTTGAAGAAATAAACAAATGTGCTGAGGAGTTAAGGTTTGAAGAAGCGGAAGAATTAAAGCAAAAATACCTTGCCATAATCAACTTCCAAAACAAAACAGTAGTAACTACTGCAACGGACGAAAACCTAGATGTAATGGCGTATGATGTAGACGAAAAATCTGTTTACATCAATATGCTTCAAATAGTAAATGGTAGCATAGTAAAAGGTCTTACTATTGAATATCAAAAGAGAATAGACGAGGCAGACGAAGAGATTTTAGCTTTAGGTTTGCTAGAACTTAGAAGCCGACTTCAGAGCGATTCTAAAATAATTTTGGTGCCGTTTATGCCAGATATAGAACTAGAAGGTATAAGCCTAAAAGTGCCGATAAAAGGGGACAAAAAGAAGCTTATCGACCTTTCTATGCAAAACGTAAAACAATACAAACTAGACAAACTAAAACGCAACGAAGAACTGAATATTGAGCAAAAAACAACACAGATTTTGTTTACCCTAAAAGAGAAACTCGGACTAAATAAACTACCTATTCATATAGAGTGTTTCGACAACTCTAATATTTCTGGTACAGATGCAGTGGCAGCTTGCGTGGTTTTCAAAAAAGGTAAACCAAGCAAAAAAGATTACAGAAAGTATAATATAAAATCTGTGGTTGGACCAGACGACTATGCTTCAATGCGCGAGGTAGTGTATAGAAGATACAGCAGACTTGTTGAAGAAGGTGAACCCCTACCCAACCTTATAATTGCCGACGGTGGAGTTGGTCATATAGAAACAATAAGAAAGGTTGTAGAGGACGAACTAAATTTAAACATACCAATTGCTGGTCTTGCAAAAAACGACAAACACCGCACACGCGATCTTATCTTCAACGGACAAACAATTAGTATGAAGACTAACGATGCTTGTTTTAATTTTCTTACACAAATTCAAAACGAGGTTCACAGATTTGCAATAGAATTTCACAGAGACAAGAGAAGTAAGTCGCAACTAAAATCTGAACTCGACGAAATACCAGGAATAGGCCCAAATACAAAAGAAAAGCTCCTAAAGGAGCTAAAAAGCGTAAAACGCATCCAGAATGCAGAAATTTCTGAACTAGAAAAAATTATCGGAACTCACAGAGCATCAATAGTTTACGAGTATTTTCACACCAACTAAAGCCTCTGAGAATTAAAAATTTTATAAAAACTGAACACCAACACACAAAAAATAGACTGTAAATGAGAGTTTTAATACAAAGAGTAAAACAGGCG
>JAXJWL010000184.1:0-10637 GCA_036308065.1 Paludibacteraceae bacterium
CATATATATCAAGTCCGCCTAGACCCACTCTCCCGTCTGATGAGAAATAAAGTCTGCCATCTTCACGAAAACTTGGAAACATTTCGTCTGCTGCAGTATTGATGCTTGCACCTAGGTTTTCTGGAGTGCCCCATTCTGCACCATTTTTTGATACTCTCCAAATGTCTTTGCCTCCAAATCCACCTGGCATATCAGATACAAAATACAGATATTCACCGTCTATCGATGGAGCAGGGTGTGCCACATTGAGTGATGAATCTTGTAGTATTTTTAGTTTTTGAGGTTCGCTCCATTCGCCACCGCTACGTTTAGAACTATAGATAGCAGTGCCCAATGTTTCACCTTTAGAAGTAACGCTCACTGTGTAGAAAAGTTCTTGTCCGTCTGCAGAGAGAGCACATACCCCTTCGTCAAACTCAGTGTTTATTTCACCTTCTAGAAGTTCTGGGTTTTCCCATTCGCCTTTAGCATTTATTCTAGAGTAGAAAATATCGTTGTTTTTCTGCCCTGTAATCTTGCTGTTTTTTACTTTTTTTCCACCTCTAGTAGAGTTGAAGTAAACCAAAGAGCCATCTTTAGAAGCAAAAATAGGACAAAAATCGGAGAATTTAGAATTAAATTTCTTAAAAAGTTCTACCTCATATCTACTCTTCTTTTTCCATGCATTCAAGGCTGAGTCGCAAGATGCAATACCTGCAAGTGCAAGCTCATTTTCTGGAGATAGTTTCTCAAATTCTTGATATTGCTTAAGCGCCTCTTTATACTTGCCACTACTTTTTAGCACTTCGGCATAGTAGTAGTGTACCATACTATCCTTGTAGTTGTATCGTACGGCATTTTTGTAGGCAGCTTCTGCTCGTTTGTTGTTTGCAATTAGGCGATATGAATTACCCATTTTAAATGCCACTTCTGCCTTTTGTTTTTTATTTTTCTTGGCAGGAATACGTGGATAAATGGAGCGATACATCTCTCCAGCGGTGTAATATTCGCCCAATTCAAACTTTTTATCAGCCTTCTGAATACGAGCGTTGATGCTACACGAGGTGAGCATCAACAGCAATCCAAGTCCTATAATTACTTTCTTTATAATCATTGAGCAGGGTTAGGAACGATAAGTTTATAACCTTTACCGTGGATATTGATTATTTGTACACCAGCATCATCACGAAGTAGTTTACGAAGTTTTGTGATATAAACGTCCATACTACGTGCGTTGAAGTAGTTGTCATCAATCCAAATGGTTTTAAGAGCATAGTTACGTTCCAAGATATCGTTCATATTAGCACAAAGAAGTGATAATAGTTCAGATTCTTTTGTGGTAAGTTTGGTTTGTTTGCCTTCGCCAGAAAGGATTTGTTTTTGAGAGTCGAAAGTAAATTTACCAAGTGTGAAATAAGTTTTATCTTTCATTTTTTTGCTTTTCACGCGACGAAGAATAGCTTCGATACGGAAAAGAAGTTCTTCCATTGAGAAAGGTTTTGTTAAGTAGTCGTCACCACCAATTCTAAAGCCTTCGATAATATCTTCTTTAAGGTTTTTAGCAGTAAGGAAGATAATTGGAATTTCTGAATTTATAGCACGGATTTCTTTTGCTAGTGTAAAACCGTCTTTTTTAGGCATCATCACGTCGAAGATGCACGCATCATATTCACTTTTAGTAAATGCTTTGTATCCAGCATCTCCGTCTGTCATAAGGTCTGTATCGTAGCCTTTTACTTGAAGATACTCACGAAGTAGCATACCTAAGTTTTCGTCATCCTCACAAAGAAGGATTTTTACTTTTTCATCATTCATAATATTATTTTTTAATAGTTGGTATTGTTATTGTAAATATAGTTCCGATATTTGGTTCGCTTTCTGCTTTGATTGTTCCATTGTGTTTTTGTACCATTTTTTTCACGTATGCAAGACCAAGTCCAAAGCCTTTCACATTGTGAACATTGCCTGTTGGTACACGATGAAATTTATCAAAGATTTTTCTTAAATGTTCTTTCTTTATACCAATGCCGTTGTCCTCTATCGTAACATATAACGAATCTTCGTTTTCGTTATTGTATGTTCTCACCTTTAATTCTAGTGCTTCGTCTTGTTTTGAGTATTTAACGGCGTTGTCCAATAGGTTGAAGATAATATTTGTAAAGTGAAGTTCGTCTACTGTAGCCCAAGGGTTGGTAGCCTTAAGGTCGGCAACAATATTACCACCTTTACTTTTCACTTTTATTTTAAAGTTGTCTACTACGTTGTCAACGATTTGGTTAATGTCGCAGTCGTTGAATTTCATAATAGATTTTTCGTTTTCAAGTAGTGAAATTTGAAGAATTTTTTCCACTTGGAAACTTAGTCGCTTGGTTTCGTCGACAATAGTTTTACTAATCCTTTTCATCATCATAGGACTACTATTTATGCTATCGTCGCAAAGCATTTGCGCAGCTAGTGATATACTAGAAATAGGAGTTTTAAACTCGTGGGTCATATTGTTCATGAAGTCTGTGCGCAGTTCGTTTACTTTTCTTTGGTGTAGAAGAAGTAAAATGGCAAATATAAATGTAATGAACAATATAAAGGTTATCACAGTAGAAATGATAGCCAATCGAGCAATTTGCCCCATTATATATGAGTCGCGTGTAGGGAAATACACTCTCATTAAATCCAATTTTGGATTGTAATCATTTGGGAATAGGATTTGAGAGTAGTAGTCGTGTATGTCTTCTATGTATTCAAAACCAAGTGAAGAATATACCCTTTCGCTTTTGTGGTTTATCAAACTTATCTCAAAAGGTATGTTGATGCCACATTTTTCAAGTTCTTTTCTTAAGACAATTTCCAAATGTTCTGGATTGATACGTTCTTCGATAGGTTTTGCTGGTGCTTCTTTAGACCAACGAAGTGCCATGTCGGAGATAACAACTTTTTGTCTTTTAAAGGTATTTTTATGTTCGTTATGAAGATTTTTTGAAATATTAGAAACGTTATTTGCAGATTTACCTGGAGTTTTGCTCTTTATTATTTCTTTGTCTTGGATGAGAGGTTTGATGTTTAGATGTCCTGTGCTCTTGTTTAAGAACTCATTTACATTTTTTATAGCCTCTGCTTCTTTACCCTGTTTTTCAAGTTCTTTTTTAATGTAGGTTTCTATTTCTTCCTCTTCTAAAATACGACTTGTGCGGTATAGAGCCTGTTTTACGCCGTCTTCAAAGAATTCGCGACGCATTTCTACAAGTACATTAAAGTAGTTGAATTGTACTAGTGATAGGCTTACAAAAGTAATGCACATCAAGGCTACTAATATGATTATTTTTTTCTTCTTCATACAGAAAACAAAAATAACATTTTAACATTTGTGTTGTTGCTTTTGTTTACATTATTTAACATATAATTTTAACAATTCGCAAATGTTAGATATAGAAGCCTATAGTGTTAACGACGTTTAAATTCTTTTTTGTGTTCTTTTTTAAATTCTTTCATTTTGCCTGCGAAAATACTGTAGCATCTAAAGTCGCATTTCAAATCTCCGTTGATAAGAGAGATTTTTTTAGCAGGTTTTAGGCCAATATTGTCAAATCCAAGCATAGAAGAACTTATAATCCAAGCATTTGTGCCAGGGAATTTGTGTTTAAGTGTAGTGCCTATAGAAGAATATAATTGTTTCACAGAGAAGTCGTTAAGACGTTCGCCGTATGGTGGATTGAATACCATGTGCACAGGTTTGGTTTGCTCTGGAAGCTCTGCCATATCTAGCACTTGAGTTTCAATGTATTTGGCAAGGCCTGCGCTTTTAATATTTGCATTTGCTATACCAATGGCTTTAGCAGAGATGTCTGATGCGTAGATTTTATGTTTAAATTCTCTTTCTAGAGAGTCGTCGTTGTAGATTTCGTCAAACATATCTCTGTCGAAGTCGGTCCATCTTTCAAAAGCAAACTCTTTTCTAAATAGACCTGGAGCCATGTTTAGTGCTATCATTGCAGCTTCAATGGCAATAGTGCCACTACCACACATTGGTTCTATAAAGTCGCATTGACCTTTCCAACCCGACATAAGTAGCATACCTGCAGCCAAAACCTCATTGATAGGTGCTTCGGTTTGCGCCACTCTGTATCCGCGTTTGAAAAGTGGAGCACCAGAGCTATCTAGCGATAGGGTGCAAGTGGTGTGAGAAATATGTAGGTTGAAGTAAATATCAGGATTTGCCACGCTCACAGAAGGGCGTTTGCCATATTTTTCGGTAAAATAGTCTACAATAGCATCTTTTGCTTTGTAGGTTACGTAGCGTGAGTGGTTTATCTGCTCAGAATATACAGTGGTGTCTATCGAGAAGGTTTTATTTGCTGTGATAAACTCTTCTAGTTTTAGTTTTTTGATTTCTGTATAAACGTCGTCTGGACTGTTTACTTTAAATACAGCCACTGGTTTTAGAATGCGTAATGCAGTACGAAGCCAAAAATTAGCCTTGTAAAGAGTCTTTTTATCTCCTTTAAAACTTACAGCTCTGCGTTGTATTTCTATGTCTTTAGCACCTAGTGCTTTAAGTTCGTCGGCTAATACACCCTCTAGTCCTTGTAGGGTTTTGGCTAAGTATTCTTGCATAATTTTATTCGTGAACAGGGTTGTTTCTACGTTCTGATATTATCATTAAGGCTTGTTCTTTAATGCATTCTGGCAGAGGAACATGGCGTAGTTGAAGGCTTTTTAGCCAATCTACAAGTTCGTTTTCTCTAAGAGTCATAAACACTTCGTCGAACTGAGCAATTTCCTCGTCGGTATATGATTCTGGCTCTCTATCCTTAAATGCATCTAGTTCTTCGTCGTCGAAATAAATGATTTTGGCATTTGTGGCAAGTAGGCTTTCGTTTTCGCACACCTCGTGAGCACCACAGCAACCATCTGGTCTTTCGTATTCTTCTTCTGAAGCAGTTTCTGCTTTAGTGTCTTCTGCTTTAGCTTTTTCAGCTTTAGGTGCTTCTTCTTGTTTTACTGCCTTTTTAGGGCGAGCAAATTTATTTAGAAGAAAAATAACAATCCCAAATACTATAAATGCAATAAGTAAGATAATGCCTCTCATATTTTATTATTTTTGGAAAGCGTTGATACGTTTCATTGCCATAAACACAAACCAGTCTGGAAGGTGTTTGATAAGTGGCACAAAGAAATGGTTGATTGTTCCAGGCATGTATTGTTTTTTGCCTTTAAACATCTTTTTAAGTGCTTTTTGAGCAAGTTTTTTAGGTGGAATACTTACGTGAAGTGCCACTGCTAGTTTACGAAGATTTGATGCAAGACCATATAGACCTGTATCCACAGCGCCTGGGCAAATAGCTGAAACAATCACACCGTGAGGTTTCATTTCATACCACATAGAACGGCTGAAGTTCAAGATATATGCTTTAGACGCGTTGTAGCATTGGATACCTGGCATAGCCATCCAAGCACTCATAGAACTCATGTTTAGGATATAACCTTTGCCACGCTCACGCATATCCATACCAAATAGGCGGCACATTTGAGTTACTGTGCGTATGTGTAGGTGAAGCATTAGGTTTACACGAGATTCTGCTGTTTTACAAAGGTCGTTGAAATAGAATACACCTGCGTTGTTGATAAGGATTTCTATTTCAAGGTTGTTTTCTTTACAGAAATCGTAAACCTCTTGTGGAGCGGTTTCTGTAGAAAGGTCTTTGTATAGTGTAACTGTTTTTACACCGTATTTTTCACTTATTTCTTTTGCTACATCTTGTAGCTCTTGTTCTTGGTTTGAAACCAATACTAAGTCTTTTTTGTATTTCTCTGCAAGTACTGTGGCATATTGTAAACCAATGCCAGAGCTTGCTCCTGTTACTAGTGCGTACATAGTTTACTTATTAGTGATAGCGTTTTTGGCTTCGGCTTTTGCGATTTCTTTTTGTAATTTTTTTGGTAGGTTTTCTACACATTTATGACATTTCATCTCTAGTGTGTACATACGGCCTACGCAGTAGTTGCTACGTTTACATTGTGAGCAGTAGTCATCGCCACCTTCTTTCATGTGATTTACAAATGCAGGGTCTTCGATAAGCACGTGTCCCATTTGGAAAAGTTCAAAGCCTTCATTTAGCACAGTTTCTGCTGTAGCACGAGATTCTACACCACCTACGTAGATAAAGTTTGCTTCAGGAAGGGCTTTTTTAAACTCTTTTGCCCAGTCTAGGAAGTAAAGTTTACGATAGTCGGTTGGAGGAATCACAATTTTGCCTGCAATGGCAAGACCCATTTTCAACCACCAGAATTTGCGAGTATCCATGTAGTGAGCAAGGGTTTTGTGAGGCATAGCACCACCTAAAATAAGCATAGGAGTGCGGCTCACAGTACCAGCAGATAGGATAATGCCGTGTACACCGTGGCTCCAAATATTTCTTGCAATCTCGATGCCTTCTTCCATAGAAACACCACCTTTGTAGCCGTCGTGCATATTGGTTTTTACCACTACAGCCATATCGTCTTTAGCATGTTTCATTACTTCTGCAAGCACTTCGTTCATAAATCTCATTCTATTTTCAAGGCTACCACCATATTCGTCTTTGCGATGGTTTAGACTTGGATTTAAGAATTGAGAAATAAGATAAGCGTGACCAGCATGTATTTCTACGCAGTCAAAACCACATTCTCTACAAAAATCTACTGCTTCGCCAAATTTGCGTACAAAATTTTGGATTTCTTCTTTTTTCAGTTTGCGATAGAAAGTAGGAGAATATAGGTTGAAGCCAAAGTTTGGTCCCACAGGCATACATTTGCAAGTAGCACGGTGTGTCATATTACCGCAGTGACCAAGTTGGATACTTGCTTTACAACCTTCTGCGTGTAGAGCATCGGTAAGTTTCTTTAAGTCTTCTTTGATTTCGTCGTAGATATAAAGTTGACCGTCGAAAGATACACCAGAACGATCTACTGCGCAGTATGCAATTGTAGTCATTGCCACACCACCTTTTGCTACGCTAAGGTGATAGTTGAATAGGTCTTGTGATGGCTTATTGCCATAACACATATTTTCAAAAGCCGCGCTTCTTATAGTACGGTTTTTAAGTGTTATCGGCCCAAGTTTATATTCAGTAAATAATTTACTCATATATTAATAAATAAATGGAAATACTCTTTTTAATTTCTTCTTATCAAACTCATCTGCAAACTCTACGCTATATCTTTTGTAGATAGAGTTGGCACGAGGAACTAGGTTTGCACAAGTCCACCATAGGAAGATAGTGCCTGCATAAGACCAAGTAAGCACTGCAAAACCAGTCCACTCTAGGATTTCGCCAAAATAGTTTGCTGAGGTTACATATTTATACATACCTTTTTTAGGTAGGTAGTGTTTTGTGTCACCTGGTTTGCGTAAGTGGCGAATAACATAGTCTGAATGTAAGTTTATAATAAAACCAATGATGAAAATGCAAGTACCGATGATAAATTGTGGAGTTGTTAACCAATCTGCGGTGTACATATCTGCAGGAGAAAGGTAGAAAATCCAATAACCTTGGATAGCACCATTCACCATATTAAATAAGAATCCCATTGCCATTACAGTGATAGGCATTTTGCTTTTGCCTTTAAGTAGGCAAGGGAAAATAAACGAACGTTGGAAATAGTGAGATTGGAAAATAAGGAAAATAATAAGTGGAGCAATTTCAAATGTTCTGTCGCTCATGCCCCATAGGTAAAGCATTACGAAGAATACAGGGCATTCCATGATTACCCAAGCCACTTTGTTATTTATAGCAGGACCCCATTTGTCGCTAATCATTTTTCCGTAGCCAGCTTCCACAAAGTAAAGTGCTACAAATACAACTAGACCAGTGATGGCCATTAGAAGTAGTAGAAAATTGAATTGTTCTAAAGACATAATTAATAATTATAATAGTATAAGGTTTGTTTTAATACTCAAATTTAATGTTATCCACCCAAAGTGTGTTGCCTACTGTACCAATAAACGCCCCTTGATTACCAGAAGTAATCATTAATATAATATGTGTAGGTTCTTCACCCTCTTCTGCCCAACCGATTTCGCGAATAAGTTCCATTTTACCTTTGCTGTTCATAGCCTTGTATTGAAGACCTTCTTCACCAGTAAGTTGCATGAAATCTTTGTAATATTCAGTATTTGAAATATCTCCGTAGTGTATTGGGAAACGAGTGTTGTTTTGCCATTCTGGCACATTGTGGTCTAGTTGATAACGCATTGTACCCACACGTTTTGCATAGATGCGACCTTTTTCGTCTTCCCAACGTTTTTGTAAATAAACTATAAATTCACCCTTGTCTTGGCGGTCTTTTAAGCGATAAGAACCTACCCCAGGGTGTTTCATAACGTAGTTGTTTGAAGAAATCAAGCATTTGTAGTCTAAAATCAATGCTTTTGGTTTTCTTGTGAAAGGAATACCCATTTCAATTTTTGCATACGGGTCGTTGGTGTTTGTAATAGGCTCGTATGTTTTGCCCAAGAAGAAACTACCAGATACTAGCACTTCCACATTGATGATTCCAAGCACCTTCACGCTTTCCATTTTTGTGTCTAGTCTAGCGCATCTGCCATTGCCACGCACTTCTGGTTCCACTGAGCAACTGCCCTTTGAAATACCAGCTACTTTTGCATACACATTTGAAGAACTCCATTGAGTTTCAGGACCATAAACGTATGGGATATTGCCATCAATGTGGTTGTTTGGACCTATTACATACACTGTTCTAGTTTGTCCACCAATGATGCCAGATTCATAAATGGTTCTAGAAGTCCAGCTCTCAAAATCACCATATTCAATAGGTTCCACCACTTGCGCAACCGCTGTGCTTGATAATGCTACAAAAGTAAAAGCAATGAATAATAATTTCTTCATGTTTCTATTTTAAAGTATTCAAGTTGCAAAGATACTAATTAATTAGGAATTTTTGTGCAAGCCGAGTGCAAATAAGTTTACTTAATTTGCCGAGGCGCCGCCAAGAATCACGAGCGGAGCGAGTAATTTTTTAATGTGCCTCCAACCAGTTGCTACCTATTCCGTAATCTGCGATAAGTGGAACTCTCAGAGAATAAGCACTTTGCATTTCCTCTATTACAATTTGTTTTACCCTTTCAATTTCGCTTTCAAGCACGTTGAAGTTGAGTTCGTCGTGCACTTGAAGTATCATTTGCGATTGAATGTTTTCCTCTTCAAATCTACGGTCTATGTTTACCATAGCGATTTTTATAATGTCGGCTGCACTACCCTGAATAGGTGCATTCGGCATTTCTTTCGGCAAAAGACCTCACTACACTGTTTGCAGAGTTTATATCTGCAAGGTATCTCTTTCTGCCAAAAATAGTTTCTACGTAGCCGTTTTCTTTGGCTTTGTTTATGCTGTTTGTGATATATTCTTGCACCTGAGGATATGTTTTGAAATAGCCCTCTATCAAGGTTTTAGCCTCTGTACGTGATATTCCAAGTCTTTCACTAAGGCCAAACGCAGAAATACCATAGATAATGCCAAAGTTTGCAGTTTTTGCATTGCGTCTCATATCTTTTGTTACCTCAGATATTTCCACTCCGTAGATTTTTGCTGAGGTAGCAGTGTGAATATCCTCTCCAGCATTGAAGGCGTTTACCATATTTTCATCGCCACTTAGGTGCGCCATAATGCGAAGTTCTATCTGAGAATAGTCGGCAGAGAAGAAAACGTGACCCTCGTCTGGGATAAATGCACGTCTTATTTCCTTGCCCATTTCATCACGAATAGGAATATTTTGTAAGTTTGGATTGCTAGAACTAAGTCTTCCTGTAGCAGTAACAGTCTGATTATAAGAAGTATGTATCTTGCCTGTTTTAGGGTTAACAAGTTCTGGCAATGCCTCTACGTATGTGCTCAAAAGTTTCTTTATGCCCCTATATTCAAGTATTTTTTTCACGATAGGGTGTTTGCTAGATAGGCTTTCTAGCACTTCTTCAGATGTTACATATTGTCCTGTTTTGGTCTTTTTCGCCTTTTCTACTATTTTTAGTTTGTCGAAAAGAATTTCACCCACTTGTTTGGCAGAGCTTAGGTTAAATTCTTCGCCAGCCATCTCAGTGACCTCGTTTTGTATATTCAAAATCTCCTCTCTAAGTTTGTCGGCAGAAGTATTTAGGGCGTTTGAGTCTATTCTCACACCGTTTAGCTCCATTTTTGCAAGACATTTCATTAGAGGCATTTCTATATTGTAGAAAAGGTGTTCTAGATTTTCTTGTTTTACCTTTTCAGAAAGGATATTCCATAGTTGTAGGGTAATATCGGCATCTTCTGCGGCATAATCACATACTTTTTCCACCTCCACACTCTCTAGAGTAAGTTGTTTTTTGCCTTTGGCTCCTACCAAATCTTCGTAGTGAATGGTTTGATAGTTTAAGTATACCTCTGCCAAGTAGTCCATACCGTGTTTTAGCTCTGGTTGAAGCAGATAATGTGCTATCATACAGTCGCATAACTCACCTTTTAGGTTTATGCCATTCACGGCAAGCACCATAAGGTCAAACTTCATATTTTGACCGATTTTCTTGGTGTTTGGGTTTTCAAAGATAGGTTTTAGAGCCTCTAAAATTTCACCTTTATTAGATTCGTTTACAGGAATGTAGTAGCCTTCTGTTTCTTTCCAAGAAAAA
>JAXJWL010000185.1:0-5303 GCA_036308065.1 Paludibacteraceae bacterium
ATGGATATTATTGGTTATAAATATGCATACGCAAACGCACTTTATTACCAAGAAAAAGAAAACTTCCTAAACAACCCAGACTACATTAAATATTTTGAAGAAAACAAATATTGGTTGGTTTCTTACGCAGCATTCTGTGCTCTACGCGACCAATTTGGTACTTCAGACTACAACAAATGGGGTGATTACGCAGTTTATAACGAAGGCAAAATCGAAGAATATGTAAACAACAACTTCGACGCAGTAGCAGTTAACTACTTTATCCAATATCACCTTCACCTACAACTTAAAGAAGCTGTAGATTATGCTCACTCTAAGGGTATTATCATTAAAGGTGACATTCCAATTGGTGTAAACCGCAACAGTGTTGACACTTGGGAATCTCCAGAACTTTACAATATGAACATGGCTGCAGGTGCCCCACCTGATATGTTCGCAATCAAAGGTCAAAACTGGGAACTTCCTACCTATAATTGGGAAAAAATGGAAGAAACAGGCTTCGAATGGTGGAAAAATCGTTTCTCACAAATGAGTAACTATTTCGATACATTCCGTGTTGACCACATTTTAGGATTCTTCCGTATTTGGCAAATCCCAACAGAACAAGAAGAAGGTATTATGGGTTACCTAAATCCTTCTATTCCAGTACATATCAACGAATTTGCAGAAAAAGGCGTTTACTTCGACTATAACCGTTTCTGTATGCCATTCATTACCGATTCTGTACTTTGGGAAATCTTTGGCGACGACGCTCCATGGGTAAAACTAAACTGCATCGACATTTTCGATGGTTGGATTTTACGCTTAAAACCTATGTGCGACACTCAAAACAAGATTCAAAAACTATTCGAAAAAGGTATGTTCTCAGAAAAAATCAAATGGGGACTATTCGACCTTGTTTCTAACGTTTTATTCTTTGAAGTTAAAGGTTCAAACGGCACACAATTCTATCCACGTTACGGAATGCAAGCACAAACAACCTTCCGTTATCTAGATAGCAATATCCAACGTAAGATTGAAGAACTTTATGTTGACTACTTCTATCGTCGTCAAGACGGTCACTGGAAATACTCAGCTCTACGCAAACTTCCAGCGCTAAAACGTAGTACAAACATGATGGTTTGCGGTGAAGACCTTGGTATGATGGCAGACTGCGTAACATCAGTTATGAACGAACTAGGTATCTTAAGCCTTGAAATTCAACGTGCTCCTAAAATTGACACAATCGAATTCTTCCACCCAGCAGATGCTAAATATCTATCTGTTGTTACCCCTTCTACTCACGACATGAGTACAATCCGTGGTTGGTGGGAAGAAAAACCAGACGTTACCCAACGTTTCTACAACCAACAACTTGGTCACTGGGGTCAAGCTCCATACTTTGCAGAATGGTGGGTATGTCGTGACATTCTAGTTCAACACCTATATTCTCCAGCTATGTGGGCTATTTTCCAAATTCAAGACTTATTCAGCATCAACCCTGAAATCCGTCGCGAAAACCCTAACGATGAACGTATCAACGTACCATCTAACACCAAAAACAGCTGGCGCTACAGAATGCACATCTACCTAGAAGACCTTCTAGAAAATGATTCATTCAATGCAGAACTGAAAAACTATATTACTCAAGCAGGACGCTAGTTCGATTTAATTTAAAAGCAATCTTCGTCGTTGTGTTCGACTTCAAAATCCTCACTTACGCCATAGTAAGCTCCGGTTTTTTCAGTCTTCACACGCCTAGAATCTTATCTTTTAAATTAAATCTCAGATAAACACTTTTACAAAAAATCGGGATTCGTAAGAATCTCGATTTTTTGTTTTTTATGTGTAGGGACAGTGCGTGCACTGTCCGTGGAATGAGATGTGGTAGTTGGTGTTGAGGAGGATGAGTAGGGACAATGCGTGCAGTGTCCGTGTGCGATGTGTGCTAATGATGATTTCACCCGCAGGGTGATATTGGGTTGTAACTCCGTCTCTGAGGGCGAAGCCCGGCGAGGCGGGGATGCGAGATGCTCCTATGCCCACAGCACCCGAGCGCAGCTAGGGTGCAATTCACCCGATAGGGTGATATGACACGTGTAAGCGCATAAAACTTTGAGAGAGTGGGTGATGTGTAGGCGTATGGCACTGCGTGCGTAGTTGGTGTTGAGGAGGTGGATGTGTAGGGATAGTGCGTGCACTGTCCGTTGTGCGAGATGTGGTAGTGATGATTTCACCCGTAAGGGTGATACTGGGTTGTAACCCCGTCTCAGAGGAGCAAAGCGACGGCGAGGCGGGGAAGCGAGATGCTCCCACACCCACCGCACCCGAGCGCAGCCAGGGTGCTACTCACCCGTTAGGGTGATATGACACGAGTGAGCACATAAAACTTTGAGAGAGCGTGGGTGATGTGTAGGCGTAGGGCACTGCGTGGCACTGCGTGCGTAGTTGGTGTTGAGGAGGTGGATGTGTAGGGACAATGGAGATGGTATTGATGATTTCACCCGTTAGGATGACATTGAGTTGTAACCCCGTCTCTGAGGGCGAAGCCCGGCGAGGCGGGGATGCAAGATGCTCCCACACCCATAGCACCCGAGCGTAGCCAGGGTGCAACTCACCCGTTAGGGTGACAGGATACGAGTAAGCGCATAAACTTTGAGAGAGCGTGGGTGATGTGTAGGCGTAGGGCACTGCGTGCGTAGTTGGTGTTGAGGAGATTGATGTGTAGGGACAATGCGTGCATTGTCCGTGAAGTGAGATGGTATTGATGATTTCACCCGCAGGGTGATACTGGGTTGTAACCCCGTCTCTGAGGGCGAAGCCCGGCGAGGCGGGGAAGCGAGATGCTCCCATACCCACAGCACCCGAGCGCAGCCAGGGTGCAACTCACCCTAAGGGTGACAGGACACGTGTAAGCGCATAAAACTTTGAGAGAGTGGGCGGCGCGCAGGGCAGGGACTGCCCTGCAGGAAGTGCAAGAAGCACAAATCACTGCGTGATTTCTACTTGCAGCACAGCAAACCTTGCGGTTCGCAGTGCTTCTTGCACCTCCTCAGTCGCGAGCGACTGCGCCGCCCCAGAGTACGCTCTCTCAAAGTTTGGTCTCACTTCCAAATTTCAGAACAAAATCATAGTATTCTCAGAACAAAATCTTCTAAAAAACAGAACGTCTAAAATAATCAACACTTTTCTCAGATTCTTCAAGCAAAAATTTCCCTTTATCGTATGATTTTTCAACATTTTGTAATATATTTGCTACCCTAATACTCAAACCTCCATGTGAGTTAGGACTATTAGGTGCCGAGAATAATGCTACTTAAACCTCAAAAGTAGCATTATTTTTTATAGTATGCTTACTTCTCATATTTTTTGCTTTTGAATACCTCTTTGTCTCTTTTCCAAATTTTAGAACAAAATCAGAGTATTCTCCGAACGAAATCTTCTATAAAATAGAACGTTTAAAATAATCAACACTTTTTTCAGATTCTTCAAGCAAAAATTTCCCTTTATCGTATGATTTCTCAACATTTTGTAGTATTTTTGTTGTGTTAATGATTAAACCTCCTAGTGAGTTAGGATGATTAGCTACCGAGATAGGGCTGTTTGATAAGTTGTCAAACAGCTCAATTTTTATGACTTCAAATGAATAAGGTTTAGTATAATAGTGAATGTTTCTATATTCTTTTATTGTAGTTTTTACTCGGTATATTTTATCGAATATAGTAATTGCTCCATAAAACCTATGAATTAATACAGTTTTATCAATAGGGTTATTTATCGAACGCTCTCCATTGACTTTAGAATAATCAGCATGAATTTCTACTTCAATACTTCTCTCTATAATAGAAGGTAACACTAATAAGGTAGAAATATGAATTGAAGTATTTTCGCTTTTATGACTTGATTGTATATACTTCTTTATTGCTTTATTACTTATCTGATATTCAAACTCATTTAATGTTCCTTTATGAGCGGTGTAAACTCCTACTAAATTCTCTTCTGCCCATTTCTGTGCCTCTACAAGTGGTTTGTCTGAGTTAAAACTATGCGGTTCTATTTTTAACACATTAATCATATTTGTGTTTAGCCCAGGCATAACAATACCTTTGGTTTGCTCTGCTATTTTCTGGATTCTATCAAATTCATTAATAGAGTTTGATGAATACTTGCTAATAAAAGGTTCTGACACAATAGTTGGTTCTGAGTCTGTGTTTATTGTATATCTATTCATATAAAAAGAAAATTAAATAATAACTAAGTGTGATTTCTCGACAATTTGTAGTATATTTGTTGCTGAAAGTTGGTCTGTTTCAATTGAGTCGGCAACTTTCGTGCCGAAATTAGAGCTATTTGATTCGTCAAGTAGCTCTATTTTTATTGCCTCAAATGAATATGGTATATTAGCTCCTTTTTTCATGATTGTTGATGGATTTTAATAATGAATTTATGTTTTGGTCTTATAAATGTTGTTTTAGCATATATATGGTGTACAATCAAGATGTGTTGGTTAGCTAAAACAACATTTAAAAGACCAGAGTTTTATTATGATAGAAGTTGTGTTTCGTTAAATTTTCTGATAATATCGTCAATCTCCTCCTGAGTAGTTCTTTTTCTATGGTGTTCTTTTTGGTTAGCGATGTAGTTGTAGACGTCTTTTACTTGTGATTTTGAGTAGGAGAATGAGGCATAACCTTCTTGCCAAGAAAAATTCTTGCACAAACCTTCGTTTTTAAGAAATTTTGTAGAATGCTGCTTTACGCATAACATAAGACTTGAAGGGGATTCTGTGTTATGCATAGAAATAAGGATGTGTACATGGTCTTTGGAACCATTGATTATTAGTGTTTTGTTTTTCCTATTTTCTATAATAGAAGAAATGTACTTGTGTAAAATTGGTTCTAATGTAGGTGTGATTAGTTTTGCACGGTCTTTTACAACAATTACGAAATGAATGTAGATTTGATTAAATGAATTTGTATGCATAATTATTAAACTAAGATGGTGATGGGATAAAAAAATAAATTAATTAACGCTGCAAAGGTAAGATTTTTTATTTTATTTTGCAAGTTTGGTGGGTGTTATTTCACCCTGCGGGTGAGTTGCACCCTACGGGTGCTAGGGAGGGGTAGGGTGTGCTCTTATCCCCGCCTCGCCGGGCTATGCCCTCAGAGACGGGGTTACAACTCAGTGTCACCCTCCACTGCGTTTCGGGTGAGGTGTGTATGGCCTCTAACTCCTAACTCCCAATTATGTACTCCGCTGCGCTTCGGGTGAAATATGAATCTGTATAGCAGGAGGAGGTGGAGAATCACATATAACAGGCG
>JAXJWL010000186.1:0-7255 GCA_036308065.1 Paludibacteraceae bacterium
ACAGAAGACTTTTTAGGAATAAATACAAATCCATTTTGTGGTTTAATGTATTGTGTATTCACGCCATTGTATCCTTTGTAAGAACCTTCTGCTGTCCAACTATCATCACCTGCCACCTTAATAGATTTTGCAATGTAATCGTACAGATAAACTATACCATTTGAATTTCCATCACCCTCCAATTTTTGTACATCAATATTGCAAGGGTAACTATTGTTAAGTAGTACAGGTTGATTAATTGACAATTTAGAATAAGTAATTAATTCTTTATCATTAACAAAGCGACCTACAAATGGTCTAAATGATTTTGGAACTGTTACGTCTGCCAATTTTTCATTTAGCGCATCACCAGTTAAACCGCATATACTACCATAATAATCTTGTGCAGATAGACCTATACCCCAATAATTACCATATGAGTTTGGAATAGTCACCGCAAAAGCAGTGTTAGGTTTACACAAACTATCCAATTCTGCAAAGGTCTTATTCCAAGTCAACGAAGGTTCTGTTGCAGTACCTCCTACTTCTGCTCTACGCATATACACGTTAGGCTCGTAGTTTAGGAAGTAGTCATTAGACATTACATCGCGAGTAGTATTCTTATCTTTATCATCCCAAGGAAGCACTACAGGTCCAACCAATGTCCATTGGTCACGTTCAAGAGTCATATTGGTAATCCCCTCGTCGTAACGGAATTTGTTTGCACTTTGGTCCCATAGGCGATGAACACCTTTAAGAGCAGCACCATATTCTAGTTCGATTGATGTTGCATATTTTTCTATGCTAGCATTAGGCACACCTACACCAGCAGATACTTGTTCTCCTTCAGGGATGCCAGATTCTTCACGATTAGTAGCGTCAAAAGAAGCAGGAATTTCTGGATAATAATAAGTACTAGTGGTTGCTGTTGGATATTTAGCAGAACCTTTTTGCGGAATCACTATTTTTAGGTTTGGAGATAAAATATCCACACAGGTAAGAGTACGTTGGTTTGCAGCACGAGTAGTAGCAGCAGAACCTTCATCTAGGATGTAAGCCCAGTTACCACGGTCGTCCCAATTTCCATTTTTACGACCAATCCAATAAATGGTTTCTACATAGTTTGTTGCTGTAGCTTCAAGTGCTCCCATTGTCCACTTTTCTCCTTGACGCACCCTTGAGCGGTAACGATCAGAAAGAAGTTCTTCATCTGTTAGCAGAATACTTGATATTCTATGTATGTCTTGTGTACTGATTGGATTACCAACTCTTAAACCTTCACCACCTAAGTCTCTAATTACCAATTCTGCTGGACCAGATGCTGTAGTTTCGCAGATTAAGTCTCCTACATTTATATAAACTTTTGTGCAAACATCAATATCAAAAACAGACCTATATGCAGTTTTTTCAGCTTCTATTTTCTTCTCATTGTATTTTTTCTGATCATAAACACTCCAAAAGTTGTTAGGACAAAGAGTTTCTTTTGTTGGTGTGTACTTACTACAAGGTGATGATGTTTTTCCATTCATCTCCTTGTCGTATGAATAGCAGTTGTTGTATTTGAAGTAAAATTTACCTGTATAATTTTTATCTTGTTCAGCTTTATAACCATCTGCATCACTGTTTATACCGAATTTTAAGAAATCGTATTTTTTTGCTTTGGTTCCATTATCTTCTGCAACATAAAAAGTATTATATAATACAGCAATATTGCTAGAACGTTCATTGTATTGTGCGCATGCTCTCACAGCAACGCAACCATCTTGGTCATACTGATTAGTATTCCAAAATACGTTGTTGTAGAATAAGGCATTGGTTGTTTGTTGTAACCATAGTAGAGTAGCATGTCCTCCCCAAAAGTTGTTGCGTATAAATTTGATATTATCACATTCAAAGAATTTTACGGAAGCACCCCATCCATACGCATTCTGCGAAACATCATCAATAGATAGGTTAAATGTATTATTTTCAAAGGTTAATCCACTATAACTATTAATGTGTACCCCAGTAAAACCGTTAGAACCTATAGAGCAGTCTTTTACTATAATATTGGCATCTTTAATACCTTCTTTTTCTATCGTTACTGTACCCCAGTTACCTCCTGCAAAACCAGCGTCCATTTCTAAGGCAGTATCTTTTGTAGTTCCATCATTATTAGATAGGATATTAAGCCCTTTTAGTATGATATTTCTAGAGTTACGTATAAGAATATGCTCTATACGCGGTTTATCTCCATTGTTCGCTTGAATAGTTAGAGTATGTTCAGGGTCGTATGTTTCGGCATCTTCATTATAGTTGAACTTTTCTATCGCTAATACACGTAAATCTCTAGTACTACCATTATCCCCACCACAAACTGCATAAGTCTTACCACTATTAACTTCACCATTTTCTAAATATTTACCGCCTACGTAATTACCTCTCCCAGTTTCACCTGCAGCATTATCAAACTGACTAACATTGATTACAACTGCTTGAAGCAAGTTGCCTGTTTCTGTATCTGTGTAAATAGGATTAGCTTTTAATTCTTCTAGTGCTACTTGTAAGTCACTATACACCAAACCACAGTCATCGTCATTTGCTGGGTTACGGCTACCATCTACTGTAATATAAATAGTTCCATTCCCACCCGGTTGAGGAATACATTTACCTGTAGACAAGTATCTAATTTCAGAAGAGTAGAATACATCTTTGCCAACTATCATGTATGCTCTATATGCATAAACATTTCCTTTTATTAGCTTTTCGCTTGATTCTCCAGATTCTAGAACACCAATCTCTCCAGAAAATGTTTCGCCCCTAGACAAAATATAGTCATTGTTACCAACATTCAATTTTATATTAGAGATTGTAGGTTTTGATCCCATCCCTTCTGCAAGTACGAAACCATATTCCACTACTCTTATACATTCCCCTCCATCTTGTTCTGGGTTTTGTCTTAGGTAGCCATATAAATTTGCTTTTTTAGCATCTTCATTATAAACAGCATCTTTGGTAAGTAACACGTTGCTTGGTGGAACAGGCATTTTTACACGTGCAGTATTGCTACTATAGATGTATGTGCCACCTTGTTTTGCATAGGCAACAAAAACATATTCTGCACCAGCGTCAAATTGTGAAGCATCGCATTCGGCATTGTAATTATTTACACTTGTATTTTTTGTTCCTACTTTATCAAGATTTGTATAATTATTGATTTCGCCACTTTTTCTATAAGCAAAACCATAATCTATATTTTCGTTACATTCATTGATAAGACTACCAACTAAATCAATCTTCTTGGTTTCTACATTGTAGGTTGCACTGATTAAAGATGATTTAGGACGACAATGTTCGGAAACAAAAAGAATTGCAGAACTTAAATCTGATTCAGATTTTGCGGTTAATGTTATTGTATATGTTGTATTTTTGGTTATATTTATTTTATATTCTGTTTTTTTATTTTGCGTACAAGTATAATTTGTTTCAAGATTTACTTGAGGCTGCCATTCATCACAACCCATCCAATTGCTATCGCTAATACTTCCGTTATAAAACCTAACATATGCAGGTTTAGCATCATTAGTGGCAGTAAATGTGTAGGTATAAACTGCACCAGATTTGGTCATCTCTTTGCCTGAGTCGTAACTTAAACCCATAGCATCAGGACCACATATAAGATAACCCGCCCACGCACTGCTACTAAAGCCTAACAGAACGCAAAGCAAGGCAAGCATTCGTAGAGCCTTACCGAATGCTCCACTCATTTTTGTGTTATTATAAAATCTTTTCATATCGTGTATTTTTTTAATTCTTACTAAGGTTCTTATTAAGGGTTAGTTGGTGTTATTGTGCAATTGTCATTACCCTCGTCTTGTAACTTCACTGTTGCTATGGCAGAATCACATGCATCAGGAGCCCCTGTAATTGTTGCCTCTACCTGATACACCTTTTCTCCCCAACCATCACCTGTTGTATTGCCAATGCCCCATGGGTCTACTGTGCCTTCAGCATTAGGACGTGGGAAAGTATATGTAATCTCAGTTCCATTTACTTTTCTAACTGGGGCATTTTCTGCTGGAGTAATACTTGTTATATCTGTATCTGTGTAGGTATAACTATAACCCTTAGGTACATTTATTTTCACAGTTACTGGTATCCATGGAGTGGTTGTATACTCACTTTGTGAAAAACTAACAGAAGTAGTTATTATTTGAAGGTTTTCACCTCTTGAAGTCGCAGAACCTTTACATGTTCCTTCTGTTGTTTCTGCATTTACCATATAAGTACCAGCTTGATTTACAGAGAATTTAACTTCGTTACTTCCATTGTATGAAATTGGGTCGCCTTGTCTCTCACCATTGTATGTCAATGTATATGTTACTCCATTTTGAGGATTTGTAATTTCTACAATTGCATTGGTACCAGAGCAGATAATTGGCTCCATGCTAATAATAGGAGTTGCTACTTCTGGTCTAGGAGTAGGAATGTTATTTCCTGTTACTTGGGTAAGTACTACGCCTTGTGACTTATCATCCCATTTCTTTATTTTATAGTATAAGTCACTAGTCATAGAACTTATAGTGGTTGTTTGAGTAAAGGTTGCATGACCTTTTGAATTACTACCATTAGGTGCATGAACATGGAATTTATAGTTTGTTGTTAGATTGGCAGGGGCAAAAGCGTCCCAGATATAATCATTACAATCTTCAAACGAGAATTCAGGAGCATAACCACCATAGTTAGGGTCTTTTGCTTCGTCATTGGTTCCTATACCAGAACCCGCTTCACCTTCTTTAAACCATGAGGCACCACCTTTTTGGTCGTTATTACTAAATTCATACCAATAACCGTATGCATCATAGTTTTTATCTGTTTCGCCATTTTTAGGACGACGAATGTAGATGTAATACAATGATTCTCTCACATACACAGTTACACTTGCAGAGCAGTTCACATTGTCTTTATTTTTAGCTGTTATTATATATTCTCCAGTTGAAGAAGCTGTGAATGCCACAGTTTTGCCTTCGCTAGAACTCAAACTTCCACCATTATAACTCCAAACAGTATTTTCTACACTTGAAGTTAATGTAACAGGTTTGTTTGGTGTAGTTACAGTTACCCCAGTAATCACCGGAGTAGTGGTTACGTTGATGGTTAGTTTCTCAGAATTTGTGCTTCCACATGAGTTGGTTGCTGTTACGATATAATCGGTTTTTGAGTTTAAAGCAGGAGTAGACCATGTATTTGATTTTTTGAATACCTCTGTATTATTAATATCATTAATTGTGTAGGTCTCACCAACTCTTTTGTATTCTAAAGTCAACTCAACTGACTCGCCTGAACAAACAGCATATTTATTAGACTTAATTACAGGCGCACTTGGTGCATTCAGTAAAGAAGTAACTTCAAATGACTTTCTTTCAGATTTACAACCTGATGTAGTGACTGCTTCTGCGTAATAGAATTGTGCTTTTAATTCAGTATTATCTGTTAATTCTTCTGTTGCATCTTCACTTGCATACCAATTGACATTAGCATCTTCAGATGATGTTACAGTTGCTGTTACATAAGTACTAATATCTGCAATAGTAGCACTTGAACATATAGGTGCTGAGGTAGGGTCTAATGCTAATGTAACTGATGTAACAGTAAGGGTTGTTGCTGTTTGTTGTTTAGCAGATTCTACTTGGCAAACTCCAGAGATCGGAGTTGCTGTAACATAATAATTACCTGCACTTGAAAGTGTATATACACCATCATTGAATACAGGACTCTCAACTACATTGTTGCCATTATATAGTTTGTAACTATAATTAATTGCATCATAATGATCTATTGTTAGTGTAGTAGTATTACCATCACATATAGAATTTGACGCTAGTGTTATTTGAGGCACTGGAGTAGCTGGGTATTTAGTAAATACAACTTCATCACTTGTTTCATTAATGTATGTACCTGTTACTTGAGCAGAATAAGTACCAGATTCTGTTGCTGTGTATTTTGAATCTGTACTAATTTCTACATCGTCTTTATACCATTTAATAGTATAACTAGTTCCTTTTTCAACACCTGTTACTGTAGCAGTTAGAGTTTTATTTTCATTACATCCATAAGTAGCACCTGTTATATCAATAGTAGGGGTTTCTTTTACGGTTATTTCTTTTGTTACAGTTCCACCACAATAAGTATCACCATCTGCGATTTCTGCTGTAATAATTGCCTTACCACCTTTCTTACCTGTAATTTCACCAGTAGAACTAATGGTAGCAATGGAAGGAGCACTAGATTCCCAAGTAATAGTTCCAATCCCACTATTTGGAGAAACAGATGCTTGTAATGTAGTACCTTTATTAATTGAAGTTACGTTTCCCGCGAAAGAGATTGAATATGTGGTCGGTGCGCATTTGTTAACCTTAATAATTTTAATTGTTTTATTGTTTGCATTAAATGAGAAGATACATTCATCATATTTAACAGGGTCGCCTTCTAAAGTAGGCGAAGCAATATAACCTCCTTCGTTTGTACTATTTGGTTGACTATAATTACAACCTCCTCCTCCATATATTGCAGTCAAGGTGTAAATGTTATTTTCACAATCTGTTAGTTTCTTCCATTCCCATTCACCTCCGTCTCCTCCGAAATCGTGCTTAAGATAATATTCATTAGTACATGGTTCTACTGGATATACAACTGAAACAACAGGACTGCCGTTACTCCAATAGTATGTAAATTCGTAATTTCCAGCTATAGTTGTAGTTATTCCACAATGACTATCACCTCCAAAAGTCCAATTAGAACAATTGTTAGATGTCATAGTACCACCATTCCCAAATATATGGTCTTTATTATCATAATAATTGTTCATATAAAACCAATATGTAGTATTTGAATTCAGATTCACTGTATAAGTTCCTCCTCCATCACCCCATTCATGACCTACGTAATTATCCCATGTTCCTTTAATATAAACAGTCGCCCACGCACTACCTGTTCCCACAAGCAACATTAGGGCCATGATAAGCCACCTTGCGCTTAAGCGCGAGGTAAATTGTTTAAAATTGTTTGTAAAATTTTTCATACGTATGTTGTTTTAATTTATTATTTTCGTGTTTGCACGTGTGTTTCTTATTGTATCACCCTACGAGGGTGAGTTGTTCAATTTAAACGGCCGTTAAATTTGAACAGTTTTTGTGTCATTCGGGTGAATTGTCTTGGTAAGTTAAATAATGTTAAATATTTAATTAACATTCTATTCGCTTATAAAAACAAGGAATAAATCCAAGAAATACACAAT
>JAXJWL010000187.1:0-1210 GCA_036308065.1 Paludibacteraceae bacterium
GATTACTACTATACTATCGCTGTTGGTACTTGCCATTATCCTAGAGGTGGTAAGACAAGGTAGTATAGACTATATGTTTTGGGTAAAACTAACCATAAGTTTGGGAATATATTCTTTTATTCTTTTCTATTTGTATCCACTTGTAGGCAGATGGTTTTTCAAAAGATTCGACGACAATATAGTGCAATATATTTTTGTGCTAGCCATGGTGTTTCTTTCTTCATTCTTGGCAAAAATGGCTGGAGTGGAATACATTATTGGTGCATTTTTAGCAGGTGTTACCCTAAATAGACTTGTGCCTCGCAGGTCGCCACTTATGAATAGAATCGACTTTGTGGGCAATGCTATTTTCATTCCATTCTTCCTTATTAGTGTGGGTATGATAGTAAACTTTAAGGTGATTTTCGACGGTTATCTTACTATCGTAACAGCTATTGTAATGACTGTGGTGGCTACACTTGCCAAATATCTTGCGGCAAAACTTACACAAAAGGTGTATAAGATGGAGCCCGAAGAAGGAACTATGATATTTGGTTTAAGTAATGCGCAAGCCGCTGCTACCCTTGCTGCTGTAACTATTGCATACAATCTAGTAATAGGCACTACTACAGAAGGTTCTGAAATCAGGTTACTATCAGAAGAGATTCTTAATGGTACTATCGTAATGATTTTGGCTACTTGTACCATAAGCTCTATTTTCACAGAAAAAGCAGCTAAAAAACTAGCCCTTAAAACCGATTTAGAGACCTCCGAAAACAATTATAACCCAGAAAACCGTATTCTTATACCAGTGTCAAATCCAGAGACTCTAGATAGCCTAATGGAGCTTGCCCTACTCATAAAAGAGAAAAAAGACAATCAACCTGTCTATGCTCTAAAGGTGGTAGACGACTTCCAAAATGCAGATAAAGTAACACAAGGCAAGAAACTTCTAGACAGAGCAGCAAACATTGGGGCAGGAGCAGATGTGAAGGTTAAACGCATCTCTCGCTACGATTTAAATATTTCTAGCGGTATTTGCAATGTGGTGAAGGAAAAGAATATCTCTGACGTAGTATTAGGTTTGCACAGAAAAAGCACTGTGTCAGACTCATTCTTTGGTAATATGACAGACTCACTTCTTAGTGGTGTAAACCGTATGATTTACATCTACAAGTCTGTGCAACCAATGTCTACTATTAAAAGACTAGTGGTAGCAACTCCTCCAAAA
>JAXJWL010000188.1:0-1648 GCA_036308065.1 Paludibacteraceae bacterium
GTGTAGGTCCTACAGAAGGTTTAGTAACTGCAATCATCGCAGGTTTTATTATCTCTTTCTTAGGAGGACCAAAAGTACAAATAGGTGGACCAACTGGTGCATTTATTGTAATTATTTATGGTATCATCCAACAACACGGACTTATTGGTCTGAGCATTGCCACTATTATGGCAGGTATTATGCTTGTGCTTATGGGTGTGTTCAAGTTGGGTAATGTGATTAAATTTGTTCCATACCCTGTTATCGTAGGTTTCACTGGTGGTATTGCCCTTACTATCTTCTCTACTCAGATGAACGATATGTTTGGTCTTGGACTAACAAATATCCCAGCAGACTTCCTACACAAATGGTGGTTCTACTTCCAAAATGTTGACAAAATCGACTGGGGTTCATTTGCAGTGGGTCTTATAAGCCTTTTAATCATAATTTTCTCACCAAAAATTTCTAGTAAAGTGCCAGGTTCACTTATTGCTATTATCGTAGCAACTCTTGGTGTTTGGGCTCTTAAAGAATTTAATATTTGGGAAGGCGCTAAAAATATCGCTACTATCGGCGACCTTTATACTCTTCCAGAAGGTATGCCAATGCCAGCTATGCCAAAACTTGAGTTAGCCGAAGGCGAAACTATCCTAGGTATTGTTCAATCACTTTTCCCTGCAGCATTTACAATTGCTATTCTTGGTGCTATTGAATCACTTCTTTCTGCAATGGTGGCAGATGGTGTTATTGGTGGTAAACACGACTCAAATATGGAACTTATTGGTCAAGGTGTGGCAAACATCGTAGTTCCATTCTTTGGTGGTATTCCTGCTACTGGTGCTATTGCTCGTACTATGACAAACATCAACAATGGTGGTCGTAGCCCTATCGCTGGTATCATTCACGCAGTAGTTCTACTTCTTGTTCTTTTATTATTAGGTAGCCTTGTAGGTCTTATCCCAATGCCTTGTCTTGCAGCTGTGCTTATTATGGTTTCTTACAACATGAGTGGTTGGAAAACATTTGTTGCGCTAGCTAAAAACCCAAAATCAGACTTTGCAGTGCTTATGACCACATTTATTCTTACTGTGGTATTCGACCTAACTATTGCTATCGAAGTTGGTTTAGTATTAGCTATCGTTCTATTCCTAAAACGTACTAGCGAAGCTGTTTCTATCAAAGTGTTTAAACACGAAATCGACCCAACTGAAGAAACCGACCTTGAACTTCACGAAGACAAATTGTCTATTCCAGAAGGAACTGAGGTGTATGAAATCGACGGTCCTTACTTCTTTGGTATTGCTAATAAGTTCGACGAAGTGATGCAAAACCTTGGTGACAAACCAAAAGTGCGTATTATTCGTATGCGTAAAGTGCCATTTATCGACTCAACTGGTATTCACAACCTTGAAGCACTTTGCGAGCAATCTGCTAAAGAAGGAATCCAAGTGGTGCTTTCAGGTGTAAATGCAAATGTGCGTAAAACACTTCACAAAGCTGGCTTCAACAACGTGATAAAAGAAGAATTTATTTGTTCAAATATCAACGAAGCATTAAAAAAAGCACAAACTTTAGCATAATTAATGCATAAAAATAATTATCTTTGTAATTTACGTTACACATTAAAGATTAATTACTATGCCACAGACCTCTAAACGCAGCTGGATAA
>JAXJWL010000189.1:0-9042 GCA_036308065.1 Paludibacteraceae bacterium
CGTGCTTGCGAACTCACCGAAGAATTTGCGAAGAAGGAAGGCCGTCGTCCTCGTATCATGATTGCCAAGATGGGTCAGGACGGACACGACCGTGGTGCTAAGGTAGTAGCTACAGGTTATGCAGACTGTGGTTTCGACGTGGATATGGGACCTCTATTCCAAACTCCAGCAGAAGCTGCAAAACAAGCTGTAGAAAACGACGTTCACGTACTAGGTGTTTCTTCACTTGCTGCAGGTCACAAAACTCTAGTTCCTCAAGTTATCGAGGAGCTTAAGAAACTTGGCCGCGAAGATATCATCGTTATTGCAGGTGGTGTAATCCCAGCTCAAGACTATGACTTCTTGTATAAAGCAGGTGTGGCTGCAATCTTTGGTCCTGGTTCTTCAGTGGCTAAATCAGCAAGCCAAATCTTAGATATTCTAATGGCAGAATAATATACATTAAGTATAAATATTACAAAAAAAGGGATTGACCATGCGGTCAATCCTTTTTTTGTAACATTTTTGTAACACTTGGAAACTTTTTGAGTAAAAAAGTTTCCTTTTATTTTACTGATAATCAAGTAGATATAAAATATTAACAAAAATTGATTTAAAATTTAACAAAATAATTTAATGTTGAAAAACATAAATTTTATATTTTTGTATGCTTTTTTGGCGTAAAATGGATTTAAACTTAAGAAAATCGATATTAAAGACAGCCGAAGGACTTTTCGTTAAGTATGGAATTAAGTCTATCAAGGTAGATGATATATGCAATGAACTGCATATATCAAAGAAGACTTTTTATACAGAGTTTGAAAACAAAGAAGCATTAATAGAGGTGGTTTATAACTCTATATCAGACAAAACACCACGCAGATTTGATATTAAAGAGGAGATAGAAATTTGTGATAATGTTATAGACTTATGGCTTAAACGTCCGTCTATGGCAGTACGAGAGCATCATAAAAAATATGAGGTGTTCATGTACGATTTACTTAAGTATTATCCTAATATACGCGAAGCTAGAGATAAAAAGGAATTTGAAAAAGTGCATTCTGTTCTTACTTTATTATTAAATAAAGGTATAGAACAAGGATTATTTAGAGATGATTTGGATAAAGACTTTCTTATTTCGTTTTCTCAAGATATGAACGTTCAAGCCATTAATAGATTGCTTCAACTTCCTAAAAGCGAACATATAAATTATGTGCTTTCCCTTTTAGATTTGTGGTTGAGAGCAGTATGTAGCGAAAAGGGATTGGAATATTATTTAAATAACTATACAAACGCAGTAAAGAAATAAATATATTATAATAAAGTATGAAAAGATTAATTATTAGTTTAATTACCCTTTTATCTTGCGCCTCTATTATGGCACAAGAAGCGGTCTCTAAAGATTCATCATTGGTGGTATCTCTAGACGAAGCTAAACAATACGCAGTGGAACACAACAGAACTGTTCAAAATGCAGGATTAAGTGTGAAACAAGCAGAAGCTGCACGTTGGCAATCTATAGCATCTATGTTACCTCAAGTTTCAGGTACTTTAGGTTACACCAATATGTGTGGTTATGAAATGAGTTTGGCTGGTATGCCAGTACCTATGAATCCAACAGGAGAGTTAGGTATTAAAGCAACTATGACTATTAGTGGTCAGCAAATACTTGGTTCACTTATCTCAGACCTTGCAAAAGATATGCAAGATGTGGCTAAAGCAAAAACAATTCAAGTAATTGAAGCTAACGTGACCAACGTTTATGTAAATATCCTTGCTACACAAGAAACAGTGGATTTGCTACGTAAAAATATGGTTAACTTAGAAAGTCTGTATAAAATGACTGAAAATGCAGTAAAAGTAGGTGCTGCCGAACAAATTGATGCAGACCAACTTTCTGTGCAAGTGGCTACAATGGAAAGCGCGATTAACAACACAGACCGTGCTATTGAAGTGCTAAAAAGTTCATTACAATTATTATTAGGTGTAGATGCTAGTACAGAAGTTGTTTTAAGCAACAAACTAGACGATATTCTTAATGTAGATGAAGCTATGAAGTTGTTATCTTCAGAATTGGTTTTAGAAGAAAACTACGACTATACACTATCAAAACAACAAGCAGAACTTGCTAAAAAGCAAGTAACTATGAAAGCTATGGAATATGTTCCTTCTATCACTGGTTTCTATCAATATAGTGGAAAAACATATTTCGGAGAAGCTGAAGGTATGAATATGACCCCTCCAAATACAGTAGGTGTAACAGTGAGTGTGCCAATTTGGTCTAGCGGTGTGCGTGCTGCAGGTGTTACAGAAAAGAAACTTGCTTATCAAGCAGCTCAAAACACATTAGCAGACACAGAAGACCAATTGAGAGTGTCAGACCGCCAATATCGTTACGATTTGGTTTCTGCATACGACAACTATCAAATCCAAAAACGCAATATCGAGGTTACTCAACGTGTGTTCGACAATATGTCTAAAAAATTTGAGTATGGTTATGCATCATCACTTGATGTTACAAACACAAGTACAAACCTTATCACAGCTCAACAAAATTATATTCAAGCTTTAACTTCTATGGTTAATGCTCATATCAATCTTAAAAACTTGCTTAATAAATAATATATGAAGAAGTTAGTAGCAATTATATTATTCTCAATATTTGCTTTAAGTGCATCTGCTCAAGTGGCATTTGGTATTAAAGCAGGTTTTGTGACATCATTGGGGTTTGAAGAAGACTGGAGCGCAATAAATGTAGAAAACCTAAAAATGAAAACCGATCAGGCATACGGTTTCGACGTAGGTTTAATGCTTCGCGCAGGTTATCGTTTCTATGCTCAAGTAGAGGCAAACTATCACTTTGTATCTTCTCTTGCTTCAATTGGTCAAGACATAGACAATGTATGGGACGAAAACTATCAACCACAGCAAATCACACAACACGCTATTCATATCCCTGTGTTAGCAGGTGTGAAATTGGTTGAAACCAAAAACTTCAACCTACGTTTGATGGTAGGTCCTACATTCAACTTCAACCTAAACGAAGAAGGTGCAATTGTATCAGAAACTGTAGATGCAGAACCTAGAATCTGCGCAGTTGGTTTAGATTGCGGTATTGGTATGGACGTGTGGGTGTTCTCTATAGATGCACGTTACCGTTTGGTACAACCAAGCTACGAATATTCGTATGAAAATGTGGAACTAAACTCAAGCCCAATCAACTCATTTGAAGTATCATTAGGTTGGAAATTCTTTGATAAAACAAAAAAACGATAAAATATAAATAATATGAACAAATTTTTAACTGGTTTATCAGCATTAGCGTTAGTATTTACGCTATCTGCATGTTCAGAAGAACAAACTACCGTTCAAGAAGTAGAAAAGGTAGAAAAAGTTCAAGTAATGAAATTAACTTCTACAGTAATCGAACGTGAAGTTGTTTTACCTACCACATTAGAAGGTTATGACAATATGAAGATTTCTTCATCTGTGAGTGGTATTATCAACGACATTCTTGTAGATGTTGGTGACAAAGTGTCTAAAGGTCAAGTACTTGTGAAAATGGACCCAACTCAATACACTACAACCAAATTGCAATATGCAAACTTAGGTGTAGAAATGGGTCGTATGGAAGCTTTAAAAGAAGCAGGAAGCATTTCTCAACAAATTTATGACCAAACCAAAACTCAATACGAACAACTTAAAGAACAACTTGCTCTTTACGAAAAAAATACCTTTGTTCGTGCCGATTTTGCTGGTGTTATTTCTGCTCGTAACTTTGAACCAGGTGAGTTGTGTGCAGGTCAACCAATCCTTCAACTTACACAAATCAATAAGTTGAAAGCATACATTAATGTTCAAGAAGCATATTTCCCACAATTTAAAAATGGAATGAAATTATCTATTGCTTCAGACATTTATCCAGGAAAAACTTTCAATGCTACTGTGGAAATGGTTTATCCTACTATAGACCCTGCTTCTCACACATTTACAGTGAAAGTTGTTATTCCAAATGCATCTGAAACATTACGTCCAGGTATGTATGTATCAACTACTGTTCCTGTAGGAAAAGTTAAAGGTCTATTAGTACCTTACCAATCTGTATTAAAGCTTATTGGTTCTAACGAACGTTATGTATTCGTAAACAATAATGGTGTAGCAAAACGCGTGAAAGTAGAACTTGGCAAACGCTACGACCGTGATGTTGAAATCATTTCTGAAGAATTGAAAGACGGCGACGAACTTGTAGTTGTAGGTCAAGGTCGTCTTGTTGATGGTGTAAAATTAGAAATCGTTAAATAATAGAGAGTTATGAGTATTTATAAGACGGCCATTAATAAACCCGTTACCACTATACTTATCTTTATAGCGGTAATGATCATTGGTGCGTTTTCATATATAAAACTGCCAATTGACCAAATGCCAGAAATGGACCCACCATACGTAATGGTGATGTGTACATATCCTGGTGCTAATGCTACCGAAATGGAAACCAACATTACTAAAGTGTTGGAAAACAGTTTGAACTCTGTAGACGGACTAAAAGAAATCACTTCTCGTTCAAAAGATAATATCTCTGTGGTAACCCTAGAGCTAGAATGGGGTACAAACATGGACGAGGCTGTAAACGACGTTCGTTCATATATCGACATTGTGAAAGACAACTTACCAGATGGAACATCAAACCCATTCATCTTTAAGTTTAGTTCTAGTTCAATGCCTATTATTCAATATGCAGTTACTGCAGACGAATCATACGCTGGTCTAGAAAAATTGTTGGATGACGAAGTAATTCCACTTCTAAACCAAGTAGATGGGGTAGGTAATATCTCAATGTCTGGTCAACCAGAACGTTATGTTTATGTAGACATCGACCAAGCAAAACTAGACGCTTATCATATTCCACTAGAACTAGTTGGTAGCGCAATCAGTGCAAACAACTTGAATATGGCATCTGGTAGCGTGAAAATGCTTGACGAACAATATCAAGTACAAGTACGTAGTGAGTACCTAGAAAGTGCTGAAATAGAGAATGTTGTAGTAACAACTACTCCTCAAGGAAAACAAATCTATGTACGCGACCTTGCTACAGTACGTGATACTATCAAAGACCTTACACTAGACGAAAAAATCAATAGTCGTGATGGTGTGCGTCTTGTTATCATGAAACAATCTGGTGCAAATACCGTAAAAATCTGTCAAGAACTAAATAAAAAGATGGAGCAAGTGAAAGCTCAATTGCCTCCAGATATCAATATCGATGTGGTTTACGACTCATCAGAAGACATTCAAAACTCTATCGACTCGCTTATTGAATCTATTCTTTATGCGTTGTTGTTCGTGGTACTTGTGGTGTTGTTCTTCCTTGGACGTTGGAGAGCTACCTTGATTATTAGTGCTACAATTCCTATTGCACTTATTGTTTCGTTCATTTATCTATTATTTGTAGGTAGTTCGCTAAATATTATCTCACTTTGTTCGCTTACCATTGCTATTGGTATGGTGGTGGACGACGCCATTGTGGTACTTGAAAACATTACCTCTCACATTGAACGTGGTTCAAACCCTCGTGAGGCTGCTATTTATGCTACCAATGAGGTGTGGGTTTCAGTTATTGCAACTACATTAGTTATTGTGGCTGTGTTCGTGCCTCTAACCATGCTTACTGGTTTTGCTGGTATTATGTTTAAAGAACTAGGTTGGATTGTAACCATCGTGGTATGTACATCTACCGTAGTGGCTATTACACTTACGCCAATGCTTTCTTCAAAACTTCTTCGTTCAAAGAAAGTACACGTAGAAAATGGTAAACTAATAGAAGAAAGTGTGCAAGCAGGTTGGTACCAAAAATATGTGGTAAAAATGTTAGACAAGGTAGATGCTTTCTATGCAAAAGCATTAGGTGCTTGTCTTCGTCACAAAGGATTGACCTTGTTGTGTGTTATCCTATTCTTTATCGCTTCTTTGGTTCCTGCATATTTAGGTTTCGTAGGTACCGACTTTATGCAAAAAACCGACAACGGTCGTTTGACAGTAAATGTAGAACTTCAACGTTCTACCCGTGTAGAAGAAACTGCAGCATTAGCTCGTCAATTAGAAGCTCGTATTATGCAACTTGTGCCTGAAGTACGTATGCTATCTTCAACAACTGGTTCTCCAGACGATGCTGGTTTCTCTGCTCTTATCAATAAAACCTCAAACTATAAACTACAAATGACTGTGGTTTGTAATAAAAAATACGAACGTGAACGTTCTATATTTGAAATTGCTGAGGTTATTCGTAAAGAACTTGCACAATATCCACAAATCTTAGACTATAGTTGTGAACTTGCAGGTGGTTTTGGTGGCGGTGGTGTTTCTACCGTGGATGTGGAAGTGTATGGTTACGACTTCGATGCTACAAACCTTTTTGCAGAACAAATCAAACAAAAAGTAAAAGAACTAGAAGGTGCACGTGACGTAACTGTAAGCCGCGACGAAGACCGTCCAGAGCTTAAAGTAGTAGTTGACAAAGAAAAAGCTGCACGTCATGGACTAAACTCTGCTACTGTTGCAACATACGTACGTAGCCGTATCAATGGTTATACTGCTGGATACCTAAAAGAAGACGGTGATGAATACGATATTTTAGTTCGTTTGTCAGAATCTGACCGTAACTCAATTTCAGATATCGAAAACTTAACTATTCCTACTCAAACAGGTAAGTTAATCAAACTTAGCGAACTTGCTTCTGTAGAAGAATATCTTGCTCCACCAGAAATTGAACGTAAAACGCGTCAACGTATGCTTACCATCAAAGTTACTCCTCACGAAGTATCTCTTGGTGAGTTGGCAGCAACTATCCAATCTGTAGTAGACCCAATGGAACGCCCTGCTGGTGTAACAGTACGTTACGGTGGTGACTACGAAGAACAACAAGAAAGTTTCGCAGATATAGGTCTATTGTTTGCACTTATCATTATCCTAGTATATGTGGTGATGGCTTCTCAGTTTGAGTCTCTATCAAAACCATTTATCATTATGATGTCTGTGCCATTTGCTATCTCTGGTGTGATTATCTCACTTTGGGTAACAGATACTTCTTTAGACATGATTGGTGCTCTTGGTATCGTAATGCTTGTGGGTATCGTTGTGAAAAACGGTATCGTGCTTGTTGACTATATCAACCTAATGCGTGACCGTGGTTACGAATTAAACGAAGCTATCCAAATTTCTGGTCAATCACGTCTTCGTCCAGTACTTATGACTGCGTTTACCACACTTCTAGGTATGGTGCCAATGGCAGTAAGTAGCGGTGAAGGTTCAGAAATGTGGAGACCTCTAGGTATCGTAGTTATCGGTGGTCTATTAGTTTCTACCTTAGTAACCCTTATCGTAGTACCAGTAATGTATGGTATTATGTCTCGCCACGGCGAACGTGATAAAGAAGAACAACAACGTCGTGACTATGTGTTTATGCAAATAGATGATAAATCAGCAAAATAATAAGCCATGAAATCAGTATTTATAGTATTTAACCAAGCCAATACCGAACGTGTAGAATACATGTTGGATACACTAAAAATCAATGGCTTTACATTCTTTGAACAAGTTCAAGGTCGTGGTACCAATGGGGGCGAACCTCGTCGTGGTACTCACACTTGGCCTGAAATGAACTCTGCCGTAATGACAGTAGTAGAAGATGACAAAGTAGAAGAACTTTTAAGTGTAATCAAAAGACTAGATATGCGTAACCCTGCAGTGGGGGTACGTGCATTTGTCTGGAATATAGAGCAAACTGTATAAAAGTTAGGAATTCTTGTGCAAATGAGAGCAGAGACTAAATTTATTTAGGCTATGCCGAGTGCAGCCAAGAATCGCCGAAGGCAATTAGGAATTTTAACCCGCATAGCGGGTTACTTCTAGGTTGTAGGCAGGTGTTGAGCGTAGCGATAACGCCTGTAAAAAAATCAAACCATAATTGCACGCCCGTAGGGTGTGCGTCTAAACCTAGCGAGTAATTATCAATTCTGAGTCGGTCCTTGTGGTCGGCTCAGTTTTTTTATGGATTTTAACATTTAGGGGCGAAATATGCCTATTTAGGGGCGAAATGAGTAGTTTTGGGACGAATATTAGTAAAAATATATGCTCTTTAACATAAAATTGTGGTGTTAAGGCAGTTATTTTTTGTATCTTTGTATTCGATTTTTTAGACTAAAATTTATAAGATGGTAAAGTATTTAAAATTATTGTCATTGTTTAGTTTCTTATTTTTGTTTGGAACTTCCCTACAAGCACAAACTGTAATGACAGGAACTGCAAAGACAGAAGGGTTTCAAGTGGCAGACCCTGGTTTTGAAAATTGGACACAACAATTTGATGGGAAACCAGCTCTAGGCGGTGGTTCTACAGGTGCCAATACAGGCAAAGGTCTGTGGTATGGTGCTAATGTGTTTAAGGATGTAGGTGTAAAAGTTTATGGTCATGTTGTGCACAAAGAAGCAGGCCGTCTTGGTGGTTCTGCTGCAAAATTGGTTGATACAGAAGTGGGAGCACTTGGTATCACAGAAACTTCTCCATCTTGGGTTACTTTAGGTACTCCTTGGTCTTATGTGAAGGGTATTGATACAGGTTCTGCAACAGCAGGTACCGATGGTGGTGTGAAATTTGCAGCTCGTCCAGACACTATGTCTGTTTGGATTAAACGTGATGCAAGCAAGGGTCAAGAAAATATAAACTTAGTGTATTATTCTTGGAAAGGTACTGCCAAGGGTAATCATTACAAAAACAAATCTGGTGGTTGTCAATCTACCGGCGAACACATAAATGAGGAATCTGATATTCGTGTTCAAACCGATGCAAATATTTGTGGTTCATACGGAAATGCTACTCAAATTGGAGAAGGACACTTCCAAACTTCAAATCAATACAAACAATGGACACAGATAAAAGTGCCTATTACTTACTACAACGATGAGGTGCCAGAAATGATGAATATCATCCTTTCTGCTTCTATGTATCCAGAAGGTCGTAAGACAACTGGTCTATACAATGGCAACTACCTTATCGTAGATGATTTGAACC
>JAXJWL010000190.1:0-2052 GCA_036308065.1 Paludibacteraceae bacterium
ATTCTACTTTAATTATTTCATTGTGTAGGGACACTGCGGCAGTGTCCGTTATTCGTCAAATCTGTTCGACACTCACTAATATTACTACAAATTTCGTGCCAACTCGCATTTTGTCAATATTGACAGAAGAAAAAAATCATTTTTTTGGACTTTTGTCATCCGCCTATATTAATTTTTTTTGTACTTTTGCTATGCATGTCATTTAAAAACACAGATAAAATAGCAGATATTATAGAGCGAGACTTCAAGCAAGTATTGCTTCTAGAACATTTGGGAGTGCCTTTTATAGTAAAAGAGAAAACTGTAGAAGACATTTGTAGGGAAAATAATATCAATCCTACACTTTATCTTCACTTTGCCACCCTATTTGCCAATAAAACTGTGAAAAATGTACCAGATTTCAACTTAGATGACATAAAATGTGTAGTTAAATACCTTCAAAACTGTCACAATTATTACCTAAACGAACGTGCCAACAAAATAATTAAGTACGTTACGCAGATTTCTCAAGAAACAAATTGCACAGGTATCAAACTATTAGAAGACTTTGTTCAAAACTATATAGACGAAATCAAAAAACACTTTGCCTACGAAAACGACATTGTGTTTCCATATATGATTTCACTAGCAAACCAAAGCAACTCAGCCCCAAAGCACACTGCAAGCTCTGCCTCACAAGCCGACTACAGCGTAATTGACTACAAACATCATCACGACAATATCGACGACAAACTAGCTGATATAAAAGGACTTATTATTAAATATCTTCCATTTGAGGATAAAAACAACCTGCGTCGCAAACTGCTAAATTGTCTTTTCGACCTAGAACACGACTTAAAAATCCACACATTAATAGAAGACACAGTGCTTATTCCACTTGTGGAAAAATTTGAGGGCAAAACACCAAATATCATTTCTACATCTGCTCCTGCAGTACAAATAGCAGAAAACCCCAACATAGAACTTACAGAAAGAGAAATAGACGTGCTACGCCTTTTACTTGCAGGAAACTCAAACAAAGAAGTGGCAGACAAACTAAACATTAGCACACATACAGTGATTTCTCACAGAAAAAACATCACTTCTAAAACTAGCATCAAATCTCTTGCTGGTCTTACTATTTATGCCATCCAAAACGGCATTATAGAAATGTCGGACTTCGCCAACTAACTACACCTTATTATATATATCCCTAAAAATAGGGATACAAAAACCTAAAAAATTGGGATTGACACATAAGTAGGGTTTAAAGTACCTTTGCAGTGCAAAACAAAATGCAAAAATCAGTACAAATTAAACCTTAACATTAATGAGAAAAATATTCTTTACACTAACACTTATTACTATTCCTATTTTATCTATCTTTGCAAGTGGAGAAAAAGAAACAAATCTTGGTGGACAGATAGATGTTTATGCAGAATATTCTCCTATAGACGAAGTTACACTATCGTTAGGCGAAGAAATTTCATTTGCAAACTTTCTAGCTCCAGAAAATGGTTTGTTTGATGCCTGCAAAACAGTATTTGCAGCCACCTACACACCACATCCAAATATTGCACTAGAAGCAGGATACGAATTCCTTTATTCAAACGCAGAAGTAATGGAGCACTGTGCAAAACTTTCTGCCATACCACAAGTGGAATTTGGCGATTTTGCACTTTCACTGCAAGAAACAGCGCAAATGACATACGCCACAGCAGACAAGTCTTACAGTTGGCAACTAGTATCAAAATTGGAACTCGCATACACCATTCCTGTGGCACCACTTTCTGCCTATATTTACGCAGAAATGACAAACCCACTACAGCGTCCGGTCGCTGAGCCTGTCGCGGTCACTGAGCCTGTCGACGTACTGATGACCGACGTATTGATGACCGAAGGGAATAGCGGGAATAACGGGCCCGCCAAAGAACAAAACACCCCTTGGTACGACGAAATTTGTTACAGAGCAGGGCTAGATTGGTCTATTGACGAGATAAACACATTAGGCATATATTATGAATTTTCTCACACAGTAGATTCATATTCACATTTAATAGGTATAGGTTACAC
>JAXJWL010000191.1:0-1551 GCA_036308065.1 Paludibacteraceae bacterium
GGCTAGTACGGTGGTGTCGATGCTGTTCCAATTCATATCAGAACGGAATGCTTGCGCTGCATCTACATTGTATTTTGCATCGCTTAGTGGGCGAAGGGTTTCGTCGCCATAGAAAATTTGTGCCACGCCCGGTGTAAGCAAGAATGTGGTGGCGCAGTTTATCATATTGTCCATGTTGGCGTCGCGGTTGTATGAGTTGTTTAGATAACTGAATGCGTGCCAATTTGGATATTTTTGAATGCTATCTGAGTATGCTTGCCATGTGTAAACAATGCCGTCTAAATCGCCAGTTTTTGGGAAATAGAAGTTTACCATTGAAGAGAAACCTGCTTCTGCATAGTCTGCTTTGTAGTCGATACTTGCACGGTCGAAGTCGCCTGTCATGTAGAAACCATCGGTCCATTTGCTGGCAGGGTCTTCTGGGTGATCTGCACGCCATTTATTTAGCGCAGCGTTGCATGCGTCTGAAAACTCTTTCCAACGATAGGTGCGGGTGTTTTCTACAATGTCGCAACGCATGCCGTCGATACCAAATTCTTCTACCCAAGAAGCAATCCATGCTGTTACGTATTGCATTGGGCTCCATTTGTGGTCTTTACGCAAGGCAACGGCAGATGGATTTACCCAAGCATCGTTTTTCTTGCCTTCTTTTTTCCATTTATTTTTTAAGAATGCAGGTATTTTTACTGCATTGTTGTTTTCGTCTTTATAGTCTGGCATACCAAAAAGGGTGGCTTCTAGTGGGTGATTTTCGTCCCAACCTTCGTCGGGCATACGAATCCATTCTCTGTTGTACCAGCCTTTCCAGTTTAGTCTATTGGCATAAAACTCATCGTAGCTCCATGTTTTTATGTGCTCGGCTGCTTGCTCTTCTGTTAGTCCTGTTTTGGCGAAGCCTAATTGAACTGCATCTAGTAGTGTAGGGTAGCCAGGGTCGTTGATATTTGCACCAAGCATCACACGAATGCCTTGTGAGTGAAGCACATCTACTAGTTCTCTAAATTCTTCTACTGTACCATAGTTTTTGTCTATTTGAGTGTAGTCGAGTGGATAATATCCGTGATAACCATAGTGTGGGAAGTCGTTGATTGGGCCACTACCGGACATCCAACCGTGGATTTGTTCGTAAACGTCTGTCATCCAAACCACGTCTATGCCCATGTCTTTGAAGTAACCTTGTTTAGCTTTCTCGGTCATGCCTTTAAAGTCGCCTCCGTGAAAAGTTGCGGCGTTTAGTCTTTCGCTACCGTAGTCGTTTTTGCGTCCGTAGTTTACGTCGTTAGTAGGGTCGCCGTTGGCAAACCTGTCAGTAATAACAAAGTAAACGGTGGCACCTCCCCAAGTGAAATTGTCTTCTTTTGCCTCTTGCGCGTTTATTGCTCCCGCAAAGGCCATTGCACCAAGCAAGGAGCATAAAATTCGTTTCATATTATTTGATTTAATGTGTATTATGCAAATTTACAAATATTTTAGAATATACAAAACATTTATGTAGTATCTTTGCATTTAAAATTGCATTAAGTCAATGTCATGTTTTTGAAAATTTAATAA
>JAXJWL010000192.1:0-16888 GCA_036308065.1 Paludibacteraceae bacterium
AATGTGGATGGCTGGTGCTTCTGAAGTTATCTATTCAATGCTTATGATGAAAAATGGCTTTATCGCTCCAAACATCAACTTCGAAAACCCAGATGAGGATTCAGCAAAATTAAATATCCCAGCAAAACGCATCGAGAAGAAATTTGATACATTCCTATCAAACTCATTCGGTTTTGGTGGTACAAACTCAACCCTTATCGTAAGAAACCTATAATAAACAACAAAAACTATACTTTTAACATTTAATATTTAATAATTATGGAAAAAGCAGAATTAATAGAAAGAATCAACGAAGTTCTAATCGAAGAATTTGAAGTTGAAGCAGACGTAATCACTCCTGATGCAGACATTAAATCTACATTAGAGTTAGACTCTCTTAGCTTAGTAGATATGGTAGCTCTTATCGAAAGCGAATTTAAAGTAAAAATCAAAGGTACAGAAATCGCTCAACTAAAAACCTTTGGTCTTCTTTACGATTATATTTGGGATAACATTGAAAAATAATGGAAAAACAACCTCTGTTTAAAGGCGAAGAAATATTTGAACTTATTCCACAACGTGCTCCTATCGTTATGGTAGATACCTTGTACGAAGCAGACGACATGGGTGGAAAAACAGGTTTAACCATTTCTAGCGATAATATTTTTTGCAGAGATAGCTACATGCAAGAGCCTGGGCTGATAGAGCATATTGCTCAATCAGCTGCAGCTTTTGCTGGTTATAAAACCTTCAAGGCAGGACTTCCTCCAAAATTGGGTTTTATAGGCGAAATCAAAAAATGCAAAATCAACACCTTGCCTAAAGCAGGTGAAAGTCTAGTAACAAACCTAAAAGTTTTAGGTGAAGCAGCAGGCATCACATTGGTATCTGCAGAAACTTCTGTTGGCGACAACGTTATTGTGTCTTGCCAAATGAAAATATTTATACAAGAATAATTTTTATGGACACCCCTAAACTAACAAACACCATAAAAAAGAAAATCTCTTTTTATGAAGTAGATGCTATTCACATGGTGTGGCATGGCAACTATGTAAAATTTTTAGAAGACGGACGCGAAGCCTTCGGTGAAGAATTTGGTCTTTCATACCTAAAGATTTTCAATAGTGGATATTTTGCCCCTATCGTAGATCTACACATTAAATACAAAAAAACAGCATCAATGGGCGATGTTTTAATAGTAGAAACCACTTACGTGCCTACAAAATCTGCCAAATTGATGTTTGATTATAAAATAACAAGAGAAAGTGATGGTGCTACCATTTTAACAGCATCTACAACACAACTTTTCGTCACCAAACAAGGAGAATTTGAAATCACAGTTCCAGAGTTTATTAGAGAGTGGCGCAAAGAAAATAATTTATAAAAATGGGAATCAATAATTATTTCAACATACTAAATTCAGAAATTTCAGAAGGTAAAGGTCAATTCTCTTTAGAATTAAACCCAGATTGTGAGGTTTATAAAGGCCATTTCCCTGAAAAACCTATTTCTCCAGGGGTATGCAACATCTACATGATTAAAACATGTACAGAAAAGGTTGTTGGTAAAAATCTTTTACTTAACAACTTGAAACAATGCAGACTTACAGCACTTGTTACTCCTACTGAGCACCCTCTTCTAGAGCTTAGCGTTTCTACCACAGCAATAGATGAAAATAATTATAAAGTAGAAGCTAAGTTATACAAAGATGAAACAACCTTTATGGAATTAAAAGCTGAAATGCAATGTCTAAAATAACTATAGCTATTTATAGATTTTTCAAGAAAAAACCAATACTCTTATATCTAACCATGATATTGAGTACTTTGGTTTTTGCTTTCTTCGGACTTCAAATTAAATACGAAGAAGACATCTCTAAACTATTGCCTTCTGGCAATATTGGCTCTAGCCAACAATTAGTTTTTACCAACTTAAAAGTAAAAGATAAGGTATTCATTACTTTCTCAAACAAAGACGGAAAAGTAAATACCGATAGCCTTATCGCAGCTTGTGATGCCTTTACAGACTCACTACTAGCTCACAACAAAGACTCGTTGATTGATAATATTTTATATCGACTAGACGAGGAACTTCTATTTAGTGGTGTGGAATATCTTTACTCAAACCTACCACTTTTCTTAGATGAAAACGACTATAAAGCATTTGATAGTGTTTTCACCGCAGAAAATCTAGAAGAACAAATGGCAGAAAACTATGCAGACCTAGAATCTGCAGCTGGCAACTACACATACGAACTTATCCAGCAAGACCCTGCCCGACTACGCTATATCCTTAAAAATAAAGCTTCAGAATTTAGCAAAGCATTAGGAAGCAATTATAAAATCATAGATGGACACTTCTTCACACCAGATTCCACTATGGTAATCACCTTCCTTTCTCCAAACTTTACTGGATTCGACTCAAAGACAGGCACTTATCTTGTAAAACAAATTGAAAAAGAAAGAGAAGTGCTATCTGAAAATTTTGCAGATGTAGAAGTTTTATTCCACGGAGCACCTATTCAGAGTGTATTCAACTCACGCCAAATAAAAGAAGACTTACTTCTTACCATGGGCATTTCACTACTACTTGCTTGTGGTCTTATTTGGCTTTGTTTCAAAAATAAATCTACCCTACTTTTCCTACTTTTACCAGTAGGTTATGGTATGCTATTCGCTCTATTCTGCTTATACTTTATGCAAGGCATTATCTCGCTTATGGCCATGGGTATAGGTGCAATAGTACTAGGGGTGGCATTGAGTTATTGCCTACATGTGCTTACACATTATAAATACGTAAACGACCCAGAAAAAGTACTTAGAGAGCAAACCAAACCTGTTATTTTAGGTAGTATCACCACTATTGGTGCATTTATGGGACTGCTATTTACAGACTCAGACCTGCTTAAAGACTTTGGTCTTTTTGCCACATTTGCACTTATAGGTACCACATTTTTCTGTTTAATATTCTTACCACAATTCTTTAATACAGAGAACAATAAACACTCTGAAAAAGCATTTAGAATATTAGAAAAGATTAATACCTATCCATTTGAAGAAAAAAGATGGCTTGTATTCTCACTTATCATCATTTCTATTATTTGCTTCTTCACTTCAAGAAATGTGGAATTTGATACCAACTTGAAAAACATCGGTTACAACGACCCAAATGTAGTACGTTCCACTCAGCTTCTAAATGAGAAGACAAACCATGGCAATGCTTCACTTTATTTTGCGGTGAGTGCCAACAACTTAGACTCTGCACTTGTATACAACAAAGAGTTTAGCAAGCACCTTTCTCAACTTAAAGAACAAGGCATTGTGAAAAACTGTGGCAATTCTTCTCTTATCCTGAGTAGCACAGCAGAAATGAACGAAAAGGTACAATTGTGGAAAAACTATTGGACACCTGCCAAAATAAAAGAAGTTAAGAAAAATATCATTAAAAGTGGAGAACAATATGGCTTCACAGAAGAACTTTTTGAACCATTCTTCACACTTATTGAATCTGATATTGAGCCACAAAGCATACTAGAAGCAGACTTTATTCCAGATGGATTAAAATCTAATTGGGTAGAAAATACAGATGGTAACTATCTAGTATTCACACCTGTACAAATAAGTCCAGACAATATCTACAAGACTTGCGATAGTATTTTAACCTACGAAAAAGCAGTGGTAATAGAGCCATTCTATTACACACAAGACATGGTTAAGACACTAAACGACAACTTTAATATCATTCTTGGCATTTCGTCTGCATTCGTACTTCTTGTGCTTTTAATTTCGCTAAAGAGCATTGTGCTATCAATTATCGCCTTCATTCCTATGGGACTAAGTTGGTATATAGTTCAAGGTATAATGGCAATATTTGGTATTCAGTTCAACCTAATAAATATTATAGTTTCATCATTTATCTTTGGTGTTGGTGTAGACTATAGCATCTTTATTATGGACGGACTTCTAGGTGGAACACGTGAAAAAGGCCGTTTGCTAATGCAACACAAAACAGCCATTTTCCTATCTGCCGTGGTACTAATAGTGAGCATTTCATCATTGATGTTTGCCACTCACCCTGCTATCGCATCTATTGGTCTAACAACTCTAATAGGTATGAGTGCTACACTACTGCTTTCTTATTGCTTGCAACCATTTATTTTCAACTTAATGAAGAAAAGTAGTGTTTTCCAAAAGATAATTATGAAACATAATAAAACTTTCAAACCAGAACAGGATGAAATTTGATGTTGTAATTATAGGAAGTGGTCTAGGTGGCCTAGAATGCGGATACATTTTATCAAAAAATGGTATGAATGTATGCGTGCTAGAACGTGGCGCCGTTTTAGGCGGTTGTCTTCAGTCTTTCAAACGTAAAGGACAATTGTTCGACACTGGTTTCCACTATGTTGGAGGTTTAGACGAGGGTCAACCACTTAATAGACTTTTCTCTTATATGGGTCTTATGGACCTACCTTGGAAAAAAATGGACCCACTTTTCGACGAAGTGAGGATAAACGACAAGTCTTACTTTTTTGCCCAAGGACACGACGAATTTATAAAATGCCTATCTGACGAATTTCCACATCAAAAAGAGGAACTAAAACGCTATACAGAGTTCCTAAAACAAGTGGGCATTCATATATTTGATAGTTTTAAACCTAAAAATGCAACTGATTTCTATAGCACATCATTATTTAGTCAATCAGCTAAAAACTTCTTAGAAGAGACCATTTCAGACCCTCTTTTAAGACAGGTTTTAACAGGTTGTTCGCTAAAAATGGACCTTCACGAAAACCTACCACTTTACACCTTTGCACAAATAAATAACTCATTTATACAAAGTGCATGGCGTATTGAAGAAGGCGGAGGCTCAGCTGTAGCAAACTCTTTGGCAGACTCTATTACCAAAAACGGAGGCGTAGTAAGAACTAAAGCGGAAGTAACCGAACTTATAGAAGAAAATGGTGTAATAACCAAAGTGGAAATAAACGGTGAAGAAATAATAGAAGCAGATTGGGTTATCTCAAATGCTCACCCTACCCGCACCATTGCTTTAGTGAAAAACAGCGAAGTGATAAGAAAAGTGTTCAGAAAAAGAATGGACAATATGAAAAATTCATTCGGTATGTTCACTGCCAATATCATCCTGAAACCAAATGCTGTTGCACACCTAAATAGGAATCAATACATTTACAAAAATGCAGACCAATGGAACTATACTCCTGGCAAAACAGACAGAGTATTAGTGAGTTACTACAACCACTCAAACAACAATGGCTTTGCAGACCAAATAGATTTGCTCACCCCTATGCTTTGGGAAGAAGTAGAAGAATGGGCAAATAAACCTATCGGCAAACGTGGTGAAGACTACGTGACTATGAAAAACAACAAAACTCGTGAATGTATTGAGCTAGCATCTAGCATTGTAAATGGTTTGGAAGACGCTGTGGATACATTCTACACTAGCACACCTATTTCTTACATGACCTACACCAATACCATAAATGGTACTGCATACGGCATTAAGAAAGACTATACAAACACCATGATGACAATACTTTCTGCAAGAACTCCAGTAAAAAATCTGCTTCTTACAGGTGAAAACTTAAACCTTCATGGCATTTTGGGTGTCTCTATGACGTCTTGTATGACATGCGCAGAAATCATCGGCATGGGAAAGATAAATGAGGAATTAGGAATTAGGAATTAGGAATTAGGAATTAGGAATTTTGAGATTATGCGAGAGCAATGATAAGTTTGCTTAAGCATTGCCGAGCAGTAGCAAAATCATGAGCGAAGCGAATAATTAAAACACACATAAATTCTAAAAATATGAAATACGCATTAGTAACTGGCGGAAGCCGCGGAATCGGAAAAGCTGTTAGTATCAAACTAGCAGAAATGGGATATAAAGTAGTGATTAACTATGCTTCTAACGAAGAACAAGCAAACAACACCTTAGCTGCAATTCGTGAACTTGGTGGCGACGGCGAACTACTTAAATTCGACGTTTCAAACACAGAAGAATGTGCAGAAGTATTAGCAAAATGGCAAGAAGAACACCCTAACGAATACATCGAAGTTTTAGTAAACAATGCTGGTATTCGCAGAGACAACTTAATGGTTTTCGTTGAACCAGAAGATTGGTTTGGAGTATTAAATACAAACCTAAGTTCATTCTACAACGTAACACGCCCTCTACTTACCAAAATGCTAAGAAAGAAAAATGGTCGTATCATCAATATGGCATCACTTTCTGGTATCAAAGGTCTTCCAGGACAAACCAACTACTCTGCTGCAAAAGGTGGCTTAATCGCTGCTACTAAAGCACTTGCACAAGAAGTTGCTAAAAAGAAAGTAACTGTAAACGCAGTTGCTCCTGGTTTCATTAAAACCGACATGGTTGACGGCTTAGACGAAGCAGGTCTTACAGCACAAATCCCTGCAGGACGTTTTGGCGAAGCTAGAGAAGTAGCAGAACTTGTAGGTTTCCTTGCTTCTGAAAACGCAGCATACATCAACGGTGAAGTTATTTCTATCAACGGTGCACTTTATACCTAATATTATGATAAAAAAAATGATTTTATGGGTTGCACTTTGTGTTCTTTCAACAAGCGCTACCCTAGCAAACGATAAAGTTATAGCAGAATTAAAAGCTAACGCTCCACAACAAGTTAGTTGCCAATTTGAGCAACAAAAGTTCCTTAAAGGCATGGCAAATCCTGTGATTTCTAAAGGGGTATTACAATACCAACCACAAAACTTTGCTATGAACTATAGCCAACCAGAAGGTGATTACATACAAATTACTCCAGATGCTTTCTCAATGAAAACAAGAGGTAAAGTTCGCAATCACAATATTAAGGAAGGTAGCCCAATGCTTACTCTTAAAAACACTCTTGTGATGTGTATGGCAGGTGATGTACAAGGAGTTGCAAATGAAAACGAAGCTACACTTAGCTATGCAAACAATGGTGGTCACGAATTTACCCTTACAAAAGACCTTAAAAAAGGAGAAAAAGGATATTCTAAAATAGTTTTAGTTTACGACCCTAAGGCATACGTTTTAACAAAAATGACCATGGTGGAAGGCAACGGAAATTACACCGTATATAACCTAACCCAACATGAGATTAAGTAAAAAATGTATTATCAACTATATAAAAAATAAATTTGTTAATTTATAGTGATATAAAACGTTTAAAACGGCATTTCGATGCCGTTTTTTTTGTGCATTATTGCATAATTAGTTACCTTTGTAACTTGTAAAAAAATGTAAAAATCGACTATGAAAAAATCAATTATATTTTTAGTATCAGCTTTATTGTCAGTAGGTACAATACAAGCTGCAGAGAGCATAACAAAGTGTTATGGTCAAGATGCTACAATGACAGCATCTTCTGGCGACTCTTACCAATGGTACAAAGACGGTGTTATAATCAATGGTGCTACAAATCAAACGTACAATGCTACAAACCTAGAAAAATCTGCAACTTACACTTGCGAGGTTACTACGAATGGAACTTCAACTAACACTGGTAACTTAATCACATTAGGAGGTTTTGAATTTCCAGCAAAGAAGCCAACGTTGAGAGAAGAAAATAAACTAGGAGATTGGATTGATTACCAATACCTAAATTTTGATGACAAAGGTGTTAATATTGGTATCGGTGCATGCACAACAGCAAAAAATGCTAATGATGTAAAAACTGCTTACTTTTCAGATTTAAAACCTCACTCTGGGGATTATCTTTTAGTTTGTGATGGTGCTAGCGACCCAGATGCACGTGTATGGTCTGCAAGAAATCTTAAACTTAAAGGAGGAGTTGAATACCAATTTAGTTGCTGGGCTGCTAATATTGATAAAGAATATGCTTTACACGGTGCAAACTCTCTTCCTAAATTAAAATTCGTTATTGAAAATGAAACAGGAAAACATACATTACTTGAATTCACAGCTTCTACCACATTAGGCGAATGGAATGAATATAAGGCTACATACACCCCTCCTAAAGACTTAAACTGGTGTCATATTTACATTGTGAATTATACAACAGAGCCTGCAGGCAATGACTTTGCACTAGATGATGTATATTTTGGCACTGTAATCAATTCAGCTGGTTCAACCACAACAGATACATTCAATGTTACCGTTTACGATACATTTAACTATAAATTTGCAACCACTCCTGTTTGCCCAGGAACACAAGCTACTATTACTACAACCCTTGAAGCAGTTCATGGTGGCACACTAGAGCCTGCATCAAATTATAAATATGAATGGAAAGAAAATGGCAAAACACAAGTAGTGAGCACAAGTAAAGACTTAAGTGTTACAGCACCTAACAGTGTAGGAACATTCTCATACGTACTTTCTACTTCTTCTGATGTTTGTTATACAAGTGGTGCTAAAAGTCAAACTATTAGTATCGATACAAGAAAAACAGGTTGTGGAACTACTGCTACAGCGACCAAAGAATACACTCCATGTTCAGGTACTACATGTACCCTTTCACCTAAATCTACCTTTACAACAGGTACTGTTACATGGAAAGATGCTTCTGGCACTGCTTTTACTGATTTAAATATTAGCATAACATCTCTTACACCTTTAGTTTACACTTGCATCATTGAGACAACAGCAGCTAATGGTACACCACATACAATCACAGAAACTCACACTATTACACCTAAAGACTGTGGCAAAGAAGAGACTATCAATCACCCTGCTGTAACATACTGTACAAACCAAATTGTAACACTAATATGTGATAAAACAGGAAGTAGTGTAGTTTGGGATCACGACCCATCTCTTACAAACACAGAAATCACTGTTGTTTCAAGCAATGTAGTAGGTGACGAAGATCCTTATACATGTACTATTACCACCAAAGAAAATGGTAATACCATTGTATATATAGAGAAATTTTCTGTTAAAACAAAAGATTGTAGCATCACTGTAGAATCTACAATGTGTAACAATGCGGCAGACTCTACTCTAAAAGCAAGTAAAGCTGGTACAAATTATGAATATGTTTGGACAATGCCAAACGAAAGTACCAGAACAACAAAAACAGACACTATACACATTAAACCTGCAAATGCAAATGTAGGTGATGTTCTAAAATATTCTTGTAAAATATACGAAATTCCATATTCAAATCCAGATCCTAATGCACCAATAGCAGGACGTCCTCCTATGCTTCTAGGTACTGATTACTTTGAAATTACTATTAAAGATTGTACCGAACATACTTCAAAAGAAGAAGAACTTCAAGCAAAAGAAGACGGAAGTATCACACTTGTAGTACCTGAAGATAAAAGATGCGAAGGCTGTACATACAATTGGTACAAGAGAAATGAAGATGGCACCCAAGGTGCAGCTGTAGTGAAAAACGCAGGCGAAGCTGCATGGCAACACACTATATACAATGCTACAAAAGATGAATACATGTGCGTTATCACTTCAAATGGCAACACTCACAAAGAAATATTTAAAATAGAAGTTTATACTCCTAAAACTTCTACATACTGCTTTACTGCAGACTCTGAAGAAGAACAAAAAGTAACTATCACCACCCTAACAAAGGCTGATAGAGACGAATATGAATGGTATTGGAAAAAAGATAATCAAGAAGTTCCATTCCCAGAAGGTGCTATTTCTACAGAAGAAAACACCATCACATTGGATACTGAATATTTTGCAAATGGCAATTCAAACTTCCCTGTAAAAGTGCATATTGTAGAAAAATATGCACACAAGTTGAATGTACAAAGTACAGATACCCCAATCGCTCCTCCTGCGCCAGCACCAGATGATGAACCAATTACACCAAATCCAAACCCTGCTCCTATTGCACCAGCACCAGAAGAGCCTAGTATTAGTCCAGATCCAAACGAACCATCAATCAGTCCTGCTCCAAATGATAACCCTATTGCACCAGCGCCAGACCCTATGGAGCCTAGTATTAGTCCTGCTCCTTCTGGACGTGGCATAAACATTAATTCTAGTGGTTTGAGCAAAGACAAAGCTAGACAAATTAATGATAGTACATTTGTATATAGTTACACAATAATAGATGAAACACAAGACCCAAAAGAGGTAACTGTTGAAGACAAATTTGTTGTTAACCCAAATAACAAATACAGCGACACATTCCCTGCAAAAACTGCAGGTATGTCTTCTCACGATGGTTTGGTAAGACTTACAGACAAAGGTATCAATGGTTGCACTGCCTATAAAGCAAACGACCCAAATAACAAATACTTTATAGAAGTAGATGGTGGAGACATTGAAGGTCCTGTATTCTCTATCAAACAACCAGGAAAAATTATTAAAGGTGAAAAATATATTTTACGCTTCGTAGTTAGAGAAACTTCTACTATTGCAGGCAACCCTAAAACCTCAGACCCTGCAAAAATAGATTTCACTATCAACTATAAAAATAAAAGATACCCTATCACCAACGTTCTAAAAATCGACCAACAAGATTGGAAAGAATATAAATATACCTTTATAGCCAAAGAAGATTGTGACGAAGTAATTATTACTGTAACAAGTTATAATACAAGTTCAGGTTACAACGACTTTGCTATTGATGAAATTACATTCACTCATATAGATGTAGATAGTGCAACATATGAAAATGCACAAAGAAATGCTACCGCCTTCAACAACGACCAAGTAGTAGACGAAGATGGTGATGGTTTCGTAATGTGGAGAGACGAACACATTCTTTATATCTATCCACACACCACTCAAACAATCATTGAGACAGCTGGTCCACATAAAGAATACGAAAAAGAGGTAGAACTACCTATCGGTGAAACAATTACCTTTAGATACGACCCAAGTATTTATCAAGAAGGTATGACACAATACACTGCAGACGACTTTAGAAAAGACGAATATGGTTGTAAACACACTGTATATTTCACTCTAAATCTAATTGAATTGGAGCCAGATTTATACTTCACACCAAACGACGACGGTGTACACGACAAATGGATGGTAAAAGGTATTGAAACCGCACCAAGCGCATACATTATGATTTATGACCGCCACTCTAAACTTCTATACAAATCTATTGGTTCAGAATTCGAAGGTTGGGATGGCAACTACAATGGTCACGGCATGGTACAAGACGATTACTGGTATGTAATCCTAGTGCCAGAAACAGAAGAAACCATGAGTGGACACTTCACCCTGAAGAGATAATAAAAGATAAAAAAATAAGAGGTTAACCGCGGTTAACCTCTTATTTTTTTAAATCAAATTAAAATATTTTTTTACTTATCATATTGTTTTGCCAATTCGTATGCCTTATCCAAACATCTTTGGTCTTTAGAATTTACTAGAGATTTTGGTAGGTCTGGTATGCGAAGTTCCATTCCCTTTTCTACATCTGAAGGACGTTTAAGTCTATCTCTATTTGCATCGAAAACATATACCCAAAATGCTTTGTGACCGTATGCTCTGTAGGCAACCATTGTAAGACGACTACCATCTATCACTGTAACTACCTCACGCACTGGAGCATTTTTGGCAATACTTGGAGTGTAATTTTCTACAGTAATCATTGGTTGAGCAGGCAATTCATCTTTTACTTGTACTTCAGCCTCTGGTTCTGCAGGTTTTTCTACCTCCACAGAAATTGTATCTCTTTCTAGATTTGTTGAGTCTGCTGGAGCAGAAACTACTTCAAAATTTGTTTCTTTAAGCGTTGGTTTAAACAATCCCATTAGTTTGCCTTCTACATTTGGAATCATTATATAAGCAGCCAAGCAGATTATTACCAACACCAACACAATTATGATAATAACTAATGTTTTGTGCGATTTTCTTTCAGAAGATTCAGGAGCAACTGTTTCCTTTGGTTCTAAAGGAGATTCTGCAACATTTTCAGGTTCTGAAACATCATTTTTAGGTTCTGCTACTACAATCTCTTGTTTCGATTCTTCTTCAGGAGTTTCCTCTGTCACAATTTCTTGTTCGTCAGATTCTTCTTCAAGAGGTTCTTCATTTGTTTCCAATGGAATTTCTACCTCTTGTAAAACCACTTGATTTTCGTTTTCTATGGTTTCTACCTCATTTTCAGCATCTTGAATTATTGTAGCACCTCCAGAAACTAAGTTTTCCGCTGTATTTAATTCTTGTTTTACAGAGTCTTCTGGTGTAAACGACAATTTATAATGCGCTGGCAATACGATGGTCTCTTTTGTTGCCACATTTACACTTTTTCTTGCTTCTATCCACAAAAGTTTAAAAGTACCAAGACCTTTCACCTTTACTATTCCGTCTTTCTCCAAATACTCTTGTATTACTACTACCAACTCACGTAAAAAACTATCTGTGAAGCGTTTAGTAGCACCAGAGTGAGCAGAAATTACGTCAGCAAGTTCTTGCAAAGTAATCTTTTTATTTTCCACGTTGTGTAATATTTTTAATTTTTTCTTTTAAAATTGTTCCTGCTTTGAAGTTTATAGACACCTTTGCAGGCACTTTTATCACCTCTTTTGTTGTAGGATTTACAATCTCTCTTTCTTGTTTTGCACGAGGTTCAAAATTCCCAAATCCCTGAATAGAAACTATATTTCCACTCTTTAGACTAGATACAATAGCCCCAGAAGTATGCTCTAGCATACTGGATATTTCCTTCTGAGACTTACCCAATCTTTTGGATAATTCTAAAAGTAGTTCTTTGTTATTCACTGTATTTGATATAGGTTTCGTCTTTTCTCGGTGAGATTAGTCTACAATCTTGGCATAAAAATCAAACTCTTCTGCTTTGACTATCTCTGCTTTATAGAAATTTCCTATCTCCAAATCGGCATCAGACTTCTTCACTAAACATTCAGTATCCACATCTGGAGAATCATATTGGGTTCTACCCACATAATAATCGCCCTCTACCCTATCTATAATGATTTTTTCTGTTTTTCCTACCAATTTCTGATTGCAATCCCAAGAAATACCTTGTTGAACCATCATAAGTGTGTCCAATCTTTCTCTCTTAACTTCTTCTGGCACATTATCTTCATAGTTCTTATCTGCGTATGTACCCTCTTCGTTAGAATACATAAACGCACCCATACGTTCAAACTTTTGTTCACGCACAAAGTTTAGCAAATGCTGAAAATCTTCTTCAGTTTCGTTTGGATGCCCTACCATAAGGGTAGTTCTAAGGCAGATATCTGGTACTTTATTTCTAATTTCAGACAAAAGTTCCACTGTTTGATTGTACGTAATACCTCTACGCATATACTTCAACATATTGTCAGAACTATGTTGAAGAGCCAAATCTAAATAGTTACAAACATTTTCTCTTTCGTTTATAACGTCTAAGATTTCGTATGGAAACTGTGTTGGATATGCATAATGCAAGCGTAGCCATTCTACACCCTGTATATCAGAAAGTCTTTTTATAAGTTCAGGCAGAGCAAGTCTCTTGTAATTGTCTAGTCCGTAGAAACTCAAGTCTTGCGCTATCACTTGAAACTCTTTCACCCCATTTTTAACAAGGTATTTCACCTCATCTTCTATATCTTCAATAGTTCTGCTCTTGTATGGACCTGTAATAATAGGTATTGCGCAATAAGAACAAGCTCTATTACAACCTTCTGCGATTTTCAGATAAGCATAATGATTTGGAGTTGTAAGAACTCTTTCATTGCACAATGTAGCATTGTACTTTTTATTTAGTGCTTCCAACAGTTGGTCGTGGTCAAATTTACCAAAATAACCATCTACTTCTGGTATTTCCTCAGCAAGTTCTTTTCTATATCTTTCTGAAAGACAACCCATTACATAGATTTCCTTGATTTTTCCTTGCTCTTTTAAGTCGCAATAAGACAGTATCATTTCTATGCTTTCTTGTTTGGCATCACCTATAAAACCACAAGTGTTAATCACCACTATAGGTGCCACCTTTGCGTCTGTATCGTGATAAACCTTAAATCCCGATGCAGAAAATTGCTTCATAAGCTTTTCCGTGTCGACCAAATTTTTTGAGCAACCCAAACTAATGAAATGTATAGATGGTTTCTTCATTATAGTTTTCCTAATAAAGTATTAACGTATGCTGTCTTATCAAATAGTTGTAAGTCGTCTATTTTTTCGCCTAGACCAATGTATTTCACAGGTATTTTAAACTGGTCTGAAATACCAATTACCACACCACCTTTTGCAGTACCGTCAAGTTTTGTTACTGCAAGTGCTGTGATTTGTGTAGCTTTTGTAAATTGTTTTGCTTGTTCAAATGCATTTTGACCTGTAGAGCCATCTAAAACCAATAATACTTCGTGTGGAGCATCTGGCACAAGTTTTTGCATTACGTTACGTATCTTGGTAAGCTCGTTCATAAGGCCAACTTTGTTGTGAAGACGACCTGCTGTGTCTATAATCACCACATCAGCCTTGTTAGCTTTAGCAGAAGCAAGGGTGTCGTATGCCACAGAAGCTGGATCTGCACCCATTTTTTGTTTAATAACAGGGCAACCTACTCTTTCTCCCCAAATATCTAGTTGTTCTACAGCCGCAGCACGGAATGTATCTGCCGCACCTAAGTAAACTTTTTTACCTGCCTTGGTAAACTGCGCTGCTAGTTTGCCTATTGTAGTAGTTTTACCCACACCATTTACACCCACAACTAAAATAACGTATGGATTTTCTGATGAATCGTAATCTATATCTGCCAAATCGTCTAGATTATTCTCAGCAAGAAGTGCCACTACTTCTTCTTTAAGTATAGTGTGAAGTTCATCTGTACCCACATATTTGTCTCGAGCCACACGTTCTTCTATGCGCTCAATAATTCTAAGTGTGGTCTCAACCCCTACGTCTGATGTAATCAATATCTCTTCTAGATTGTCAAGCACCTCATCGTCCACCTTGCTCTTACCCACAATGGCACGAGATATTTTACTAAACACACTTTCTTTAGTTTTAGCAAGACCTTTGTCTAAAACTTCTTCCTTTTCTTTTGAATTGTCTTTTTTGAAAAACGAAAAAAATCCCATTTAGATAAATTTATAAGGGCAACTGCCCATTGTTTATTATAGTTAACCTACAAATATAATAAATTTTTCTCGTATTGTTAATATAATACAAAAAAAATCGGGAAAGCTATTAACTCTCCCGATTGTATTTAGTAGATTTTTTAGATTATTTTGCTAAAAGATCTTTTACTTTGTCATTGTGAACGATTTCTTCTTGGAATACGTAAGCACCAGTTTTTGGAGAACGTACCATTTTAATTACCTTAGAGAAAGAACGACCTTCTCCTTTTTGTAAGGTTGCGACTGTTTTCTTTGCCATGGTATATCTTTATTATTTAATTTCTTTATGAACAGTTACACGTTTTAGGATAGGATTGTATTTTTTCAACTCTAAACGTTCTGTTGTATTTTTTCTGTTTTTAGTAGTAATATAGCGTGAAGTGCCTGGCATTCCGCTTTCTTTGTGTTCTGTACACTCAAGAATTACTTGTACTCTATTTCCTTTTGCTTTCTTAGCCATTTTTTAGATCTCCTCTAATTTAACGATTATAGATAACCTTTTTCAGATGCGCGGCGGATAGCTGCATCTAATCCCAATTTGTTAATTATACGAAGACCATTAGCTGAAACATTTAAACTTACCCAACAGTCTTGTTCCACCCAGTAAAATTTCTTGGTGAAAAGATTGACATCGAATTTACGTTTAGTACGTCTTTTTGAGTGAGAAACGTTGTTTCCGATACCCGCTTTTTTACCTGTAATTTGACAAACTTTTGACATTGCTATATTAGTTTTTGTTATTCACTATTTTGAGAGTGCAAAGGAAGTAATTTTTTTGTTAATACACAAATTTTTAGGCAATAAAAATCAAAAAAAGTTTTCAACAAGCATAAAAAAATTACAAACAACAGCTCTCCCCTCGTTTGCACAAGATTCCCCAACTTACTCCACCTCTCCTAAATAATAAAGTTCCCACTCTGGTAAAAGTTCTGGGTGTGCTATTTTGATAAAATCTTTAAGGAGAATATCTGGGCGAAGCATAGCAGACTCCCAAAAATCATTACCACCAGTGTCTGTAATCCTATTTAAATGATGATAAACACGTTTTTTCTTAATCGGTTTAAAAATCATAAGTCTCTCATCTTGAGCAGATAGAGCATCATAAGTTTTCACATCTACCCCTACCCAAATATCTGCTCCTAAGAAATTTCCCATCACAGTTTCTAGGCTAAGAGATAAACTAAAATTGTCTTTATTATCTTTATAAAAATAATTCATACCAGAATTTCTAAAAAACTCTGCCATAAAAGTCTGTCCTCCAGGTATATACCAAGTACCCTTATAAGGAGTTCCGCTCAAAACTGTAGGTTTATTGGTAACTTTACTAGCCATTTCTGCACATTTAATATACTCTGTTTTTATTTCATTAAATATGCTATCTGCTTTTTCTCGGCAATCAAATAGTTCTCCAAAAAATTTAATCCATTCTGCCCTACCTAGTACTGTTTTTTCTACCCATTCATAATTGTAAACCACTGGAATACCTGTACCTTGCACTCTAAGTGCTGTTTTATCCACTCCATTGAATCCTGTAATCATTAAAACCTCTGGAGTCAGTCTTAAAATCTGCTCAAAGTTCATATCATACGCACCACCCAGATTTTTTATGTTACCTTCTGCAAGTTTTTTTCTGAAATTTTCATTATAAACAAATCCAGGATCCGAACTTGCCACAATCTTATCAATCTTGCCCAACGCATCTATATAAGCCACGTGAGAACAAGAATTCACCGCAATATTTTGTAGTGGCACTTTTATTTTTACACCATCAGCAGGAGTTTGTACACTATCGTTTTTCACCAAATAATAGGTATAAAGCACTTTACCTGCCTCCCATGGAGAAAAGATTTCAA
>JAXJWL010000193.1:0-14612 GCA_036308065.1 Paludibacteraceae bacterium
ATACAGGAGAGGCGTTTGTGAAATTGTATTTTGTGGGAAATGATGGAGTGGATTATTGTGCAGATTGGAGTGTGCGTAGAGGTAAGAAAGCAGAATTAAAGACTAAAATTAGTAATCAAGTTTGGGCACTCTTGGATGCAAATGATAATACATTGGTTTCTGCTGATAATTCTAGAAAGTACAGCGAAACTGAAACATTTATAACTCATAAAGTAGGTTTAGACTATAATCAGTTTTGTCGTACCACATTGCTTGCGCAAGGTGAGTTTACTAGGTTTTTAAAGAGTAGTGAAGATGAAAAAGCTGCTATTTTGGAGAAGATTTCTGGCACAGATAAGTTTAGAAAAATAGGTATAGCTATCTATAATAAAACTCTATCTGTGGAGAAAGCATACAAGGAAGCTGCAAAAGACAACGAGCAGATAGTGGTGCTAGGTGACGAGGAAAGAAATGAGTTGGAAAAACAACAAAAAGATCTTGAAACTGCTGTAAAAGATAAATCTGACAAGGTAGAAGATGTGCAAAACTTGATTGACTGGCTTCAAGATAAAAATCTTCATACTAAAAATCTAACTGAAGCACAAAACGAACTAACTGTAGCAAAAGCGGCAGTTTCTTCAGAAGATTTTCTTGGCAAAGAGAAACGGGTGCTAGAATGGGAAGAAACAATTCAGGTGCGTGCAAATATGTCTGATGTAGAGGAGCAACTTGCAACAAAAGAAAATGCAAAAACACGTATTGGTGAGCTTGAACTTTTATACAAAGAAGCTATGTGTGGAGTGGAGTTTGTGAAAATGAAACTTTCAGAAAATGAGCAGGAGCATAGCAAACTTTCTGCTCTACTACAAGCAGAAAAAGATTATGTATCTGTATACGAAAATGCTCAAACCATTGAGGCTGAGATAAGAAACTATATTAATAGTAAAAAGGATTTGAGTAAAAGGACTGAAGAGAAACAGTCTATTTTAACAAAAGACTTGCCTGATGCAGAAGAAAAAAATATACTTTCTTCTACAGCTTTGAATGTGGCTGTTAAAGATTTTGAAGAAGCAGAGGCAAAGTTGGGAGCATATAAAAAAGAACTAGAAGAATGTAATTTGCCTGCAAAACGTGCAAGAAAAGAACTTCTTGATAAAGTAAAAAACCAAAAAGAAAGGGTAGAGGAAAAAGACAAAGAAATAACTCAAGCAAATAAAAATATTGAAGAAAACTCTATTAAACTAGAGTCTTGCAAACAAGCATTAGCAACTGAGGAGCAAGAGTTGGAACGTTTGGAAATTGAACATACAAGACGTTTACAAACAGTTAACGCATTTGCAAAGAACATTCGTACCTCTTTAATGGAACGTTTGGGTGAGGAGGATAATATTTGCCCTGTCTGTGGCCAAAAAGTTGTTTCTCTAGAGTTTACAGAAGAGGCTCTTGACCTTGAAAAAAATAAGATAGAAGCAGAATTTAATGCTCAAAAAACAAAAGTTGAAAAAGCGAAAAATGAAGTAGCAACACTAGAGGGAGCGATTAAAACTGAGACCGATGCGCTTAATAAAAAAACTTCTGATAGAACAGAACTATACAATACTTTAGTTTCTCTTGCCGAGGGCGACAATACTCTTTTAGAAGCATCTATTAATCAAATAGAAGACTTGATTAATAAAGCGTCTGAAGCAATAGAAAAAGGTGAGTTGTTGGAAAAAAATAGAGATGCTGCGCAAGAATTGTACAACAACTTGCAAGAAAAAAAATCTCAAGCTGAGCTAAATAAACAAACCAACGAAAACTCTGTTAATACTTTAAAAGAAAGATTGGATACTATAGCAACGGAGATTGGTAATCTTGAAAACTCTATAAATGTTTTGTTCATATCTATCACAGATAGAATTCCAGATTCTCTTAATTTGAAGTTAGATTTAACTAATCCAACAGAGTTTATAAATTACCTTAAAAATAAAGCGAGTGAGTATAAAACCAATAATGATAAACTTGCACAAATAGAAAGAGAGATTGAGAATATTTCTAAAGAGCTTTCAAATATAGAAAGCATACGCGAGTCTGTGTTACTGTTGAAACCAGATTTGGCATCTATCGAAGGTATTTCACCTATTGAACAAAGAAATTTACATCAAATATGGGTAAAACTAAACAGCGAGTTTAAGACAGAAACTGATAAACTTGCTACTGCAGAGAAAGAGTACAATAGATTAAATGCCTTGGTATATGAATTTGTATATACTCATAATGAATATAGTATAGAATATCTTGGTATGCTCAACAAAATAACTCAGAATACCGTAGGTGAGTTTAGAAAGCAGGTGGAAACACAGCGTTCAAAATACGTTGCTGCAGAAAAAACTCTTAAAACAATGCAAGAGAATGTTGACAATCACTTATCTAAAAAGCCAACAAATCTTACTGACGAAGATACAGAACACTCTTTGAATGAAAAGAAAAAACTGTATAATGACGAGAGAGATGCCTTGAATATTCAAATAGGAGAAATAGCAAAAACTCTACAAACAGACGACGAGGCAAGAAGAAAGAAGCAAGATACAGCCCATATTGACGCCCTAAAAGAAGAATATGAAAAATGGAAAGCATTCAATTCACTTTATGGCGATGCACAAGGCAACACATTATCTAAGATTGCTCAAGGTTTTCTCCTAGAAGGAATGTTGAGTGCCGCAAATCATCATCTAGAGAATATGGCAAAAAGATACAAATTGCATATAGTGCCAGGTTCATTGATTTTGAAACTAGAGGATGCATACAATGGTTATGCAATGCGTGCCACAGATACACTTTCTGGTGGTGAGTCTTTCTTGTTGTCGCTTGCATTGGCATTGGCACTAGCAGATTTTGGTCAACATTTAGGTGTGTCTACCTTGTTTATCGACGAAGGTTTTGGTACACTTAGTGGCGAAGAACTTCAAAATGCTATAAATACCTTGAAGTCTCTTCATAGCAAAGTGGGACGCCAAGTGGGTATTATTTCTCACCGCGAAGAAATACGCGAAAGTATTCCTGTGCAAATAAGTGTACATTCCAAAACAGGTTCTTCGGAGAGTGCAGTAGAAATTATATAATTTCAGAGTTTGGAGAATAGGGAAATAGTTTCAGAAAATGTAAAAAATAACTTTCTTAGAATATGAAAATACATTACAGTCCATATTACGATGGAGAATTGTTCTTCACAAAAGACACAAACTTAATGGGAGAGTTGTATGTGGGGACCAAAGGACTTCTAGAAATTTTAAAACTTAGAACAGGTCTGCATCAAGACTTTCTATCTAGAGTAGAGCAAGAAACTCAGTACATGATAGCTGCGCAAAAATGTGCAAGTGGTAGTTTTTTTGAGAAGGCATTTGCTGTAGATGCCATGGGTGTGGCAGGAAAACTATTGCAATGGAGAGATAGCCTTATAATGGCAGGTTGGGATGGAACTTGCAATGAGGAAAAGTCTAAACTATATGAGCTTGCAAATATAGAAAAACATCTGCAAAAAAATATGCCAGCAGACAGTTGGGTGAAAATTCATAAAGCACTTGCAGATGGGTTGTATATTAGTGATAGTATAAGTGAAATCTATGTGGATTGTATTGAAGAGGAAGTTCCATATTTAGTGGTAAAAACTTTGTCTCAACTTAAGAGAATAAATGTAGTATATCAAGACGCTAAAAAACTCGATGAAGAGAATGACCTGCGAGAAAAAGATGTTACAATTGTGGAGTTCAACGACGTGTACGATGCGTATCAGTGGATTGCTCAAGAAAAAATAGAGATAGAAGACACTGTTATTGTAAATAGAGATAACGTACTTTTAAACCATGTGTTTTACACTTGGGATAAACCTCTATTAAACTCAAAACTCACAGATGCGAATCCTCAACTTTTGCAAATTTTCAAGCTTGGAATGAGTTTGTTTTCGCGTCCGCTAAACGTGAGAAATGTGCTTTCTTACCTACAACTTCCAGAGAGTCCTGTACCTAGTGAACTCCGTTATAAACTTTCTAAACTCCTTATAGACAATGGTGGCTTTGGCGATGGAGAATGGGGAAAAGTACTAGAGGAGTATGAATACGTGGACAAAGAAGGAGAAAAACATCCTAAAAAGACTGAGGAGAAAAAGTCATTTCTTGCACCTATTAGAAATGATTATTCAGATGGTATAACCATTGCGGATTTGTTAACTTATATTTCTTCTATCCAAAAGTGGATGCGAGGGATGAGGGAAAAGGCCGAGTTTTACGAATTGAGTACATATTTTTCGTCGTTGGAAGCAGCGCTAAAAGCAGTAAATACAGATACCATATCTTCTGCAGAACTAGAAAAACTTGTTTTACAGATTTATCGTTCAATGAGTACTTCTGTGCATGAGGCACAAAAAGGTGTTTTAAATGTGGTAGATAGCATTCATAAAGTGGTATCTATGCCAAAAACTCTTATTTGGCTCGATTGCCAAGAAGAAGATATAGAAAATAATCCATACGATTTTCTAAGTCCTGTTGATATAAAATATTTGCAAACTTGTGATGTAAAAATACCAGACTTTGCTTCACATTTGTTGAATATACACAAGGCTAGAAATAGAAAGTTGGCTGAAGCAGACAAAATAATCTTGTGTAAATCTGCGTATAATGGTATAACACGTTTGGGCGAACATTCTCTTATTGCAGAAATGAATATACTAGGAAAAACAGCAGTGGATAAAAACACGTTGTTTAAAATTGACAAAGTGACAAACTCTCGCGACGCAAAAAAAGTGGAACAATTGAATCCTGTTCACTATGTTCAACTAGACAAAATAGAATATCCAAATAGGGTAGAGAGTTACACTTCATTGGACAAATTTATCCAAAAACCATTCAACTATGTTACAGAATATGTGGCAAAACTATACGAAGGAAGCAACAATGAGGTAGCAGATATGGCAAGAACCAAAGGAAATGTAGCTCACTATTTCTTTGAAAAATTTATTGGCGACTATTGCGCGCAGGAATATAAAAAACAAGATTTTGCAGTATGGCGTAGCAAACTAAATGAAATAAAAGAGGCACTTATAGAAGAGGCAATAGATGCAGTAGGCCTAATATTGCGTTTGCCAGAAAACACTATTGAGTACAATATCTTTAGAAAAGAACTTGAAAATAGTATATTGTCTTTAATAGACATTATGGAACATTTAAAATTGTCGCCAGTAGCATGCGAACTTTCTATCCCTGGTGAAAAAGAAGAATTGATTTTCCCTGGTGTAGAACCTGAAAACAACATTAAGTTTGGAGCAAAAATAGACTTTTTATTAATCAATGAAAACAACAACTATGTGATTTTCGACTTTAAGTGGACTATCGCCCCAAATAAATATAAAAAACTCATCACAGAGAGTAAAGACATACAACTTTCGTTGTACAAATGGGCAGTAGAAAAATATAAAGGTAAGGTTGTCGTGGCAGTTGGTTATTATCTTATGGCTCAAGCAGTACTATATACCTCAGATTATACAGATTATTTTAAAGAAAAGAAAAAACTTATCAACAAACTTGATAGGAAAAATGAATCAGGTGATGTACTTACAAAACTAAAGAATTCTATAGCATATAGAATGAAAGAACTTGAAGAAGGTACTATAGAAGAGGCAGAACTTTTAGACTTATCAGAGAAAGAGGGAGGATATTATAACTGTCAAACAGATAATGATTTATTGCCACTAGAGGTAAAAGATAAGACAAATATAAAAACTACCACGTATGTCTACAATAAAGCTTCAAAACATAGTTTTGGTGAAGACAAAAAGACTCTAAACGAAGTGGCTACTACTCATAAAGTAATGAAAGGACGATTGAAATGAAAAATGTAACATACATAAATGCAGGAGCAGGTTCTGGTAAAACATATACTTTGACCAAAATCTTGTCTGAATATTTAGTAAAAGAAAATGGTTTGAAACCATCGCAAGTGATACTTACTACCTTTACAGAACTAGCAGCTGCTGAGTTTCGTGAAAAGGCACGTAAGTCTGTTTTAGAGTCGGGAAATACTATAGAAGCAGCCCAACTAGATAGTGCTATGATAGGCACTGTGCATTCGGTGGCATATCGTTTTATCAAAAAGTTTTGGTATCTTTTAGAGTATGGAGCAGATATAAAAACCATTTCAGAGTCTGATGCATCTTTCTATATGAATCAGTCGCTTTCTACTATAGCTGCCGATGCAAAAAATGCGAACATTTTTAAAGCATTTGAAGATTATGAAAAATATTTCTGCAAGGAGGGCAATAGTTGGAATGGCTATCTGAGAGATATTGTTGAGAGCATGGAGTACTACGATGTGAGTGATTTGCAGGAGAGTAAAGAGAAAAGTATTAAGACATTAAATGATATATTTATAGCAGACGAAGTAGATACTGATGCCTTAAGAAACTATTTGAAATCCTATTACAACTATATAGAATCAGCAAATACGGATGCAGCAAAAAACCAAAGAGAACAAATAAAACCTTTGTTGAATTTCAGTAGTGTTTTTGAGTTGTCTACACTAGAAAGTAGTATGATGAGATCTCCTGTAGGTGGAGTGAAAAAGATAGAAACGAATTGTCCTGGTTTTGGAGAATTTTGTACAATATATAACGACTCTTTATTGTCTTCTTCTCACATAGGAGTAATAGAAAAATATATAAAAGCCCTATTTAACCTTGCTGAACTTTGGCGTAACGATTTTATAAAATACAAACAAGAAAACCATATCATTTCCTACAACGATATGGAGAAAATTTTCTTGCGTTTGCTTACAGATTTTGAAGAGGTAAAAGACTATGTGAGAGAGAACTATAAACTGGTAATGGTAGACGAGTTTCAAGACTCAAATCCTATTCAAATAAAAATATTCAATGCACTTTCCGAGATTATAGCAGAGAATGATGGAAGGTCTTATTGGGTAGGAGACCCAAAACAAGCTATATATGCATTTAGAGGTGCTGATGCTGATTTAATAAGCAGTATCACAAGTAAATTTAAGTTTTACGATGATGCTAACAGTCACGACAACGACGACGAAAATGGATTAGGTACTAGACGTTTAACAGAAAGTTGGCGTTCAAGAGAGTCTTTAGTTACACTTGTAAACGATGTTTTTGAACCTCTATTTGCACAAGATGGTGTAGACCCTAATTGCATAAAATTGGATGCACACTTCACCGAAGATAATCTATCAACGCCGTCTACCATTTATCTAAATGGCAGTGAATTGGGTAATGCAGAAAACTTTGCAAATGCTTTAGCAGGGAAAGTGAAGGCTATTTTAGATAGTAAAATGAAAGTGCACAAAGGAAGTATAGGTGAAGAACCTTCTGAAATTTCTCCAAAAGATATAGCAATCTTGTGTATGAGCAACGATAAGTGCCTAGGCATCATTCAAGCACTGCAAAAATACGATGTGCCAGTTTCTCAAGTAGAAACAGAATTGATGCAATGTGTGGAAACCCAACTTTTGGTGAGCATAATGCAGTTTATTCAGCAACCATACAATAAACATGTGATAGCAGATCTCATGAAGCTTTTGTGGGGTAAATCTACTGAGGAGGTCTTAAAAAATCGCTTGGAATATCTAAAAGACAATGGTCTTATAGGAAGTTCAAGTAAACGCGATGCATCACAAGGTGAACAAAAAGACGAATGGATGATGGAGAGTGAAGAGGTTCAGGGTCTTATGGTTTTCAGAGAAAGAGTGAAAAATTTCTCAATCACAGATATGGTACGTGCCGTAATCTATGAAAATGATATTATTGAAAAAGTAGCACGTTGGTCTAGCAAATCGCACCGAGCTAAAAATCTTTCCCTATTGCAAAACCTTGCTGCAGAGTACGACCAAAGATGTGTGCAAATGGGATTGGGCGCTTCTATCAATGGCTTTATCAATTTCTTAAGCACTAGTAACCAAGATAAGAAAGTAAAAGATAATGTTTCAGACACAGTAAAAGTAATCACATACCATAGTTCAAAAGGATTGGAGTGGCCACTTGTTATTCTTACCCAACTAGAAGATGACAAGTTGAGTGACGGCACATTTGTAAAAAAGAATTTTATGAAGGTGTCAAATGTAGTTGTTCAAGATGGAAATGAAGATCCATTTAATAGAAAATACTATATACACATTTTTCCAAATATATTGAGAGAAAATTCTTCGAGAGAACGTGTTCCAGATGTTATCCAAAATAAGATAACAGAACATTCTCTATATAAGCAACTAAAAGAAAAGCAAAAAAGAGAACTTAAAAGAGTGCTTTATGTGGGCATGACAAGAGCAAAGGACTATCTCTACACAGTGAAGTATAAAGAATTGACAGTGTTGAAGAATATAGGAATAACAACATCAGACGACAACTTTTATGGAGTATGCGCACAAAGTCCTGAGGTTTTAGAATTGGTAGATGCTCCAGAAAAAACACTCTCTACATACACCGAAACCATAAAGGCTAGCAAACATACACAATATGAGAAAAAATATATTTTGCCAAGTAAGATAGAAAAATATTCAGGATTCAATTGGTATAACAAATGGCCTGAAACAGGTTTAATCCTTGAGTCTAAAGGTTGGAGTACAGTAGGTTTCGACAAAGTAGGAACTTGTATTCACGATGTTTTTGCAGTATATAAGTATCAAGATACAAATAATATAGAAAGAGTAAGTTCGGTAATTAAAGGTCATGGTCTTTCTCATGTTTTAGATGCGCATAAAGAGAAAATCATGAAGTCGGCAGAAAATCTGTATAAAGTGTTGATGGAAAAATTTCCACAAAAAGAGGCCGATAAAATATACCGTGAATACTCATTTCAAATGACTATGCCTTCTGGGCAAATTTTGAGAGGAGAGATGGATATGCTATGGTATTATACAAATGCCGAAGGAGAAAAATGCTGTGTATTAGTAGATTACAAAACCTTTCCGGGCGTAGATGTAGCAAATCATACCAAAGAATATTATCCTCAACTCTCTGCCTATGCAGATGTATTGACTAAAACAGGTGTTAACCTTACACACACTCTCATTTACTATCCTGTGCAAGGAGTTATTATGGAACTTCAAAAAAAATAAGTTTTAGACTATACATAATTATGGAAAATAAAGAAACATTCTATCATGGCAGTGCTTGTTGTTTTGATAAATTCTCGCTGTCGTATTTGGGCACAGGCGAGGGCAAGTCAAAATTTGGGCATGGTATTTACATAACTTCTAGTTATGAAACTGCCGTACTCTATGCATCAAAGGCTAGTAAAGCAAATGGTAAGAATTGTTCTTATGTTTACACTGTTGAAGTGCCACAACTGACAGACGACAACCATATATTTTCTTCTAGACCTGTGAATGAAGATATTATCGAGCGTGCCGAAAAGGAGATAGGAGAGATTCTGCCAGACGAAGCAAAATCTGCAGGTAAGTATTTTCGTAAATACATTGGAAACTTACTTGTTGGCAATCGCACCTCCATAAAGAAAATGATAAGCAAGGCAGATGCCGATGCAGAAAGTGCCGCTACCAAATTTTTGGATAGTATAGGAGTAGTATTCCTCGTGTGGCCTCACTCGCAAAATAAACCAAATGGCGCCACAAATCGCGCCGTTCTCAACGAAAACAACATCAAGATTGTAAATGTGGTGGAAGTAATAATAAATTAAATAAACTAAAAAAACAATGAAGACTTGTTTACTTAGTGGGAATTTTGCATTGGATACCATAGTGGTACGAGAATATCCAAAAGGTTTTGTAAATGGCCGTAGAAATGCGTTTGCAGAGACGGTGGTGGAAGAGTGTGTAGGAAACACTTGCGGAAATGTAGCGTGTATATTGCCATATTTGGGAGTACAGACATTTCCTATAGCTCATTTAGACCAATCGGAGCAAGGAATCAAAATAAAAGAAGATTTGCAAAGGTATGGTGCAGATGTACGTTTTGTAGAAAATAGTGACCAAGGTGGCACCACGTTGCTACGTTGCACTCATAAGAGAGACAAAACCACAGGAAATCGTATCACTACATTTAGGGCAACATCGCCGGGAAGTCAATTCCCAAAACGTAAATACCTGCGTGCACGAGACGAAGCACCAGCTCTTTTGGAGCGTTTAGATTTCGTGCCCGATATTTTCTTTTTTGATGCAGCAGAGGCAGGACTACGTTATTTAGCAAGCCAGCTGCGCAAAAAAGGAACGTTAGTCTATTTTGAACCAGAAAGCGATGCCGACCAAAAGAAGTTTTTAAAAGCGGTGGAGGTGAGCGATATCGTGAAGTTTAGCCACGAGAAAGTATCAGATTTATCATTTATAGATAGATACACAAATAAATTATTTATTCGCACTTTGGGTGCAGAAGGATTGGAGTTCAATCTTTGTGGACAAGGATGGGTGAAAATAAATTCTCCTCAAAACAATAATGTAGTAGATACTGAGGGTGCGGGAGATTGGACCACAAGCCAATTTATTGCAGATATTTGCGAAAAAAATATACTTTCCATTTCTCAAATGACGGTAGAAAATTTAACCCCATGTTTAACTCATGCATGCAAAACAGCTTCACATTCAGTTTCTTACCTTGGAAGCAAAGGAATGATAGTAGATGGTATGTATGTGCATGTATAAAACATAAAAGACAAGATATGCATTATCATGAGTATGACAAAATAGAGAGATACCCAGCAGAGCAGACTATCGGTTTTACTACCACGGCGGCAGAGTGGGGAGTGTTGTCCAACTTTGCAAAAACACCAATGCTGATAAATGGGGTGCAGTTTGCCTGTGTGGAGCAACTCTACCATTACATACGCATAAACGATGAAGCGGAACGTGCAAAATATCTCAAACTGAAGCCAAATATGGGGCTCAAAATGAAAGCAAAAGCATTTGCCAAACGTGGTGTGGAGCGAGCAGATTGGAGAGAAATAGCAGTGGATGTGATGCGCTTTTGCCTAAATCACAAATATCAGAGTTCAGAAGAGTTTCGCAAAGCATTGGCTGAAAGCGAAGGTAAATGCATAGTAGAAGACGAAAGCAATCGCCGTAAAAAACCAGATTCGTGGGGTGCAGTTCTCGATGCTACTACAAACGAATATTATGGTAAAAATATTATGGGGCGTCTGCTTATGGAACTTCGTGAAAAAGGATGTTTAACGTACAATGAGTTTGGGTTTTAGTGGAATGCACCTCTTTGGCAAGGCAATACTTCCAATATAGTATACTTCTATAACAGGAAATCATTCTTTATTTTGAAGTAACTCTTCTGTTTTATACCAATAAAAGAAAGCTTCTGGGTGTGTCTTTTTAAATTTGTTTAATTTTGTAGGAAGAGGTTCATTAATGGTTATATGCATCAATTCCATAAAATTATCTACAGAGTAATGTTCAATATTATTGACTCCATAAGTAAGTAGTTTGCTGAGATATGCAACCTTAGATGCATTTATAATTGCAGAGTCTATTGTGTATTTTTCACAATGAATAAAGTTTCCAATTTTTCTTATTCCATCTTGGAACAATTTATATTCATCGTTATTGTATAAACCTCTCATACAAATAGATAAGGCACTTTCATATATGTCATCAAGTACTTGTAAATAGTTTGTAGAATCTAGATTACGATATTCCAATTCAACTTTTGCAAATTTTATAAAAGTATCTCTTGTGATGTTGAGATTATTAGTTATATCAAATAATGAAGCAATATCAAAGAGTTGTTTTATTATCTCCATAGTGCATATTTTTTGCCCTTTATAAAATGGGATGCCAGTTGTATGCGGAGCAAAAGCAGTTAGTTTATCACCTAGCAAATCCTCATGACTAGGTACACTTACCATTGTATAAGGGTCTTCAGTAATAAGTAGAGGACTTTTAATTGGAAGAGAAACTATTTTAGAGTAATGAGTTTCTTCAAATAACACATCTAATAAAATTTTGTCTTGTCCACCATTTCCAGGATAACTCACTTCATAGTAGAATTTTGCATGTTGTTTAGGGATATTTGTTCGAGAAATACGTTCTACAAGTTCTACTTTGCCGAAGTCATATTCTTTTGAGTATTTATTTAGGAATTCTTCAATTATAGTACCAGGAGGGCAAATAATATCAATATCTATAGATAAGCGTTTGCTTGTATTCAGATGAAGCATGAGTGAACTACCACCTTTAAAAACGAAAGGACAACCAGATAAAGCTAATGCTTCAAGTAGTGAAAATGCTCTAATAGTCTTTTCTGCTAATGCAATATCATGTATTTTTAATTGTTTAGCAATATCTGTAATCCATTCTATAGTTCTACTTTTCTTGTTTATCATAATTTATAGTGTTCATTATTTGTTGTGCTTTTTCCTTGCGATTGCGCCTAGAAGCATATCGTAAAAGTTTTTTTAGATTAATATTGTTTCTTTCTAGTGCATAATCATATATGTTGTATATTTCGGTACCTTGAGTAAATTGTAATTCATTGTCTTCAATTGAGTCGACAAGAATTTTTTCTAGGCGAGGAACCATACATCCATCTATAATTGTTAATGGCGATTGACTAATGAGTTGTCTTACTACAATAGCATTGCTACCAGTTAGATATAAATCACATTCCTTTTTTGATGGATTGAAAAGGATTTTACGTTCATGAAAAATCTCTTGTAAGGCATTAAAAACAGATTCCATACCTTCTTTTTCTACGTCAATTAACGTATAACCTATATTAGGAATATGTAGCATAAATGCAGATAAGACTTTTGGACTCCAAATACAAAAATTAAGTAGAGGAAAACGAGATTTAAGTTTTGCAAATATCAGTTTTTCCTCATTTGAAGGTTTATAAATAAATTCTGGAGAATTATTATTTAACCTATACTTTCCATATCCCAATCTTATTAAATTTCCAGACTTTACTAATCTATTTAGTTGCAAATCAATAGTTCTTACATTCTTATCTGTGTATCCATTTTTTAGGAATTCAAAAAGTTCTTTTCTTATTAAAAAACCTTTATTAGAAGATGCATAATTCAATATAAATTCAGTAGTAGTTGGCATGTTGCATATAATTTTGTTGTAAAAATACATCATTTCTGTCAAAAAACAAAATAATTTGACAAAAATGATGTATTTGTAATACATATACACCCAACCCAAATGTTGCTTAATGTTTGATTTAAAATCTTTTCGGAATTACTGAATAGAGAATTCTAATTAGAAACTACAGACTAAAAATTAAACATGGGCGATAGCAGAACTACCAATATATCAAACAGACCAAGGGCAAAAGTAATAAAAAGTAGTGAAAAATCAAATACCTGTAGCAAAAAATGATACAAACTGTGCAATATCTTTGAAAGACCTTGCAACAAAAACCCCGAATATGAGTTTAAACGATTGGTCTATCATTTTTCTTTACTATAAAATAGGTTCTCCATTCTCGTCAAGAGGAATATTTATCTGTAAATCCTTTGCATATAGAATATTTTGTAGTATCTTTGCAAAAGCTTTTAGACGTTGAGGCTGTCTTTGAACAGAGTTAGAACCTTCGTCTGAAAGCATTTTTTGTTCTATGACCTTTAAAATATTCTTCAACTCCAGTTATACTCGCTGTCGATGCATTTTACCAGTTATGCGTAGGGACGTAGCGTGCTACGTCCGTGTGTTATTCCATAGAGGTTCTTTTTGCCAATTATTAGGAAATCCCATAGCGTTTAGGTCTACTTGTGGATATTTATCTTTAAATAACTTTTTAATCTGAAAAGACTGATGTTTTGTAGTAAATGATTAGCTTTAGCTTCATTTATGAAGGTCAAACCTTCACTTTTAAGTAGTTTTATTTGATCTTCCACAGATATTTGTGGTTTTTGATAATAATTAGTTTTCATACGCTTATTAAGAAAAAAAACTTACCCTGAGCGCGCTGTTCTAACGGGAAGCGGGGTAAGTATGTTGATGCAAAGGTAATATTTCTTGTTTGACTAACCAAATATTAAACTAATAAAATGTGAATATTATTGATTCTATTCTATTTGAACCTGTGCAGAAAATGCTGTGGAAAACAACAAGATAAGATACAATCTCTAATATGAAAAGATAAAACTAGAATTTTCTTTCATTTTTCTTAATCCTGTAGCAAAAAATGACACAGGTGGTGCCTTATCTTTGCAAACCCATCGCGCCTCCTTGGTGGCGAAAAAAGGGAGGCCTTTTATGGTCTGTATCAATAATTTAGTTAAGGGAGGTATAAAACAAAGTTTAACCCTAAAAAATAAAACAAATAGACAATATGGCAAATATTAAAGTAAAATTGGAAGCATTTTATGGCTATGGACATGGTTGTAGCTATGGAAGTAAAGATACTATTGAGCTAGAAATTAGCGAGCAAGAACTTGAGGCTTTAAAAAAGTTTGGTACAAAGGAAATCTCTTGCGAGGAAGTTGTAGAGGCAATTGAAAATGGTGAAACTGTGCTTCAATCACTTCATGAGCAACTTGAGGAGAAATTCTATTATATGGTAGAAGAGTATTGGCTGTTTGAGGCGTACAATGAGTTCCTTGGAGAAAACTTAGAAAAATATATAGAACAAGACATAGATGATAAACTCTATACACCAATACCTTTTGAAGAAGTTG
>JAXJWL010000194.1:0-4894 GCA_036308065.1 Paludibacteraceae bacterium
CCATTAAGTTACGTTGTTCTTCAAGAAGTGCTTCAATAGCAGCTGCGCCCATTCTACTTGCCAAAATACGGTCTTGAGCAGAAGGAGTACCACCACGTTGCATGTGACCAAGCACCACCACGCGAACATCATATTCTGGGTGTTCTTTTTTCACTCTTTCAGCCACACCTTGTGCACCACCAGTTACTTCACTTTCAGCAACTAGCACGATACTTGAGTTTTTACTTTTTCTAAAACCATTTTTGATTACCTCAGAAAGCATATCATCTTTAATGCTTACTTCAGGAATCACAGCAGCCTCTGCACCAGAAGCGATAGCTGCGTTAAGCGCCAAGAAACCAGCGTCACGACCCATCACTTCCACAAAGAAAAGACGTTCGTGAGAAGAAGCAGTATCTCTAATTTTGTCCACTGCATCAATCACAGTATTAAGAGCGGTATCATAACCAATGGTAAAGTCAGTACCATAAAGGTCGTTGTCAATTGTACAAGGTACACCCACGATAGGGAAATTGAATTCTTGAGCAAAAATGCGAGCACCTGTAAAAGTACCATCACCACCAAGCACTACTAAAGCGTCAATCTCATGACTTTTTAGAGTATCGTATGCAAGTTTTCTGCCTTCTGCAGTTTTAAATTCATCACAACGAGCAGTTTTAATAATAGTACCACCTTGTTGAATAATGTTACTTACATTTTGAGTTTTAAACTCAACTATCTCGTTTGTCACCATGCCCTTATAGCCTCTCATAATGGCTTTTACTTTAATACCATTAAAAATAGCAGCACGAGTCACAGCACGTAGGGCTGCGTTCATACCAGGAGCATCTCCACCTGAGGTAAGAATACCAATAGTCTTAATCTGATACATAGTCAATTATAGTTTTTAGTTTATCTTTCACTTCTTGCATTTGCCATCTAGGAGTAGAGGTTGCACCACATATTCCTATCAGTTTTGGTTTCAACTCCAACATATTCACATCCACCTCGTCGGCAGAAGATACAAAATATGTATTTGGGTTTTGTTTTTTACATTCTTCAAAAAGAACTTTGCCATTGGAACTTTTCTTTCCACTCACAAACATCACCAAATCATGCTCACGAGCAAACTTTCTTATATTATCCATTCTATTGGCCACCTGACGGCAAATAGTATCATAATACACAAAGTTTACACCCTCATTCATTCTTTCATTAATTTTCTCAACAAGTTTTTTAAAGCCTTCAAGCGACTTTGTAGTTTGAGAAAACAAGAATATTGGTTTTGAAAAGTCGATGTTCTCTATTTCATCTTCATGTTCCACCACTATTGCTTCACCTTGTGTTTGACCTACAAGACCATTAACCTCTGCATGACCTTTTTTACCATAAATCACAATTTGAGCATTAGGGTTTTCATTCCAAGCCTTCAAAATCCTTTTTTGCAGAGCAAGCACCACAGGACAAGTAGCATCTACTATCTCCACATTGTTTACTTCCGCCAATTTGTAGGTTGCAGGAGGTTCGCCATGCGCCCTAAGTAGCACCTTTGTGTTGGTTAGCCCTGCCAAATCCTCATGATTTATTATACTCAAACCCTTCTTTGCAAGTCTTTCCACCTCGTCACTATTGTGCACAATGTCACCAAGGCAATATAAACTACCCGTTGCATCTAGTTCCTCTTCTGCTTTTTTTATGGCATTTACCACACCAAAACAGAATCCAGAATCCTCGTCTATTTCTATTATTACTTGTTGCATGCCTCGTTTACTTTATTTAAAAGCCAAGTATTTTGTTCTTCTATAGTCATATAACTATTATCAAGTAGCAGAGCATCAGGCGCTTGCACTAGCGGACTCACCTTACGATTGACATCGTTGTAGTCTCTCATTTTAATATTTTCAAGCACCTCTTCGTATGTAGCAGGAGAACCTTTTCTTAAAAGTTCATCATATCTGCGTTTGGCTCTCACATCTGCATCTGCAGTCACAAAAATCTTAAGTTCTGCATTAGGAAGCACCACTGTACCTATATCTCTACCATCCATTACCACGCCTTTTTGAGCACCTAACTCACGTTGAATATCAAGTAGTTTTTCTCGTACAAATCCTACAGCACTTATCTTACTCACCCAATTAGACACTTCCAAACCTCTTATCTCACTCTCAACATCTTCACCGTTTAAGTAAACTTTTGCGTTTGAATCCAATGTAATATTCAGATTTTCAACACATTCTCTTAGTTTTTCTTCATCTACATCACCACTACTCATCACACCAGTCCTAAGAGCCGCTAGCGATACCACTCTATACATAGCACCAGTATCTACATAAATATAAGAAATAGCCTTTGCCAATTCTTTTGCCATGGTACTCTTTCCACAAGAAGAGAAACCATCTATTGCTATACTAATTTTTTTCATAATGAATTCTTCTTATTAAATCCATTTATATCAATAGCCATTGAAATATGGCCTGTTACTCCAGCTGAATTGTACACTGCCACAGCACCACCCAAACTAAACATCTTTATCTTAAATCCTACACCACCTGTTAGCCCTGCTACAGAAAACAAATCTTCATTGGCAAGCGCCATACCTCTTTCAAAGTTATAAGCTAAAGAAATCCAAAACTTTTTAGACTTTGGTACAAAATCCACACCTAAAATAATTTTCCTTGCAAACACTTCTCCCATACTCACCTTGCCAGCACCTTCTTCTTTAGAGTTTGTTGCATAATCACAATCCCAATCTTGAAGATTTTGTAGTGTTAAGTGCAACACAATAGGCGCTTTAGAAAAAGCTTTGCTCACACCTACAGACACATTTATAGGCAACAGCTTGCTAGTCAAATAAATATCCTTAGGACCATATACTCTACCACCAATATTTGTTACCGCCAAACCAGCTGATACCAAGTGTGTTGTATCACAAAACTGCACCCCTATATCTGCCCCCAAGGCAAAACTTGTGTAAGTTTCGTATGTAGAAAGCACAGGTTTAAAAGTAGCACCTATAGTGAAATATTTGTTAAGTCTTCTAGAATATGAAGCATTAAGAGCAAATTCCTGAGCCGAAAAGTTTCCAGTTTCCACTCCATTTTCGTCAAAACCCCTCATTTTACCATACTGAGCAAACTGAAACGACCCTGCAAAGACATCCACTTCACTAAACTTTGTAGAATAAAGTGCACTTCCATAACCAGAGCCTGCCATATAAATAGAATAATTTAAATGAAGCAGATTTTCAGAATCAGTAGTAAGTAATGCAGGGTTATTTATAGAAAACATTGGGTCTTCCCCCATATACGACACATTATGACCACCTAGTGCAGCCACATGTGCAGAAGAAGGAAACTCTAAAAAACTATCAAATACCCTACCTGCGCCTTGAGAAAAAACACTCAATGAGCAGAAAAACAACACATATATAAAAGCAATTCTTTTCACAATTCCCAAAAATTGTTCAAATATACTGAATTTTGCTCATATAATATAAAAATGAATGTCATAATTTTTATTAAAAAAAGTCATTGAGATATTCTATTTCTAAAAAAATAATGTTACATTTGCAAACGAGACAAAAAATAAAATCATAAAACAATAATATGGAAATCAAAAAATCACCTAAAGCCGATTTAGAAAACAAGAAAATGATGGCGGTTTTAATCGGCTTGGTAATGGCTTTGGGCATTATGTACATTGCATTTGAATGGTCCCAAAATGAGATTACCGTCTATGAAGAGGCTCTACAAGGCCCAGTGGAAATCGACGAAGAAATGGTAGAAGTTACCTTCCGTGAAGAAACTCCTCCACCTCCTCCACCTCCACAACCAGAAACTGTTTTGAGTGACATTATCGACATTCAAGACAATGAAGCAGAAGTAGAAACTACTGAATTCAACTCAGAAGACGAAGCTGATGCACGTGTAGAAATCCAAGCTCCTATCGCTCCTCCAGAAGAGGAAGAAGAAGAGCAAGTAATTCACATCCGTGTAGAAAAGATGCCAGAATTCCCTGGTGGTCAAGATGCTCTAAACCGTTTCTTAGTGAGAAATATCAAATACCCACTTCTTGCTCAAGAAAATGGTATTCAAGGTAGAGTTGTTTGCCAATTCGTGGTTAACTCAGACGGTAGTATCGTAGACATCTCAGTAGTTCGTGGTGTAGAAGAAAGCTTAGACAAAGAAGCTATCCGCGTTATCAAATCTATGCCAAAATGGACTCCAGGTCGTCAAGGTGGTAAGAGCGTACGTGTAAAATACACCTTACCTATCCGTTTCAAACTACAATAATAAAACTTAAACATTACATACAATAGGGTGACCCAATCAGTCACCCTATTTTTCAATACAACCAACGCAACCAATAGTTATGCTTAATAGTATCAACACATCTTCAATAGAAACACCAGCAGAGAGAGCCATTCTTGTAGGTCTTATCACCCAAGAACAAAACGAGAGAAAAGCTAAAGAATATATAGAAGAACTAGCTTTTTTAGCAGACACTGCAGGAGCTGTGGTTGTAAGACATTTCTTCCAACACCTAGACTACGCCAACAAAAAAACTTTCGTGGGCACTGGTAAACTAGAAGAAATTCAAAAATACGTAGAAGAAAATGACATCCAACTTGCCATTTTCGACGACGAACTTTCACCTTCACAACTTAGAAATATAGAAAACGAACTTAAAGTAAAAGTACTAGATAGAACTAGCCTAATCCTAGATATTTTTGCTAAAAGAGCTCAAACTTCATACTCTAAAACCCAAGTTGAACTTGCTCAACTACAATATTTACTACCACGACTAACTAGAATGTGGACTCACTTGGAACGTCAACGTGGTGGTATCGGTATGCGTGGTCCTGGTGAAACACAGATAGAAACCGACCGTCGTATCATTTTACAACGCATATCAC
>JAXJWL010000195.1:0-1681 GCA_036308065.1 Paludibacteraceae bacterium
ATAATATACAACTTCCGTTTGCCAAAGGCCATCACTGCCCTACTCACTGGTTCGGCACTTGCCGTGGCAGGTCTGTTTATGCAAACATTATTTCAAAATCCACTTGCAGGACCATACGTACTTGGCATAAGTTCGGGTGCGAGTCTTGGCGTGGCACTTCTGCTTATGGGCGGAGCATTTCTGCCTGCTGCACTTGTGGCAAGCACATGGGCACAAGTGAGTGCTGCCATTATAGGTTCGCTACTTGTACTTCTGCTTGTGTTGGGAGTATCAAGCAGAGTAAACGATACCGTGTCGCTGCTTATTGTGGGTATGATGTTTGGTAGTATTGCAGGTTCCATTGTAAATGTATTGCAAAGCGCAAGCAACGCCGACTCGCTTAAACTTTTTGTAATGTGGAGCATGGGTAGTTTGAGTTCTGTTACATGGCAATTTTTAAATGTAATGGCACCAATTATTACCATTTGCCTTGTGCTATCGCTATTTTTACCTAAAAAACTCAACGCACTTCTTCTTGGTGAACGCTATGCAAGGGGCTTGGGCGTATCTATCGGTGGCATAAAAATTACTACAATTATTTTATGTTGCCTTTTGGCTGGTACTGCCACCGCTTTCACAGGTCCTATCGCCTTTATCGGCATGGCTGTGCCACATATAGTAAGAGGAATGTTTCGCACTTCAGACCACAGAATAGTGCTTCCTGCATGTATCATTGTTGGCGCGAGCCTACTTACCTTGTGCGACATTATCTCACAAATGCCTTGGACTGAATCAGTTCTACCTATAAACTCTGTAAGTTCGCTTATTGGCGCACCTATTATACTTTGGGTAATATTTAAAAACAAACACCTTCACTCATAATGGAAGCAGAAGTAATATTAAATACTAGGAAGTTGAATATTGGCTACGGTAGCACTTGTATTGCCAAAAATCTTATGCTTAGCCTTTATGCAGGTGAAATGGTTTGCCTTATTGGTCCAAATGGATGCGGAAAATCTACACTTATACGCACATTAGTTGGACTTCAAGACGCTTTAGGCGGTAAAGTTGAAATAAAAAACAAGAAACTAAACAAAATTTCTCTTTCTGAAAAGTCTAAACTTATCTCTTGGGTACTTACAGACACTATGCCTACAGGTTCGCTTAAAGTGAGTGAAATTGTAGAAATGGGACGTTTCCCATATACAAATTGGTTTGGCAAGTTATCAGAAAAAGATAAAAACATTATAGACAATGCCATAAATGCAGTTCATCTTTCACACAAGAAAGATTATAGATACAATTCGCTTTCCGATGGTGAAAAACAACGCACCATGATAGCAAAAGCATTGGCACAAGACACTCCAATCATTTTTTTAGACGAGCCAACATCTCACCTAGATTTGCCAAACACCATAGAAATAATGCAACTTCTAAGGGAATTGGCACAAAAAACAAAGAAGGCAATTCTTCTTTCTACTCACGAGCTTGAACTAACCCTACAAGTAGCAGACAAAATTTGGATGATGACCTCTGGAAAGCTTAAAACAGGACTTCCTGAAGATCTAATTTTAAGTGGAGATTTGCAAAAAACATTTGGAACTGAGCGTTTCCGTTTCGACGAAACAACAGGTGGTTTTAGGATGAATTACCCTGCTAGAAAAGAAGTTTGCATACAAGGAGACAAAGGAGTATATTATTA
>JAXJWL010000196.1:0-2650 GCA_036308065.1 Paludibacteraceae bacterium
ATGATATATTCACAAAGAGCCCTTGTAATTTTTGGCAGACTTTGATAGTCAATTTGTTCTAAAAGAGAGTCTGTAAATGAAGTTTCTTCTGTGAGATTGCTTTGTGGAATATAGCCTCCATCTGAGTATCCACTATCTGAAGTATAATCGTCGTAAATATCGGCATCGGAAGAAGAAAAATCGCCCATTTCATCGTAGTTTTCTCCTACTTTTGACTCCGAGTCTGTACCATAATAATCATCATTTTCCCCGTATGATTCACCCTCTGTAGAGGATTTTAGATTATCATTTACATCAGATTTTTCAAGAGCAGGATTTTCCTCCAATTCCTTCTTAATTTTCTCCTCCATCTCCTCTACATTACAGGTAAGCATACTCACCACCATAAGTTGCTGTGGCGAGATATTAAGAGTCTGTTTCTGTATTTGTATCTGTTTTTGAGACATAAAAGAGATAATATTTTTGCTAAATTAATACTTTTTTCTAAAACTAAAACTCACCCTATGGGAAAAAATGCATATATTTGCATATTAAGAATTGTTAATCAACTAAATATAAAATAATATGAATCCAATCCTTAAAATCTTTTGGCTTATTTATATCATATTTATCGGCTTGCCATTGGCGCTATTATTCACATTTCTTACAGCCATTTCTACCCTTATTGGTTGCACTATTGGCGACCACAAAAAATGGGGTTATTACCCTGGTATGATATGGTCAAGACTAATGTGCGCTCTCATTTTTAGCACAGTAGAAGTAGAAGGAAAGGAAAACCTTGAAAAAGGTCAATCATACGTATTTGCAGCAAACCACACTAGTTTGTACGATATTTTCATTATTTATGGTTTCATCGGCAGATCGTTTAAATGGGTGATGAAAGAAGAAATTCGTAAAATACCATTTGTGGGTGCCGCTTGCAAGGCTGCAGGATTCATTTTCATCAATAGAAAAGCAATGAAACAAGCTCTTCACAGCGTGGAAGAAGCAAAAAAAACACTTACAAACGGTGTTTCTGTGGTGATTTTCCCAGAAGGTACACGTACCAAAACTGGCGAAACCAACAAATTTAAACGTGGCGCATTTAAAATTGCTACCGAAATGAACTTGCCAATCGTGCCTGTGAGTATTTCTGGAGCGTTTAACGTATTCCCAACAACTCGTAAATATCCTATCCCAGGCAAACTTAAAATGGTGATTCACAAACCTATTATGCTTCACGAAGACCCAGAACACAGAGACGAGCAAATAGAAGGCATCAGACAAATTGTGGTGGATGGGATTGAGAATAATTAGGAATTAGGAATTAGGAATTAGGAGTTTGGAGTTTGGAGTGAGGAGTTTTATTTTCATATTATGCTTTGTTGGATTTGCTCCAATTTACTGTCTGGCAAACGCCAACAATGAAATAGAAATCTACAACAATATCTACCATAATATTAGCATTGGTGAGACCGCCAATGCTATTACTTTGTGCAAAAAACAGATAAAAAAAGACAAGAAAAACCCTCATTGGCCATACCTATTAGGCGAAGCTTACCTGCAAAACGGCGACTACGCACTTGGCATTGAAACCCTTTCAAAACTCTCTCCTAGCAGAGATGTGGTCCGCCTCATGAAAAACTGCCTTGTGGCAGACAGCCTTACCAAACACCCTTCTACCTATCATTTGAGGTATCTAGGCGACAGCCTAAACACCGCTCACAACAACATTTGGCCTACTCTCACCCCTACCGAAGATATATTTTTTACCACAGTGGTAGTAAATGGAATGCAAGAAGACATTTACTATAGCCTCCCTCTCGAAAACAATGCTTGGAGCATAGCAAAACCACTTCCACAACCTATAAACAGCAACGAAAACGAGGGTTCGCAGAGCTTCTCTGCCGACGGAAAATATATGTTCCTAGTGCGTTGCAACCAAAGAGACGGATATGGCAGTTGCGACATTTACTATTGCATGAAAATGGGAAAGTCTTGGTCGCGACCAATAAACGCAGGCAAGGTGATAAACACTCGTGGTTGGGAAAGCACACCAAGCGTAAGTGCAGACTTTAGTACCTTATATTTTTCAAGCAATCAGAAACCAAACAAGGGCGGAAAAGACATATTTTCGGCAGAAATTGGCATGCTTGCAAACGGATATCTGGAGTTTTACAACGTAAAAAACTTGGGCGACACAATCAACACAATTTACGATGAAACCGCCCCTTTTATTCACCCAGATGGTGTTACTCTATACTTCTCTTCAGACGGGCACGAGAGCATGGGCGGACTAGACGTGTTTTATAGTAGAAAAGACTCTACTAGCGTTTGGCGCAAACCACAAAACATGGGTTATCCCCTAAACAACACACGAGACAATTTTGGTTTTTGCACAAACCTTGCAGGCGACAAGGGTTATATTTCTGCTCACAAAGACAACCTACCTCGCAACAATATGGTAATCTACGAGGTAACCGTGCCTCGCGAATTAAGACCACTGCCTACAATTTTTATAAAAGAAGAAGGTTCTTTACAATTCTCAAAAATATCAGACGGCACAAGCATTTCACTCAATAACATCCTATTTGAGTTCAACGAAAGTACTCTGCTAGAAAGTTCTTTTGCCGAGATAGACAAAGTATGCAAAATACTTACTGAAACCTCC
>JAXJWL010000197.1:0-21954 GCA_036308065.1 Paludibacteraceae bacterium
CTCTATTCAGTTGAGCTATGCAGCCATCGTTTTTGTGAGTGCAAAGGTAATACAATTTTTTAAACTACCAAAATTTGCACTCACTTTTTTTCAAATTATTTTATAAAACTTGTACTTCTCTTCACAAATTTGCTTAAAGCTTCGCCTTTTAGCATATTATTTGCTAGTAAAGCAAGGTCTATAATTTGGCGAACCATATCTTCATTTTTAGCAAATTCTTTATAGATTTCGTCTTTTTTAGAGTTTAGTCCGCTTATTTTATCATTGTTTTCTTTAATGATTTCCTTGTCTGCTTCAGCAATTTCTTCGTCTTTTTTGTCTTTGTTCATTTCGTTAATCTTGTTAACGGTGTCTTGAAGAGTAGAAATTTCACTATTAAGCGGAGCAACTTGAGCCATTGTGCTTTGGCTTATCTTGTCCATTAAAGATTTGATTAGTTCGTGATCTGTGTTTACAACTAGGTTGTAAGAATCTGGCATTTGACCATAGAAAGACATCATACCACCTTGTAGGGCTGCCATTTCTTTCATTCTACGCATAAACTCTTGTTGTGTCACCATCATTGGCATTGCGTCGTCGCCTAGGGCTTCAAATGTTACCATAAAGTTGGTATCTTTCATTGCTGGAGTTTCTGCGGTGAACACTTTAGAAAGAGCATTCATTTCGTCTGCTGTAAGTTCTACCTTAGAAGCGTCGTCTTTCACAATAATTCTGTCGATAACGTCGCTATCTACTCTCACATATCTAGTTTTTTCGTTCTTTTGTTCTAGCATAGAAGCCATGTGAACGTCAAACTGACCATCAAATACTAACACATCGTAACCTTTTGCTTTTGCAGCTTCGATATAACTGTATTGTTGTTCGGTGTCGTTGGTGTAAAGATAGATTAGGTTGCCATCTTTATCTGTTTGGTTGGTTTCTGTAAGAGCTTTATATTCTTCTGCGGTGAAATATTTGCCGTCAGTGTTTTTGAATAGATTGAATTTCACAGCACGTTCGTAGAATTTTTCATCTGTTAGCATACCGTAGTTGATGAAAATCTTAAGGCTGTCCCATTTGTTTTCAAATTCAGTACGTTCTGCTTTGAAGATTTCTTGAAGTCTGTCTGCCACTTTTTTGGTAATGTGACCAGAGATTTTCTTCACGTTGCCATCGCTTTGTAGATATGAACGGCTCACATTTAGAGGAATATCTGGTGAGTCGATTACACCGTGAAGCAGAGTTAAGAAGTCTGGAACTATGCCTTCAACGCTATCTGTAACGAATACTTGGTTGCAATATAGTTGGATTTTATTTCTTTGAAGTTCAATGTTGTTTTTAACTTTTGGAAAATAAAGAATACCTGTTAGGTTGAATGGATAGTCTACATTTAAGTGAATGTGGAATAGTGGGTCTTCGCCAAATGGATAAAGTTCACGATAAAATTTGCTGTAGTCTTCATCTTTTAAGTCGGCAGGCTTTTTCACCCATGCTGGTTCTGTGTTGTTAACGATATTATCCTCGTCTGTTTCTACATTTTTGCCATCTTTCCATTCGTTCTTTTTGCCAAATGCAATAGGAATAGCCAAGAATTTGCAATATTTGGTTAGAAGTTCGTTGATTTTGCCTTCTTCTAGGAAGTTTTCGTTTTCTTCGTCGATATAAAGAACAATATCGGTACCACGGTCTGCTTTTTCAATTTCTTCCATAGTGTAGTCTGGATTGCCTTCGCAAGACCATTTTACAGCTTTTGCACCTTCTTTATAAGATTTACTTATGATTTCCACTTTTTTAGAAACCATAAATGAAGAGTAGAAACCTAAACCGAAGTGACCGATAATGGCATTTGCGTCATCTTTATATTTGTCTAGGAATTCTTCTGCACCAGAAAATGCAATTTGGTTGATATATTTGTCAATTTCTTCTGCGGTCATACCAATACCACGGTCTGAAATTGTAAGTGTTTTAGCGTCTTTGTCAATTTTTACTCTTACAACAGCTTCACCAATTTCGCCTTTAAATTCGCCTACAGAAGCTAATGTTTTAAGTTTTTGTGTTGCATCAACAGCGTTTGAAACTATCTCACGTAGGAAAATTTCGTGGTCGCTGTATAAGAATTTTTTAATAACTGGAAAAATGTTTTCCGATGTTACACCAATATTACCTTGTTTCATATAATGATATTTTATTTAGTTTCTGCTATTAATACTGCAAATTCCGTGCCAAAAATTATTTTAAAGGGTGCTTTTATTCCCGTTGGTCATCAATACGTCTCGTTGCCCTCGTCTTCGAAATCCTCGAGTACCTATGTACACTCCGGTTTCTCAGACTTCGGGCGCCTAAAAATCCCTCCTTTAAAATAATTTTAAACATTTTTGAACAAAAAAAGAGTTAGGAAATTCCTAATTCCTAACTCCTAACTCCTAATTCCTAATTACTCACTGCGCTCGTGATTTTGCTCTCGTTAGCTTCGCTGAAGTTGCTCTTGTTCGGCATAATCAAAATAAATTTTGCTTCTGCTCTCACTTAATCGCAACATTCTGCAATGCTTAAGCAAGCTTATCATTGCTCTCGCTTACTCGCAAAATTCCTAACTGAATATGTACCCATACCCCTGACGAGTTACCAAATTCTTGTCGTATGGTTTTATCTTTTTGCGAAGTCTAGTTATGTTTACGTCTATGGTGCGACCTTGGATGAAGCTTTCTTCTTTCCATACCTCTTCGGCAAGTTGTTCGCGCGAAAGCACCATGCCTCTACAATTAAGGAAGATTTTAAGTAACTCAAATTCTCTTTTGGTAAGAGGTACTTCTTTGTTTTTAATATATAGTGTTTTCTGAGTAAGATTTAATTCTAAATCTTTGTACTCTATAACTTCATCTTGCTCTGGTTTTACTGCTTTGTTGTCTAGGATAGGATAAGTGGTATTCTTTCTCAAAGTCCTATTTAGCACGGCTCTCACTCTGGCTACGACCTCGTTGATAGAGTAAGGTTTGCTAATGTAATCGTCGGCGCCAACTGAAAATCCTCTAAGTTTGTCGGTTTCAGTATCTTTTGCTGTTAGGAAAATAATAGGTGTATTTGCACATGAAGATGTCTTTTTTAGGTGCATAGCTAGTTTAAAACCAGATATTTCGCCCATCATAATATCCAACATAAACAGGTCGTAGTTGTATAGTCTTTTTTCTATTACTTCTTCGGCAGAGTGTGCCACATCTACTGAGTAACCTGCTTGCTCAAGGTTAAATTGAAGAATCTCACATAGATCTTCTTCGTCATCCACAACTAATATTCTTTCTTTTTGCATAGTGTTTATTTAAAAACATTCAAATTTACTGAAAAAATATTATTTATACAAGTTTATTTAGTACTTCCAAATGCAATTAGTTTGTCGTATCTGCATCCAAATGGTCTGTGATATACATAAATAGCATACTCGTTGTCTGTTTCCCATGCGTTTCCTTCTATCACATTCATTACTTTGGTGTCGTTGGAAGAAGAGAGTGCAGTAGATGTTTTGCCGTATGGCACCACGGCATATAGGTAGTTGTAACCACCTTGTTTAAGCAATAAATCTTTTTCGTATGCCTTTGTTTGTGGGTTGTATCTCATTAGTCCTTCTTTGGAAATCTTGTTTCCAGTGAGTTCGCCAATGATGTAAACTTGTCCGTTGAAGAAAGGTTCTTCTGCAGGCAGGCTAAAGTGGGTGAAATAATAGTCTGCTTCACTATCGCTATCCCAAGAATTTTGTAAGTTTACTATGTATCTTCCGTTTACATCTGGGTGATAGTAGTATTCTTTTGGTTTTCTATAAATGTCTGAATAAAGAGTGGCGTGAAAATAAGGTTTGAAATATTCTATACTTTCCACTTGTTCGCTTAGGATATATTCAGAAGAAATATCAAAACTCCTATAGTCGTTGGCTGCTTCAAAAATAAGGTTTTTATTGTTTTGAAATCTAAATTTTTTATGCTCATAATAGTTTGCATCGCTCAAATATACTTGATTGTCAAGTCTTTGATTTTGACGAACTAGTATTTTTATTTCATTTGCAGGTTGTGAAATATTATAATCGGCATAATCCACCTCTAGGTCAACTTGTTGATATGTGTCTTTGTATGACAAAACAGTGAGTGGGGTAGATTGTGCAGTAAGAGCAACCTTGGGTTCAACCACCGAAAAACATGCACTTAGAATAGGTAGTTCGTTGTTGTCTTCGTAAACTAGAATAGCGTAATTACCAGAAATTAGAGGTCTGCAGTCTTCGTTTGGGAAGTTTAATTCGTAGTGGTCGTATGTGAAATATGTGTTTGTAGATGAGTTTTTTGGTGAAAGATAACCTGTGTAAAAACCATCTAGATATTCACTTTCGCTTAGGTTTGAGTTTTGCCATGTGGCAGTGCAATGTACAATTTTATACGTATATGTTTCTTCTTTGCTAGATAGGTCGTCAAATTTTAGTGTAACGAACTCATCTTCTTCAAGAGAAATAACAGGGTAGTATGGCTTTTGAAAATAATTGTATATTTGAACAGATTTAATATTCTGTTTTAGTGACTCTGTACTATAAGTCTGAGCGTATAGGGTTGCTGAGCTTGTTGAAGCACATACAATACTAAATAATATAAATAGAAAATTTCTCATGTTCCTTTCTCCTTTACTTATTTCTCTTTCTCCGTAAACCCACTACCAAATAGTGCAAAATCCATAATAGTAGGGTCTTCTGGATAATGTTTTTTGCAGTTTTCGGTAAGTTCCTGTACTGCTTTGAAGTCTGATGCGTTTCTTTTTAGCAGTCCAAGTTGTCTTGAAACTCTATTTACATGGACATCTAAAGGAATGTAAAGTTTAGTTTTTGAAAGTGACTTCCAAATGCCTAAATCTACATTGTTGTCGTCTCTTATAAGCCAACGAAGCATTAGGCAAAGTCTTTTGCATGCAGATTTTTTATCTTTAGGGATGCCATTAGCTTTTATTCCGGCAATAAGTGCATCTAAATAGTCTGCTTCTGTATTTTTGTTTGTAAAATCGTTGATGTACGATTCTAGGTCGTTGTAATTTGTGTAAATGCTGTATAGTGAGTTCATTAGATTATAAAAATCAGAAAATTTGAATAATCTATAGAACGAATTGTTGTCTGTTTTATATTGTTGCCAGTCTCCTGACATTAGGTAATTATAGGGTTTGCCATTCATTAGAGTGTAGGCAAAATTACACTTTTTGAATATTTGTTGTCTATTTCCGTATGCAAGCCACGAGCAAACTACTGCCATAATTTCTATGTCAGCTTTCTCCTTGCACATTCTCACCACTGCGACAGGGTCGGTAGTGAAGTACTTTAGATTGTTGTATTTGTTTATAAGTTCTGTGTACAAAATGAAAATATTTAGTAGTTATAACTCGCTTCGCTCGTAAGTTATATAAAAAAGAAAGGAAGTTTCCTAAAACACGGAAACCTCCTTCTTTTTATTTTAGGTCAAATTTTTATTAAAGTTGTGGACCTGCAGCAACTAAAGCTTTACCAGCTTCGTTTCCAGTGAACTTGTTGAAGTTTTTGATGAAACGTTCAGCTAGGTCTTTAGCTTTTTCTTCCCATTGGCAAGCGCATTCGTAAGTGTCGCGTGGGTCAAGAATGTTAGGATCTACTCCTGGTAATTCTGTTGGAACTTCGAAATCGAAGAATGGGATTTTTTTAGTTGGAGCGTTGTTGATAGAACCATCAAGGATAGCGTCGATGATACCACGAGTATCTTTGATAGAGATACGTTTACCTGTACCGTTCCAGCCAGTGTTTACTAAGTAAGCTTTAGCACCTACTTTTTCCATTCTCTTAACTAGTTCTTCACCATATTTTGTTGGGTGTAAGCTTAAGAATGCTGCACCGAAGCAAGCAGAGAATGTAGGAGTTGGCTCAGTAATACCACGTTCTGTACCAGCAAGTTTTGCTGTGAAACCAGATAGGAAGTAGTATTGAGTTTGTTCTGGTGTTAGGATAGATACTGGAGGTAACACACCAAATGCGTCAGCTGACAAGAAGATTACTTGTTGAGCGTGAGGACCTTTTGAAGGTACTGCGATGTTGTTGATGTGGTTGATTGGATAAGATACACGTGTATTTTCTGTTACGCTCTTATCTGCGAAGTCGATTTTACCTTCAGCGTCAACAGTAACGTTTTCTAGAAGAGCGTTACGTTTGATAGCGTTGAAAATGTCTGGTTCGCTTTCTTTGTCTAGGTTGATAACTTTAGCGTAGCAACCACCTTCGTAGTTGAATACACCTTCGTCGTCCCAACCGTGTTCGTCGTCACCGATTAGAAGACGTTTTGGGTCTGTAGAAAGAGTAGTTTTACCTGTACCTGAAAGACCGAAGAAGATAGCTGAGCTAGTACCTTCCATATTGGTATTTGCAGAACAGTGCATAGAAGCGATACCTTTAAGTGGGTTGAAGTAGTTCATTAAAGAGAAGATACCTTTCTTCATTTCACCACCGTACCATGTGTTAAGGATAACTTGTTCGTTAGTTTTTAGGTTGAATACAGTTGCAGTTTCTGAATTTAAACCTAGTTCTTTATAGTTGTCAACTTTAGCTTTAGCAGCGTTGTAACATACGAAGTCTGGTTCGCCGTAAGCAGCTAGTTCTTCTGCTGTAGGACGGATGAACATGTTTGTTACGAAGTGAGCTTGCCATGCAACTTCTACGATGAAACGTACTTTTAAGCGAGTGCTTTCGTTAGTACCGCAGAATGTATCAACAACGAATAGACGTTTGCCAGAAAGTTGTTTAACAGCTTTAGCTTTAAGGTCAGCCCAAGCTTCTTCTGAACAAGGTTTGTTGTCGTTTTTGTATTCTTCAGAAGTCCACCATACGCTGTCTTCGCTAGCTTCATTTTTAACGAAGAATTTGTCTTTAGGAGAACGACCTGTATAGATACCAGTCATTACGTTAACAGTGTCAAGCTCTGTTAATTGTCCTTTTTCATAACCTTCTAAGCTTTCTTTAGTTTCTTCTTCAAAAAGAACTTCGTAAGAAGGGTTGTGAAGAATTTCTTTCACGTCGGTAATACCGTACTTGCTTAAATCTAAATTTGCCATTTTAAATTAATAATTTAGTGAATTTATAATAAGTTTTTTAACTCTCGTTTAATGAAATCAAAAGTACTTCCCCTTTTAATCCACAATGCAAATATAAATAATTAAATCCAAACCACCAAACTAGACTGCCAAAAAACACGGCTGTTGTGCTTTAAATGTTATTTTTTTTGTACTTTTGCAATGCTAATTGAAATATGAATGAAACAATATAAATTGACATACATAAAAAGCGACATCAATTGTGTGGAAGCAGGACTTCCGGCATCGAAAAGTATTGCCAATAGAGCATTGGTGATTGCGGCTTTGTGTGGGGCAGAGGATAGACTAAAAAATCTTTCAGATTGTGATGATACTCAGGCTGTTATTCGTGCGTTGTCTGCTGTGGGTGGGGAGAAGAATATTGGTGCGGCTGGCACTGCGATGAGGTTTCTTACTGCATATTACGCTATTTCGTCTGAATCTGTGGTGATGACAGGCACCGAGAGAATGAAAAATAGACCTATTTCTATATTGGTGGATGCGCTTAGATGTATTGGGGCGGATATAGAATATTTGGAAAAAGAGGGTTTTCCACCTCTTAAAATAAATGGCAAAAAGTTGAATGGCGGTGAGTTGCATGTAAAGGGAAATGTGAGTAGTCAATATCTATCTGCTATTTTGATGATTGCTCCTTATACACGTGAAGGGATAAAACTAATAATAGAAGGTGATTTGGTATCTCGTCCATATTTGCAAATGACACTTTCTCTAATGAAAGACTTTGGAGTGTCTTATACTTGGAAAGAGAATGTGATTGAAATAAAACCTTCTGAGTATTGTGCACGTGAGTTTACTGTTGAAAATGATTGGTCTGCAGCGTCTTATTGGTATTCTGTGGTGGCAATGTCTGAAGGAAAATCTATAAAACTTAGGTATTTGTTGTCAGAAAGTCTTCAAGGGGATTCAAAACTTGTGGAACTATACAAACCACTTGGTGTGGGAACTGAGTTTGTAGAGGATGGAGTGGTTTTATCTAAAAACAATGCTGTAGTGTTGCCATCTGTTTATGATATTTCTTTAAAAGAACAGCCAGACCTTGCTCAAACATTGGTTGTAAGTTGTCTTCTGATGAATGTGCCATTTAAATTTTCTGGTTTAGAAAATCTTAAAATAAAGGAAACAGATAGAATTGCAGCCTTAATTAATGAGTGTAAAACATTGGGTTTTGTTGTAAAGGAATTGGAGTCTGGGATGCTAAGTTGGGATGGAGAAAAATGTGCTCCTGCAGAAGAAATTGTGATAAAAACATACGAAGACCACCGTATGGCAATGGCATTTGCTCCTGCTGTGATACATTTTGGCTCTTTGATTATAGCAGAGCCAGATGTGGTAAGTAAATCTTATCCTTCTTTTTGGCAAGAATTTCAAAAAGTTTTACCATGTAAAATAGATATAATCGATTAAAAATCATTAACTTTGCATCAAATTTAATTAAATATGAAACCATTAGATACATTACGCGTAGGTATAGCATGTGACCATGCTGGTTATACTTTAAAAGAGGAGTTGAAATCAATTTTCGGTAAACAATTATTTGAATTGGTGGATTTTGGTACACATTCAGAAGAAAGTGTGGATTATCCAGATATGATTCACCCTCTTGCAAAAGAAGTAAACGAAGGAAAATTTGATTTTGGTATTATTATTTGCGGTTCTGGCAACGGCGTGAGCATGGTAGCAAATAAATATAAAAATGTGCGTGCTGCTCTTTGCTGGCAAGTAGAACTTGCAAAACTTGCTCGTCAACACAATGATGCAAATATAGTTTCTATTCCTGCTCGTTTTATCTCTCAAGCTACTGCCGAACTTATTGTTGAAGCATTCTTAAATACAGATTTTGAGGGTGGAAGGCATCTTGCAAGGGTAAGTAAGATTGCAAACGGACTGTAATCTAAAATAAACAAACAGACTTACGGTAGTAAGTCTGTTATATTTTTTCCGAATTTTTGGAGTTCGCGAACTATTGAGGATGATATTTCTTTGAGTTCGGGAGATGCAAGAAGGAATATAGTTTCAACCTTAAATAAAGTGTAGTTTACTTGAGCAATTTCGCTCTCGTATTTTAAATCTACATCATTTCTAATGCCGCGTATAATACACGTGGCATTTTCTTTTTTTACTACGTCTGCAGTGAGTGTAGTGTATGTGATAACCTTTACTCTAGGCTCGTTTGCGTAGATTTCTTCTATTTCTTTTAAGTTTTTTGCAGTGCTGTCTTGTGGCTTTTCACTGTTGATGCCAATACCAATAATCACACTGTCGAACATATTTAATGCTCGACTAACAATATCTGCGTGACCTTTTGTGAAAGGATTGAAACTGCCAGGAAAAAGGGCTGTGGTTTTCATTTATTTCTTGATAATGAAATCTGCTCTGTTGATTCTTCCTCTCCATGCTTCTAGGCGTGAGGTGCTTGTGCAGTTGAACACGTAGATATAGTCGTTCATTTCGCAAGCCGCCATGTTTTCTTTCGCAGCGAAACCATTTACTGGTCTTTGGTAAGACTTAAGCGCTTCCCAACTATAACCATCGTTTCTACTATAGTAGCTGGTAGGAGTTTTGCCTTCGCTGGTTTTTCCACCTAATAGGTAGAAATAATTGTAATAGTCTACTACACAAGCGTTTTCTACAGGTTCGTAAAGAAGTGTATCTGCTTGGTTTATAGTGTTTATCCAATAGTTTCCGTCTTGTGTGGCCAATACATTATTGGTAAGAGAGCCATTTAGTCTTCCTGAAATGATATATAATGTGTTGTCGTTGTTTATTTTAGCGGAGCCTTCTGTGGTAAGTTCGTTTAGCATATTGCACGCTTCTTCTTCCCATATACTGCCATCGAAACTCATATATGCGATAGCGTCTGATTTTAATGTGCAATAAAGTTTATTGTTTAGTACTCCCCATAGGTCTATGATTTCTGCTTCTGAAGGTAGTTTGATTTCTTGGTATCCAGAAGTGATGTCTGCTAGGTCTATGTAGAATAGAGATTTGTTATCTATGCTAGAAGCAAAACAATTTCCGTTGTAAATAATAGATTTGTTGAAGTTTAAACTAACTTCAGAAGTAGAGTAGGCTAAGGTATAGTCTTTATTGCCACTTGAAGTGTAAATCTTTGATTCTGAGTTGCTATTACTCAAAAATAGATATACTAAGCCTTTGTATGTAAAGGAATTTAGACTATTGATATTGTATTCGTTGATGAAAGTGCTTTCCCAAACAATAGAGTCTGGTTCTACTTTGTGTTTGTTTATGGTTACAGTGTATGTGGCAGTGCGTTTTTTGTTGCCTGCTACGGTGTGTAGGGTGATAGGCTCGTTCATGTTTATTGAGTCCATGAAGTTCCATACTTTGTCGTTTATAGAGATAGAACTCAATGTTTCGTAAACGTCTGGCACTGGCACTACTTTGCTAAAATCGCAGTTTAGAGATACTGAGTCTACGTTGTAGATAAGTCCAGAGATGGTATCTACTACAAATTCTACATTTTCTATTCCTGAGATTTTTCTATGTTCGTTGAAATAAAATCTTTCTAGGTGTGGATTTGTATTGCTTTTTAAGTTTTCTGATTTGGTACAAGAACTTATAGCAAATAAAAATAGTAGTGGTATGAATAATAATAACTTTCTCATAATGTTTAAATAAGCATACAAAGATAAGTTATTCTAACGAATAAAAAAAGAGGCTGACAAAAAAGTCAACCTCTTCATATTTGAGTTTTTGCTTTTATTATTGTACTGGAGCAACTTCAGCAGCTAAGTATTTAGCAAATTCTAGGTCTGTTAGAGCAGATTTTGCCATTTCTTCGTCAAGTTCTTTAACTTTAGCGATGTTTGCTAAAACACCAGCAGCGTCACCAGCGCGAGCAGCGCAGATAGCAGCGATGTAGTAAGATTTAGCATTTTTGTTAGCGATATTTTCAATGATTGAAGCAGCTTTGTCTGTGTTACCGCTAAGTAGTTGTGCTAAAGCAGCGTTGTTTGATGTAGAAGCACCAAAGTCGCTAACAGCTTGAGCGTAGTTACCTTTTGTGATGTTTAATACACCTTGAGCTTCACCAAGTTGAGCAACACCTGCAGATTTACCAAGTAGTTCTTCTGCTTTAGCGTTGTCACTGTTGATCATAGAGATAAGAGCGTTGTTGAAGTTGATTTCAGCTTGTTCGTTTTCTGTTGCAGCAGCAGCTTTTTCAAATGTAGCAGTTGCGTCAGCGTATTTGTCACCAGCTAGTTCTTGAGCACCTAAGTTGTTAACTGTTCTCCAGTCTGCAGCGTAGATTTTAGCAGCAGAAGCGATGAATTGAGCAGCATCTTCTTCTGTTTCAGCGATAGTAGCAGCAAACATAAGTTCTTCTACGTTAAGTGTGTCTGGGTTAGATTTAGCAAGAGCGATGATTTCTTCGTCTGTTTTACCAGTTACTTTAACAGTAAGAGTAAGGTGAGAACGACGTAGTTTTGGAAGAATGTCGTTTGCTAATTCTTTGTAAGCAGCTGATAGGTTTTTGATTTCAGCTTCGCGTTGAGCTGGGTCTTGGTATTGGCTAAGAACACGTAAGATAAGTTCTTTGTCTTGGATGCTAGAAGCATTTACAAGTTCTTGGAAACCTTCCCAGTCTTGAGCGATATATTTAGCGTCGATAGCAGCTTGGTTTTTACCTTTCATATAACGAACGGTATTTTTTTCACGAGCAGCAGCTAGTTTGTCGTTCAATTTAACACCACCATCAGGAGAAGCAGCAGAAACTAAAGTTAGGCTTTCAACGTTGCGTAGGCTGTCTTTTAGAGTAGCTTTTGCTACTTTGTTAAGATTTTTTACAGCGTCGTTTGCTTTAACGTTAGATTGTTGGATTTGGAACATGATGTCAGCTTCTGTAACTTCAAATGTTTCGCGTTGGAAATTGTCTTTAGCGAATGCTGGAGCAATTTCAGATGCGTCAGCTAGAGTTTCAGTAGCGATACAACCTAATGCGATTTCAACTTCTGGGATTTGAACTTCTTTGTCTTTTAATGTAGCTTTGAAGCGTAAAACTAGTTTAGAGTTGCGCATTGCAGGTACATAGTCGAATGAGAAGTTTTGAGATACTGTACCACCAGCTTTGTATTGGATAGTTTCGTTGTTACCTTCTACTTTAGAACCTTGGTAAGTTTTAGACTCAGAAAGAGCTTCACCACCTTCGTATTTAAGTACAGGAGTAACTTCTACTACACCTTTTTCAGCGAAGTATTTTTCTGGGAATGTAGCGGTAATAGTACCTTCTACTTTACCACCTTTTACTTCAAGTGGGTTAGGGTTTACAGTGAAATAATCTGGAGTAAGTTCACCTAGGTCTTGGCAAGATGCAAAAGCTAGGGCAACAAGCATACCGATGCTTAAACGAAATAAATTCTTCATTGTTATAAAAAGTTAGTTAATAATAATCTATATGTAATTTAACGTACAAAGATAATTATAATGCGTAAAAGAAAAAAGAGTAAAGAGAACTTTTTAGAAGAATGATTTTTGTATGATTGCGATTTTAATATTTTTTAACATTATAAAACTAAAAGAGAAAAATTTAATGTAGAAATTTGCATCGTGTACGGTAAATTACTAAAGAATTTAACAGGTTTTCGTTTAACAAACTACTTGCGAGCAAGGGTTGGTTATTGGTGTTCAAATGTAACTGGCAATGTTCATTTGAACGCAAAACCTATTTCTGCTTCTATAGAACCTGCCAACTATTGCAATTTGTCTTGTCCGCATTGTCCAACAGGACGAAAACTTATTGAGAAAACAGATAAAAGACTAACACTCAACGATTTTAAGCAATATATAGATTCGCTTCTTCCAGAATTGATGTATCTAAACCTTTATTTTCAAGGAGAACCTCTTTTGAATAGGGATTTACCAGAAATGATAAGATATGCTTCTGATAAAGGTGTGTTTGCTTGTGTATCTACAAATGGAACTGCTCTAACGGAGGATGTGATAAAACGTCTAAAGGATAGTGGAGTAGGTAGGTTTATTATTTGTTTGGATGGGGCTACGGCAGAGTCTTACTCAAAATATAGGATAGGGGGCGATTTCAATAAAGTGATAAATGGTATTTCGCTATCTGTGAAATATGGATTGCCTGTGGAGGTGCAATGTTTACTTCTGAGCACTACAGAAAATGAGATTGAAGATATTAAATCTTTGTGTAAATCTTTAGGAGTGAAGAGGTTAGTATTTAAAAAGGCTCAGTTTTATGAAGATTTTCTTGTACCTCAAAATCCTAAATTCTTAAGGTATAAACGAGATGCTTCTGGAAATTTGATTCCTAAGGGAAAACTTAAAAATAGATGTTGGAGACTTTTTTCTACCATTGTGATAGATGTAGATGGCAATGTACCAGCTTGTTGCTTTGATAAATCGGGAAAATATAGTTTTGGTAACCTTAAAGATGCAAGCCTGAAAAAAGTATGGTTGGGAGATAAGGCGATGAGGTTTAGAGGGGCAATTTTAAAGAATCGTAAGGGAATAGATATTTGTAATAATTGTATATAAAAAGAATGGCGACCATTGGTCGCCATCTTTGTATTATTTACTCAATTCTGTGCTAAGTGGTTCTAGGATAACTAGTCTTAAACCTCTTGTGTATTTTTTGTCAGAATTTTTGTTTTTGTTTCTTGCTCTAATGCTTAGAATGTCTGCATCGCTGTCGTAGAAATGTCCACCACGAGTAACATAATTTGCACCAGATGTAGCACCTGTAGGGTCGGTCGCTTCTGCTTCATTATATTCGCTATATCTGTCTGCTGTCCATTCTTCTACGTTGCCAGTCATATCGTAGATACCTAATTCGTTAGCTTTAAGTTTGCCAACTTCGTTTAGGTAACCATCTGAGTTTAAAGCAGTCCATGCTACTTCATTCATATCGTTGCTACCGCTAAACATATTTCCTGCAGAAAGATTTCCACCCATTGCAGCCCATTCCCATTGTGCTTCAGTTGGTAGAGCATATTTTCTGCCAGTAGCAGCATTTAGTGCTTTAATAAAATCTTGAGCATCATTTTGGCTAATGTTGTTTACTGGGCAATTGTCTGTGTTTGTGCCACTTGCAATAATGCCTTCATTGTCTGATGGGTTGGTGCCCATGATGGCTTTCCATTGTGCTTGGGTTACCTCAGTTTTGCACATATAGTAAGATTTGCTTAGTTTTACTAAGTGCTCTGGAGATGATGTAGCCAAAAATGCATCACCCATAGTGAAACCATCTGCGCTTCTTTTTACTAAAACAAAGTCTCCTGCTTCTATTGTAGTGATAGCTGCTGGCCATTTTGCTTCAATTTCATCTTGTGTAGGAGGCTCTTTTTCACAAGAGGTAAGACCTGTGATAAATAAACCTAGTGCTAGAAAATATTTAATTGATTTCATAATGCTTATTTTTTAATGATTCTGTGTGTTGAAATTGTGTCGTCGATAAGTACACGTACTATATAGTGACCTTTTGCAAGACCATCTACAGAAATATTGTCTGTGTTTTCTGCTTTAGCCACTACGTTGCCAGAAAGGTTGATAACTTCTACGCTTGCAGGTGTTTCTTCTGCAATGATAGTGATATTGTCTTCTGCAATTGTAGGAAGTACGATGCATTTTTTGTCATCTGCCAATGTTTCATCAATAGAAACAGCATTGTTTACTTTTCTTGATGTCAAGATTACTAGTTCACCTGGTTTTAGTGTTAAGACGTGGTCTTTACGTCTAATGTTGATTTGTTCACCTGTTAGGTAATTGAACCATGTGCCAACTGTTTTAACATCTGCAGTTGTAGTAACGTTTGATGTAGCACTAAAGTTTGCAAGAACTATAATGTCGATGTTTTTGTTTGCATCTTTATCGTCTTTGTAAGAAATATCCATTCTACGTGGTTTGTCCCAGTTTGCTCCTGTTAAGTTCACTGATGTGAAGTTTTCAGCACGGAAGATTTCTGGATTTTGGGTACGTAGAGATATTACTTTACCAGATTTTTCGTATGCAGCCCAACGGTCTGGGTCTTGGTCCCATTTCAATGACCATGGAATTGGTTTTGCGTATGTACGGCAACTTTCGTCTATTCTACCTCCAGAGCAATGGTTGATAGAGTAGTCGTAGCCAAGTTCTTGGAATTGCCATAACATTTTAGGACCAGGGATAAGGGTGGTGAACGCAATTACTGCAGGTACACGTGCCATACGGTCTGCGTGTGCTTCTTCGTTCATTAGGTTGCCATCGCCGTATGCCAATGCTTTGTACATGTTACGTTCTTCGTCGTGGCTTTCACCATAACCTACCCATGTGTCTGTAAACATACCTCCAAGGCTGTTTGGTTGGTTATTATTGATTTTCTTAAGGTCGTTGTTGTCTGCAAAGTTGCTAGATGAAGCATAACCCATAGCTGCTTGGCAGTAGTTGTGGTTCATGTTTCTCCAAGGTAGAATACCATAGTTTGCATATTCAACTTCTTCTCTGTTTGCACCTAAGTGCTCGATGATGAAGTATGTGTCTGGGTGTGCTGCTCTTGCTGCATCGCAGTAGTCTTTAAGAATAACGATACGGCTTGCATCATATTGGCTCCAGTCGCCTTTTTGGCCATTGTCACCATAGTCTTTTTGGGTGAAACCTTTGGTTAAGTCCATACGGAAACCGTCAATTTTGTATTCTTCTACCCAATATTGAAGTACGCGTTTGAAGTATTTACGTGTGCCTTCGTATTCGTGGTTGATGTCGTGGAATACGTTGAATGGGTGTTTTGCAACGCGGTTGAACCAAGGGTTGTTTTTAGCAGTAGCATTGCCATCCCAGTAAAGTTTTGCCATTGGGAATTGACCTGTAGCGTGGTTGAACACCATGTCAACGATTACTGCAATACCTTTTTTGTGACATGCGTCTACAAATTGTTTGTATAGGTTTCTTTTACCGTATGCTTTGTCGTATGCAAAGAAGTGGTTAGGGTTGTAACCCCAGCTATCGTTGCCGTCAAATTCTGTTACTGGCATTAACTCGATAGCGTTGATACCTAGAGTTTTAAGGTAATCTAGTTTGTTGATTACTGCTTGAAGAGATTGTGTTGAATAGAAGTCTCTTACAAGTAATTCGTAGATGACAAGGTCTTTTGGAAGTGGACGTTTGAAGTCTGTTACTTGCCATTCGTATTTTTCTTTTGCTTTAGGACCTTCCAATACTGCAACTACGCCATCTGCTTTGTTTCCTGGATGTTTTGGTAGAGTAGCGTCCAATCTAGTGCTAATGTATTGGTCGTTCCATGGGTCAAGAATTACTTCTGAGTATGGGTCACTAATCTTAATTTTTCCATCAACTAAGTATTGGTAAGCGTATTTTTTAGTTGGGTCTGGCACTGCAATTGTACGCCAGAATAGTCTAGTAGGTGCTTTTTCGTCTGATAGTTGCACGTCTGAGCGGTACATTTGGAAGTGTTCGTTGTATGTCCAATCGTTGAAGTCGCCAATGATATAAATGTCTTCGCTTAGTGGAGCACGAAGCACTAGAGTGATAGAGTCGCAGTCTGTGTGGTAGTTGATACCTTCTTTGTATTCTGCAGGAACTGGTTTTTCTACAACAGGAGTAGCTACATAGAAGCTAACCTTGTCTTCTGCTACAATTTCTACTTCTTCTGTTAGAGTAAGGACAATTTCGTATGTACCAGTTTTATCTAGTAATAAGTCGTATGAAATAGAATTTGCTTCTTCATCTGTAGTAACAGGTACACCGTTTACTGTAAGTTCTAGTATACCTTTTTTAGATGCTTCGCCTTTAATCGCGATTGTTGTGTTTACAGTTTGTAGACCTCCGTCCATTGGATTGATAATAGAAACTGCAGGAACACCAGATTCAAATAGTTCGTAGAAAATGTCTGTGCCACCAGCAGTTTTACCTTCTACTGTACCTTTAGTATCGCGGAACACGAAAGCAATTTTTGTAACTACTTCACCTTCTGCTAGATTGAAGTACTCTTTTAGACCACCTGTGATTTCAAGTTTCCAAAGGTTACCTTCTTTTTTCAATTTGTATTTGTCTGAGTTGTCTAGCCAAGTTGAAGCGTGCTTCCAGTCACCATCACTTTTACTAGTTGTAAGAATAACACCTGTGTGTGCATAACATTCTGCTACGTTTGCCATCTCTGCATTACTTTGTGCAGGGTCGTAGTAAACATAGAATGTTTCATTTGTCTCCGAAGTAATGAAAGTAGGAGAGGTGAATACTTGTGCCCAAACTGCCGTTGTAATTAGCAGTGAGCTCAGAATAAGTAATAATTTTTTCATATAATATTGATTTGTTAAGTTGCGTAACTGCAAATATAATGAATATTTTTAATTGTTGTAGAATTTTAACATAAAAGATTATGGAGAAATAAAAATAGGGCAACTATTTTGGTAGTTGCCCTATTTTCTGGTTTTTATTGAGATTATTTTTTAGCAGCTTTTGCTAATTTTTTCTTTTCAATATCGTATGCAATTGGAATAGCGATGAATAATGTAGAGAATGTACCAATAACCACACCTACCATCATAGCGAATACGAAACCTCTAATAGTTTCACCACCTAGACAGAAGATGGTTAGAAGTACGATGAAGGTAGAAAGTGAAGTACTTAATGTACGAGTTAGTGTAGCGTTGATAGCTTCATTAATTACTTCTTTTCTATCGCGTTTTGGATATAGGCCAACAAGTTCACGTACACGGTCGAATACTACCACGGTGTCGTTCATAGAGTAACCGATAATGGTTAGGATAGCAGCTATGAATGATTGGTCAATCTCTAGTGAGAATGGCATAATGCTGTATAGTAGAGAGTATAGACCTAAAATAAATACTACGTCGTGTGCAAGAGATGCTACAGAACCAACACTATATGATACATTGCGGAAGCGAATGAAGATATAGATGAAGATACCTATCATAGAGAATAGGATAGCCCAAATAGCGTCAGCTTTGATGTCGTCTGCAATAGCAGGTCCTACTTTTTGTGAACTTTGTACACCTAAAGTGTTTTCTGCGTCTACAGCAGCAAGTACTGCTTTACCGTCTTCAAGAAGATAACCTTTTAGGAACATTTCTTTGGTAACTCCATATTGCTCCAACTCTGGTTGAAGTTCGTTGTATAGGATTTCTTCTACTTCGTCGTCGATAGTTTCGCTGTTTTCAGCTATTTTGTAGTTGGTTGTGATACGTACTTGGTTTTCTGTACCAATTGTGATAACTGAAACTTGAGCATCTGTGAAACCATCTTCTAAGTGGTTGATAATATCATCTGTGTTAACTTTTTCTGCAAAGCGAACTACATAGTTTCTACCACCACTGAAGTCGATACCTTGATTTAGACCACGAACACCTAGTGAAACGCAAGCGATAAGTACAAATGCGCATGATAGGATGTAACCAACTTTACGGATTTTAACCCAGTTAACGTTAGTGTTTGCAAATAGGTCTTTAGATAATTTAGTTGTAAATGTCCAATCAGAAATGCTGTTGCTTTCAACTTTGTTTACATAGAATAAACGAGTTAAGAATACAGCAGTGAAGAATGAGGTAATAATACCTATAATCAATGTGGTAGCGAAACCTTTAATAGGACCTGTACCGAAATAGAATAGGATAATACCAGTTAAAACTGTTGTTAAGTTTGAGTCTACGATAGCAGACATAGCGTTTTTATAACCGTCTTCTACAGCAGATTTGTGAGATTTGCCAGCTTTTAACTCTTCTTTAATACGTTCGTAGATAAGCACGTTTGCGTCCACTGCCATACCCATAGTAAGCACGATACCAGCGATACCAGGTAGGGTAAGCACTGCTTTGAATGAAGCAAGGATACCTATTAGGAAGAATACGTTGATAAGAAGTGCAGCATCTACTACAAGACCTGGTTTGAATCCGTAGAAGAACATCATATAAAGCATTACTACTAGGAATGCAATAGCAAATGAGATAAGACCTTTTGTAATAGCTTCGTGACCTAGTGATGGACCAACTACGTCTTCTTGAATAATACGAGAAGGAGCTGGCATTTTACCAGATTTAAGCACGTTTGCTAAGTCTTTTGCTTCTTGTGGTGTGAAGTTACCTGAGATTTCAGAACGTCCACCAGTAATTTCTGTGTTTACGTTAGGGAATGAGTAAACCATGTCGTCTAGCACGATAGCGATGCTACGGCCGATGTTTTCTTTTGTAAGTTTAGCCCAAGCTTTAGCACCTTCTGGGTTCATAGTCATGCTTACAGTAGATCTTGCAGAGATTTGGTCTAAATCGTTGCGAGCATCTGTGATAACATTACCTTCAAGTGGAGCTTTGCCGTCGCGGTCGGTAACTTTAATAGCAACAAGTTCGTAGTAAAGTCCTTTTTCGTCAACTGGTTTTACAGTCCAACGGAATGCAAGTTCACGAGGAAGAACTTCTTTAACTTTGCGCATATTTAAGTATTCCATTACAGTAGCGGTGTCTCTTACGCTTACTACACCAACTGCTGGAGTAGGGATAAGTTGACCGTTGCTGTTTGAAATCATCAATTTGCTAAATAGAGGATTTGCTTTTGCAAATGCTTCTGCTTGTTTGATGCTGTCGTTGTTTGCAGCGTCTTGTTGTGCAAGAGCAGCGCTTAGTGAATCAAGAGAGTTTACAACTTCTTGTTTTTCAACTTTTTCTGCTTTTGGAGCAGCTTCTTCTGTAGAAGCAAGTACTTCTGCAATTACAGCATTAGCTTTTTCTAGGTCGCCGTAGATTTCTGTTAGGTTGAATGTTTCCCAGAATTCTAGGTTTGCAGAACCTTGAAGCAGTTTACGTACACGTTCTGGTTCTTTGATACCTGGAAGTTCGATAAGGATACGACCATTGGTTTCTAGGCGTTGGATGTTTGGTTGAACCACACCGAAACGGTCGATACGAGTACGAAGAACGTTGAATGAGTTGTCAACAGTAGCTTTTACTTCTTCTTTAAGTACTGCGATAACTTCTTCGTTTGTGCTTTTTAAATTGATGCGATCTTTAAGTGAGAATGTAGTAAAGATTGCTGAAAGTCTAGCGTTAGGGTCAAGTTCTGTGTAAGCTTCATTGAATAGTTCTAAGAAGTCTTTTTGACTGCTTGCTTGACGTTCGATTGCCAAATTCATGGCGTTGTTAAATGTTGCGTCCTTAGAGTTTCCTGCAAGTGTGCGTACGATGTCTGGAACAGAAACTTCTAAGATAACGTTCATACCACCTTTAAGGTCAAGACCTAGGCCAAGTTCCTTTTCACGGCACTCTTTAAGAGTGTAACCTAACCATACTTTCTCTGTAGAAAGAGAGTCTAGGTAGTGGTATTCTGCAGTTTTATCGCCATTTGCATATTCTTTTGCTTCATTGTTGTAGTATGAAGTAACTACGTTGAATGAAAGGTAGAATAAGCAAACTAGGCTTAATAAAACAGCAAAAGCGGTTATAAATCCTTTGTTTTGCATATTATAAATTAGTTATTAAATTGATTTAAAACGTTTGTTTTAGGGGGTCGCCCAAAAAAATAAGGCACAAATATAGTAAATATACTTAGATTCGCCAAATAAAATTATATAATTAGCATTGCGTCACCGTAGCAACCAAATTTATATCCTTCTTTTACGGCTACATCGTATGCATTCATTACATTCTCATAACCTCCAAATGCAGCTGTCATCATTAGAAGTTGAGATTCTGGTGCATAGAAATTTGCTACCATAGCATTTGCTACAGTAAAGTCGTATGGAGGGAAAATGAATTTGTTGGTCCAACCATCGTATGTTTTAACGTGACCTTCTGTGCAAACTGCAGTTTCTAGAGCACGCATCACTGTGGTGCCAATAGCACAGATTCTTCTTTTCTTGTCTTGTGTGCTATTTATCATTTCACACGCTTCTTCGCCGATGATAAGTTGTTCAGAGTCGGTTTTGTGCTTAGTTAAATCTTCTACGTCTATTTCGCGGAAGTTGCCTAAACTAGCATGTAAAGTGATGAAAGTATGGTGAATGTCGTTGATTTCCATCAACTTAAGTAATTCACGGCTAAAGTGAAGTGCTGCACTTGGTGCCACAACAGCGCCTTCGTTTGTAGCGAAGATGGTTTGGTAACGTTCTTCGTCAGAAGGTTCTACTGGACGAGTAATATATCTTGGAAGTGGAGTTTCACCCATGCTATAAAGCACTTCTTTAAATGTGTCGTGGTCTCCGTCGAAAAGGAAACGAAGAGTACGACCACGAGAAGTGGTATTGTCGATTACTTCGGCAACAAGTGAATCGTCTTCGCCAAAGTAAAGTTTGTTTCCAATACGTATTTTACGTGCAGGATCAACAAGCACGTCCCACAATCTTAATTCTTCATTAAGTTCTCTAAGTAAGAATACTTCAATTTTTGCACCTGTTTTTTCTTTGTTTCCGTATAGTCTAGCAGGAAAAACTCTAGTGTCGTTGAAGATAAACAAGTCGTCTTTACCGAAAAAATCGATAATGTCTGAAAATCTTTTGTGCTCGATTTCACCTGTGTCTTTGTGAAGTACAAGTAAACGAGATTCGTCACGGTATTTTGCTGGATACTGTGCGATTAATTCTTCTGGTAACTTAAATCTAAATTGTGATAATTTCATATTTTGTTTTTTAATGTTTATTTGTTTTAAAATTACTCGCTACGCTCGTGATTTTTCTTCGTGACTCGGCAATGCTTAAGTAAACTTATCATTGCTCTCGCTACTAGAAAAATTCCTAACTCCTAACTCCTAACTCCTCACTCTTGCGGTCGTAACCCACTCATTACCACCAATTACCACGCCTTCGCCAATAGTAATTCGTCCCAAAATTGTAGCACCAGCATACACAATCACATTATCTTCAAG
>JAXJWL010000198.1:0-1734 GCA_036308065.1 Paludibacteraceae bacterium
ATATCTCTGTGTATAAGGCATTTAACCACCAACACTTGAAAGAAATTCGCCAATCACTAGTTCAACTTCAAAGCGATTTCGACAAGGATATCAACTTTATCCCTGTGCGTGGCAACTTCTCTAGAGGTATTTTTGTTAGCTCATATATTAAATGTGACCTTGAACTTAGCGAGCTAAGAAAAATCTATGAAGATTTCTACGCTGACGCAGCGTTTACATTTATGACTGAGGCTAATCCAGACCTTAAACAAGTGGTAAACACCAACAAAGTGATTATTCAAGTAAACAAACACGGCGACAAAGTGCTTATCCTTACCGTAATTGACAACCTTCTAAAAGGTGCATCTGGTCAAGCAGTGCAAAATATGAACCTAATGTTTGGTCTTGAAGAAACTTGTGGTTTAAAACTTAAATCTGTAGCATTTTAAGATATGAATTTATTTGATGTATATCCATTGTTTCCTATCGAAATCACTAGCGGCAAAGGTTGCAAAGTGTATGATAGCGAAGGTCAAGAATACTTAGATCTTTATGGCGGTCACGCTGTAATTTCTATTGGTCATGCTCACCCAGTTTACGTAAAAGCTATTAGCGAACAAGTGGCAAAATTGGGCTTTTATTCAAACTCAGTAATCAACTCTCTACAAGCGAAATTTGCCGATGAATTGGGCAAAATTTGCGGATATGAGGATTATAGTTTGTTCCTTGTAAACTCAGGTGCAGAGGCAAACGAAAATGCTCTTAAACTTGCTTCTTTCCACAACGGTAAGAACAAAATTTTAAGTTTCAAAAAATCTTTCCACGGTCGTACCTCAGCTGCTGTGAGAGTTACAGATATTCCTAAATATGTAGCTCCTGTAAATGCAGGTCTTGAAGTAACATTCGTGGAACTAAACGATATTGAAACCGTACGCAAAGAACTTGCTACTGGCGAATATTCTTCTGTAATTATAGAAGGTATTCAAGGTATCGGTGGCATTATGGTGCCAGAAGACAACTTTATGGTTGAGCTTCGCAAAGTTTGTACCGAAACCAAAACCGTGCTTATCCTAGACGAAATCCAATCTGGTTATGGTCGTAGCGGTAAATTCTTTGCTCACCAATACACAGGTATTAAAGCAGATATTATTACTGTTGCCAAAGGTATTTGTAATGGTTTCCCAATGTCTGGTATGCTTATCAGCCCAGAGTTCACTGCTATCTATGGTCAACTTGGTACCACATTTGGTGGCAACCACCTTGCTTGTGCAGGTGCTCTTGCTGTGCTAGACATTATCAAAAACGAAAACTTGATAGAAAACGCTGCTAAAGTGGGTGAATACCTAATAAACGAACTTAAAAAGTTCCCACAAATAAAAGAAGTGCGTGGTCGCGGCCTTATGATAGGTATGGAATTTACCGATGAAATCAAGGAAATTCGCCGCAAACTCCTATTCGAAGAAAAAGTCTTCACAGGCGTTGCTGGCACCCATACCATCCGCCTACTTCCACCTCTTGCCCTTTCAATGGCAGAAGCCCAAGACTTCATCGAAAGACTAAAAAGAGTGTTGTAAAAATAATGGTTGACAGATTTGTCAACCATTTTTTGTGTTAGAATAAAAAATAAATACTAACTTTACCAAAATTTGTAAATCGTATTAAATATGGCAACAACATTTCATTATCAACATCCTTTCCCACTAGGAGAAGATAAGACCGAGTACTACTTATTGACTAAGGACTACGTGTCTGTGA
>JAXJWL010000199.1:0-9264 GCA_036308065.1 Paludibacteraceae bacterium
GCTATAACAATCTTTAAGGCTTAAACGGTCGAAACCACCTCTTAAAATAGCATCTACTTCACCAGCGAAACCAGAATCTGGATCGGCGATATCGTCTTTGTAAACATTGATAATGCGTAAGTTTTTCACCTTTTCTGCATTTGCAGTTTTAAAGAAAGAGTCTAGTGCACGATAAGAACGTTCCATATTTGCTGTGGCAAAAAGTGCATCTGTAATAGCTTGAGACAATACTTTTTGTTGTTTTTCTTCTTTTGCCTTGCAAGCATCAACAAATTCTGTTGCGCTCTCGTGACCTTCTTCCAAGATTTCCAACCAACCTTTGATATCGTTGATAAGACCTTCACGTTTGTCTTTGAAGCGTTTGTCTGTTAAGAAAACTGCTTTTGCTGCTTTTTTTGCAGGGTTTAGATTGTCTGCATCTGGCATAAAACCACGTACTGCATTAAATCCACCGAACGCAGATAAAAGTTCTGCTGTATTTTTATTTTCGCTAGCACTTGCAACTTGTGCTTGTTCTGCTACTGCTTGTTTTTTTACTTCTAATTCAGCCATAACTCATTCGTTTTATTTGTTTTCTTCCAATTCTGCTAACATTGCTTTTAGCATTTCTTTTAACTCTTCTTTTGCAGAAGCATCTTTTAAAATCTCTCTTAGTTTACGATTTTGTTCTATGCTTTTGCGAATTTTAGCGTTGGTGTCGATTTTTAGTTTTACAGAAGATAGAAACTCACTGTTTTTTACTAAATTTCCTTTTCCACCTTGGGCTTCAAAGTCACGAAGCTCGTTGAATTTAAGTACTTCGTTTACAGTGGCGCCTTCTTCGTCGGTGAAATCAACTTCCACTTTTGGTTGAAAATGCGCGAATGCGTCAGAGATAGTTTGTATGTTTTCAACAAACTCTGGATTACCTGGCTCAGCGTCCGATGTGTATTGATCTATCATCAAGGTTTTGTTGTTGTCAATCGGACTAACCTTTGCGTTTGATTCTTCATCTGGAGCCATTGAGATGAAATTTTCTTTCATTGCCATAATTGTAATAGTTTAAGGATTAATTATTTATATTTTTTACTGTAAATTCTATTTTGTCGTCTATGATGTTCACTTCTACTGTGTCGCCTTCTTTCACCTGCCCACCTATAATAAGTTTTGAAAGTGGGTGACGAAGTTCCTTGCGAATAATACCAATAAGTGGACGAGCACCATATTGTTGGTTATAACCTTTTGCGGCTATTTGTTTTTTCACTTCATCGGTCATTTCTAGTTTTATGTTTTGCTCTGCAAGCAATTTTAGTAAACCATTTAAGTGAATGTCAAAGATTTTAACCACGCCATCTGGCATAATTGGTGAAAATGGCACTATTTCTGTTAAACGAGCTAAAAACTCTGGGCGGAAATGACCTTGCATAATGTCCATCAACTCGTTGTTTTCTGGAATGCGACCATCGTTGAATTTATCTACAATAAACTGACTTCCAATGTTTGATGTGAAAAGAATCAATGCATTTGAGAAATCTCCTACCCTGCCTAAACGGTCGTGTAGTTTTCCTTCATCAAGGATTTGTAAAAACAAGTCAAAGACAGATTTGTGAGCTTTTTCAATCTCGTCAAACAACACCACTGAATATGGTTTTTGACGAATTTTGTTTACAAGCAAGCCACCTTCTTCATAACCAACATATCCTGGAGGAGCTCCGTATAGAAGTGCCACTGAGTGCTCTTCTTTAAACTCCGACATATCAAAACGGATAAGTGAAGATTCGTCTTCAAAAAGAAACTCTGCAAGTGCTTTTGAAAGTTCTGTTTTACCTGTACCTGTAGGACCAAGGAAGAAGAAAGAACCCATTGGCTGACCTTTTTTGTTTAGTCCACTGCGAGATTCAAATACTGAGTCTAGCACTGTTTTCACTGCGTGGTCTTGACCAACAACACGTTTTTTTAGAATTTCTTCGCCATTTACAAGTTTTTCTCTTTCTGTTGAGTTTAGTTTTCCCAAAGGAATACCTGTTTGCTTTGCCACTACTGCATTAAGGTCTGCTACTTCTAGTGCTGTTTGGGCTTCTTTTTGCGCATCATTTTTGGTTCTCACAGACGCCATAGTGCGGTCGATAAGGTCAAAAGCAGAGTCTGGTAGTGCTTTTTCTGTCAAATAACGTTTTGCAAGCCTGATAGTTTCTTTTATCACTTCTTCGCTAATGCTCAATCCATGAAACTCCTCGTATGAGCTAATAGCACCTTGCAATATCATGAAGCAATCTTCTGCGTTTGGTTCGTCTATATTTAGTTTTTCTAGTTTTGTAACAAACTCTTTGTCTGTCTCAATATTTTTGGTGAAACCATCTACACTTGCTGTGCAAAGTAGAAGCACATTGCCACGGCTAAGTTCTTGTTTAAGTATTGCGCTTGCACCAAAAAGTGAAGACTGTTTGTCGAATAGTTTATCAATAGATTCTATTAGTAAAATTGCATTCTTATGTTCCTTTACTTCGTTTAATATCTTTTTAAAACGGTCTTCAACCTCACCTTTATAAGAAGCATCTGCACCTAGAGCTGCCAAGTCTATTTCATAAAGTGTTGCATCTTTTAGGAAAGTTGGAACTTTTCCGTCTGCAAGTGCCATAGCAAAAGCATTTACCAAAGATGTTTTGCCTACACCAGATTCACCTGTAATAAGTAGATTTGATTTTGTCTTGCGAGAAAGGATTTCACAAATGGTAGAAATCTCATCTTCAAAACCAATCACTTTTTCCAACTTGCCGTTTGCTGCTTCTGCTGTTTTGTTGATGCAATATTTTTGTAGGGTGTTGCCTGTTTTTGCATTTGGTTGGCTTCCTGGAATCACGGACAATGCGCGCATTGTCCTTACACTTGCAGGTGCAGCATTGTTGTTTGTCATTCCCATCTTCTCGCAGATTTCTCCTGCAGTAAGAGGCAATGTTTTAAGTGCATCAAAAGAGAAACCTACTCCTGGAGTAACAAGTGAAGCAAGAATACAAACTGCATCACATTCCTCTAAAGAGAAGCGTTTTTGATACTCAACAGCCTCGTCTAAAACTGCATTGGATTCATCTGAAAGTGGTAAATCTGTGCTAGGACGTGTAGCACGAGGAGCAAGAGAGATTTGTACATCAGCCCATTCTTGTAAGTAATAATAGTCTTTGTCTAAGTCTATTTCCAAGAAGTGAACTAGTCCTGCCTCTTTGTGAAGTACGGCTTTAAATAGGTGTGCTGGATAAACCGCATTGCTAGAATATTCAGCAGCAAATGATTTTGCAATATTTACTAATTCTGTTTTCACAACCTTTTGATTTTTGATTGCGATGCAAATGTAATGCGGTTACATATCCGTTGTTATTTTCCTTAAGAAATTACAACACAAAGGGTGTTTCCTTAACGTACGTTTATCGAAGTGCAATTTTTTTTTAAACTATGTAAACTTAACTATTGTAAAAATGTTAACCGAATCCTTATTTATTTTAACTTTCTGGATATTGGGGAGTCTAAGGAAATTTGAGTTTTTGGGGAGAAGTTTGGGATAAATTTGGGGAGTTTGGGGAGAAAAAACCCTCTGAGATTTGGTTTTTCTCAGAGGGAATATATTTTTTGCTATTAAAACCTTAGGGCTAGGCCGAGACTACTGCCGTAGAAGTTGAGATTAAGTTCTGGGGCATCAGCGGTTTTTGGGTTAAAACTTTCATTGTAAGCCTCGTAGCTTTGTCTTTTGTTTAATTTCCCTACGCAAAACAAAGGAATACCTGTTGCTAAAAAAGCTGGGCCTGCCAATACACCCACAACTCCTGCAGTATTAACAGCATCATAAGAGCATGAACAAGCATTTGGTAGGAATAACAAACAAGCAATACCTGCAGCGGTTGCAGTGCAGCCTGTAACAATAAATGCAGTACCAATTTGCTTTTGCACCTTACCTTTTTTAAATAACTTATATGCTATTGCGCAATTCTTTTCTGCTAGTTGAAGATATTCTGAGTCGGTTATAACTTTACCTTCAAATGCAATTAGTTTTTCACCGTCGAAATCTATAATTGGTTTATTACTAGGAAACTTAAAAACATCTTCTTCACCATTTGAATAAACAATCTTTGAAATATCTTCTTTATTTATCTCATAAACAGGTCCTTCCAGATTTGAAACTTTTTTATATTCAACCACAGAAGTTCCTATTTTATTGATTTTAGAACGTATCTCATCACCGTTTTTAAGGTAAATAATGTCATCTGCCCACATTGCTACCGAAAACATTATTGCACAAAATAAAAATAAAATTCTTTTCATAGTTTCTTTTCTTATACTTTATAACTTATTTTTTCCTAATAGCTAGAGTGTCGCAAATTTCAATGCTTCACCTTTGGTGGTTTCGTCGATAGTGCCGTTTGAGTAAACAGGGCGACCATTTACGAAAGTATAGGCAACTGAAACTGGTAAGGTTTTGCCTTCGTATGGAGACCAACCACATTTTGAAAGCACGTCTGATGCTGTTACATTTGTAGGAGTACTGCGACGCACCACTACAAGGTCTGCCTTGTAACCCTTACGAATAAATCCACGTTTTTCCATACGATATAGTCGCGCAGGGTTGTGACACATTTTTTCTACCACTTGTTCCACGCTAAGCACTCCTTGTTTTGCAAGTGAAAGCATCAGCGGAAGCGAATACTGAATACCTGGCATACCAGACACTGCAGTAAGAGCATTGCCCTCTTTTTGCGAAAGCAAGTGTGGAGCATGGTCTGTACCTATCACGTCAATCCTATTTGTAGCAACTGCCTTTAGCAATGCTTTTTTGTCTGATTCGTTTTTAATGGCAGGATTGCATTTGATGCGAGCACCAAGAGTTTCAAAATCTGATGCATCAAACACAAGATATTGAGGACAAGTTTCTGCAGTAATTAGTTTTTCTGCAAGTGGTTTATCTTCAAAAAGTGCCAACTCTTGCTCTGTGCTAATATGCATCACGTGAAGTCGAGTACCATATTTACGAGCCATATCCACAGCCCAAGAAGTAGATTTATAGCAAGCCTCGTGAGAGCGAATTACAGGATGCAGAGAAACCGGCAAGTTGTCGCCATGTTCTACTTTCAAACGAGCCACATTTTCTGCAATTATAGCATTGTCTTCAGCGTGCACTGCCACAAGCGACTTCACTTTGCTAAAAATTGCAGTCATAGCATTATTGTCGTCCACTAGCAAATTGCCTGTAGAAGAGCCGATAAATAGTTTTATACCGCAAACTGCAGTTGGGTCTGCCGCAAGCACATCGTCTAGATTGTTGTTGGTAGCACCAAGGTAACAACTATAGTTCACAAGCGACTTCTCGCCTATCATCGCCATTTTTTCGTTCCAAGAGGCAAGCGAAATAGTTGCAGGATTGGTGTTTGGCATATCCATCACAGAAGTAACACCCCCTGCCACTGCAGCACGGCTTTCTGTGTAGAAGTCTGCTTTTTCGGTCATACCTGGATCACGGAAGTGCACGTGGTCGTCTATCACGCCAGGCATCAACCAACAATCGGATGCGTCTATCACCTCAGCTTTTTCACGAACAGACTCAGGCACATCACCCTTAAAAATACTATCAATTGTATCATTTTTTACAAGCACCGCACCCTTAAAAATGCGACCCTCGTTTACTATATGAGCGTTTGTAATTAAATACATCGTATTTAAGTTAGGAGTTAGGAATTAGGAATTAGGAGTTAGGAGTTGGATATTTTCTAAACCATGAGCGGATTTTAAGCTTCATCACGCCTAGAAGCGCTTCACTAAAAATACCACCACTCATTTTAGAAGTACCAAGTTCGCGGTTTACAAAGATAATAGGCACTTCCTTAATCTTGAATCCACACTTGTAAGCAGTAAATTTCATTTCAATTTGGAAGGCATATCCCACAAATTTAATCTTGTCTAATTCAATAGTTTCCAACACCTTACGAGAATAACAAACAAAACCCGCAGTAGTATCAGCCACAGGAATGCCAGTTACAAAACGAACATATTTAGAAGCAAAATAAGACATTAGCACACGTCCCATTGGCCAGTTTACCACATTCACTCCAGACACATAGCGTGAACCCACAGCTACATCGGCACCCTTTTCGGCACAAGCGTTGTAAAGGCGAACCAAGTCGTTTGGATTGTGAGAAAAATCGGCATCCATCTCAAAAATGTAGTCGTATTTGTTGGCGATAGCCCAGTCGAAACCAGCGATATAAGCCCTACCCAAACCCTGTTTGCCAGGACGCTCAAGGATATGAAGATTTGATGTAAATTCCTTTTGCAGATTTTTTACAATAGCAGCCGTGCCATCAGGCGAATTGTCGTCTATCACCAAGATTTCAAACTCCACAGGAAGTTTAAACACAGCTCTTATTATCGCCTCTATATTTTCCTTTTCATTATATGTAGGAATAAGTACTAAATTCTTAGACATAGTAATTGATTTATTTTGCGAAATACAAATTTACACTTTTCTAAGTAAAAAACAAAAAAGAGGCCACTAAATTAGTAGCCTCTTATACTCACTTTGCAGACAATCCCGACAAATCTATATTGTAAGAGATATCTATTTGTTTTTCTTTGTGTAGAAACATCATCATATAAATAGGGATATACAAGACTTTTCCACGTTTTGAAATATTGTCATTACATAGAACTAATGCTTCTGGAATTGTATATTCAGAACAATCAAGAATATTATTCAATGCTCTATGTCTGTCATAATCTTTCCCTGATTTCACTTCTATAGGAAAGACTTCTCCCTGATATTCAACCACAAAATCCACTTCTCCCATCTTTTTACTATTATAGTAATACAATTCTTCAAACCCATGAGCGAGCAATTCTTGTGCTACTACATTTTCATAAATAGACCCAAAATTTATAGCATCATTACCTGTTAAGATTTTTAATTGAACACCTTCTGAATATTGACTAGCCAATAATCCCACATCATTAGAAAACAACTTAAATAGATTTCTACTACTAGCTAATTTAAGAGGAAGTTTTGGTTCTTCTACATTAAAAACAGGGATAGCAACACCAGCATCTTTCAACCACAAGAATTCATTTTTAAACATTTCCGCACGTGCTTTTTCATCTAGACTTTTAATAAAAAAGCGTTTACTCTTAGAGTTCAATTCAGATGGAATTAAGTCAAATACATCCTTAATATTTAGTTGACGCTCACTATCGTATTGTGAAATATCCTTTCTATAAAGTCGAATAATTTCTTTTTGACTATTTATTACATCTTGTAGATTATTTCTTTTTAGATACGAAACCACAGCAGCAGGCATTCCTCCCACTATTAGATACAATCTAAAAATATCTATCATCTTCTTATGCACAAAATCATCTACAGGAGTCTGCTTTTCCCAACAATTTTCTAACGAGTTTATTACATCTGCATTCACCCCTATCGCCCACATAAACTCCTCTAAATCCATAGGAAACATATCCTTAATATCCATATAACCAACAGGTACAGAACGCAAGTTGTTAAGTTCCACACCTAACAAAGAACCACTTAGAATATAACGAAATCTACCATCGTCCACTAGAAACTTGATAGCTGTTACAATCTCTGGACATTTCTGTACTTCGTCAAAGAATATCAAGGTTTCATTCTCAACCAATGGTTTATTGGTAAAAGCAGATAGTCTCAACAAAATTTCACTACTGCTTTTTGCAGAAGAAAATATTCCAACAGCCTCTGGCGTATCTATGAAATTTACTTCAACGAAATATTTAAAGTTTCGTTTAGCAAATTCTCTAACAGAATATGTTTTTCCAATTTGACGTGCTCCACACAACAAAAGAGCACTCTTATTCACCTTATAAAAGTGTTCTAAATAACTTTGAATCTTCCTCTTAAGCATAGATTTACATTTTTCCAAAGCAAAAATACCTACTTTTCTACACTTTTCCAAGTAAAAAACACCCTATTTTCTGCATTTTTCCAAAAAAATAGTTCCATTGTTCTCTTTGCACCACAAAACTCGATAATATAACATCAGTGTACACATAATTAAATAAAAATATTTAACTTTGTAAATTGATAAATACGAAGTCTCATATCCTATGAATATAAACGACTTAGTAAAAGTTATCTCCAAGGCGGAGAGATTTGCAGAGATAGAGAAGTGGTTTTTGGGCACTTCAAAATTTATGAAATTGAGTGGAATGTATGGTTCTGCTCCGGCACTTTTTTTGCATTCAGTTCAAAAGAAACATAACGTTAAAACACTTTATGTGCTAAGAGATGCAGAAGAAGCAGGCTATTTCTACAACGACATTCTACAACTCTCTCCAAACACAGAAGTTTTCTACTTCCCTTCGTCTTACAAGAAAAAGGTAAGAGCAGACCTGCAAAAAGACGGGGCAAATATGGTGTTGCGCACCGAAACGCTTAATGCACTAAGCAAAAATCAGGCAAAAGTAGTGGTGACTTACCCAGAGGCAATGGCAGAAAAAGTTGTAAAGCCAAAGTCGCTAGAGTCTGAGAGTCTTACACTTAAAAAAGGCGAAAATGCAGACATCAACACTCTGAGTGCAATACTTACCGACTACGGATTTGAGAGAGTGGATTTCGTTTACGAGCCAGGACAATTTTCTATAAGAGGTAGCATTTTAGACGTTTTTTCATATTCAAACGACCTACCATATCGTGTCGATTTTTGGGACGACGAGATAGACAGCATTAGAAGTTTCGATATAGAAAACCAACTTTCTGTGGAGTCGTTAGACGAGATTTCTATTGTTTCAAACATTTTGCAAAACACTGTAGAAGAGGAACTTGTAAGTATTTTTGAATATTTTTCAAAAGACTTTATACTTGGTTTTATCGATGCAGCCTACACACAAGACATCATAAAACAAATATCTAACGAAAACGCAGAGACCTCACTTTTCATAAACCAAGAAGACTTCGATGCACAATGTAAAGAACACAAATGCATTGAATGGGGTGTGAGGAACTACTTTAGCAGTAAAAAAACAATAAACTTCAACCAAGGAGTACAAGGCGTATTTCACAAAAACTTCGACCTTGTGGCAAGCAACTTCAAGGAGTTTCAAAGCAAAGGTTACGAAGTGCTTGTGCTTAGCGACAATGCCAAACAAATAGACCGACTAAAAGAAATACTTGCCGACCGCCCAGAGCATATCAGTTTCACCCCTGTTATCAATATTGTTCACGAAGGTTTTATCGACCACGACCTGAAGATTTGTGTTTACACCGATCACCAAATA
>JAXJWL010000200.1:0-1770 GCA_036308065.1 Paludibacteraceae bacterium
GAACACGGCGAAAGAATCTGCCAAATGGTGATTGCTCAGCATGCCACAGTAAACTGGGAAGAAGTAGAAGTTTTATCAGAAACCGACAGAGGTGCAGGTGGTTTTGGCCACACCGGTAAAAAGTAAATGAGAAAGTACATCACTTTTATATTTTTATGTTTGTGTTTCTTGTGTCATGCGAGAAACACAAATGTGTTATATAATGCAGTCTTCGATAGCCTGTATATTGAGGGGCTTTGTTATAAAAGTGCCGACAGCACAGACTTGGCACTAGAGCGCTTTTTGCAATGCGAAAACATAGATTCAAAAAACGCAGCGTTGTCTTTTGAACTGTCTAAAATCTACACTGCAAAAAAAGACTCTGCCAAGGCGCTTTCATACCTAAAAAAAGCATATCAGTTAGACAAGGAAAACTATTTTTATGCCATTAGTTTAGCAGAGTTTTACGACGACTCTAGAGACTATGCTTCAGCCACAAAAATATACGAAAAAACGTATAAGAGATTTCCAAAAAAGAAAAATATACTTTTTCTACTTGCTAGAAGTTATGCCCTAAATGGTCAAATAAGTAAGTCTATAAAAGTGCTAGACAAACTAGAAAACAGGGTAGGTCAAAACAAAATGATTACCATAGAAAAGTCTAGGCTTTATATCTACGACAACAAGTATAAAAAAGCAATAAAAGAGCTAGATGCGCTTATAAAAAAATACCCTGTAGATGCCGACCTTTATGTGCTACGAGGCGATATAAAAATGCAAACAAAGCAGGTTGCAGAGGCTATAAATGACTATGGCAAAGCGTTGGAACTCGACCCTAGCAACCCTAGTGCGCAGATTTCACTTTGTGGATATTATTCGGAAGTAGCCGACGTGGAAAATCTAGAATATTATCTGCAAAAAATACTTGCAAACGAGAATATAGACATACAAACCAAAACACGATATATAGAGTTTGCCATTAAGTATTATCAAAATAAAACTGGCAATGTGGCTGAGGTTGTAGACCAAGTTTTTGAAACCGTAATAAAGGCAAATCCAGAGTCTACCGAAGTGCTTATGATGTATGCACATCTTCTGAGTGAGATGAAAAATACAGAAAAGACGATAGATGTGTTGTACTCTGCAGTGCTACTAAACGAAAAATGTTTGGTTTGTTGGCAAGAGTTGATTGCAACAAAACTATCTTCTAGCACCAATGAAAATGCCACAGCAGACGAAAAAGACCTAGTGGCCCAGGCACTTAAAAACTTCCCAACAGACCCATACTTGCTATACGTGGAAGGTAGTATTTACCTTTCGGAAGGCGAAACAGAGAAGTCTTTCCAGTCGCTTAAAAAAGCAGTAGAAGGCACAAATGTAAACACAAAACTTGCAGAGCAAGTCTATTTGCTTATAAGTGGAATGCATTTGCAAGAGGCGATGCTATTTGCACGAGAAGGAATAAAACTCTATCCAAACAATCTTATGCTACTAAACAACTATGCCTACAATGTAGCAGTGTATTGGGATGCCTCACAAGGTACAATGCCAGAAGAAAAAAGAGCAGAGTTTAAAAAGTTTTTAGACGAAGCAGAAAAAATAAGCGAAGCCACAGTGAAGGCAGATGCTATCAACCCATATTATCTAGACACATACGCCTATATTCTTTATCTGCAAGGCAAATATTCACTTGCAAAGTTTTATCTTGAGCAAGCATTAAACTACGATAAAGAGGGCAATTATGAGGTGCTAGAGCACTATGGTGATATTTTATACGTACTAGGCGAAAAA
>JAXJWL010000201.1:0-1369 GCA_036308065.1 Paludibacteraceae bacterium
AGACCACTTACAGCTTTTGTTGATACCATTGAAAATAAATTGTATCGCGACAATAAACTAGTTTCAACGATAAAAATAGAAGATTTGCCAGCGCTGGATTTTGCACGTTCTATCGAGATATTTAAAGAACGTTTTGCCAATGCAGCTGACTTCAAATTTACCATTGTGGGTAGCATAGACGAAGCAACATTGGAACCACTTTTGGAAAAATACGTGGCTTCGCTTCCTGCAAACAAAACTCACGAAAAAGTGAAACGTGCAGAACCATTGGAACAAAAAGGGAAGGATGCTGTTCGTTTCAACAAAGAAATGCAAGTGCCTGCTACTTGGGTACTTATACGCAATTTTGTGGATGTGAAATCTTCGGCTAATAAGTTGGCGTACTTTATGCTGGAAGATATTTTAGACTTGGTTTACACCGAAAAGGTGCGTGAAGAGCAAGGAGGCACATACGGAGTATCTACCAATGTGTCTTTGGCTAACGAACCTAAACCTCACGCAACTTTAACTATTCAGTTTTCAACGGATGCAGCAAAAGTAGATGCGTTGATTCCAATAGTGTATGCAGAACTAAAAAACATTGCAGAAAATGGTCCACGTGAGGCAGATTTGCAAAAGGTGAAAGAGCACAAAAGAAAGACATTTGCCGATGAGCAAAAAAGCAACAATTATTGGTCTTCACGTTTGCAAGCCATTCAAATGTATGGCAAGGACAACGGTGCAACTTACCTAAAACGTCTTGATAAAACATCTGCAAAAGACATACAAAAGGCTGCTAAAGCATTGCTTAACAGCCCAAATCTAAAAGAAATTGTGCAAGTGGGAGTGAGTAAGTAAACTTACTGGGTGATTTTACTCAACCACCCATTTAATCACTTGATTTTTGTACTGAATAAAGTATATACCAGCAGTGGTAGGCGCCTTGGTGGCACTACCGCTGCTTTTGTGTAGGCATCTGCCTTGTATGTCGTAAAGTGTCCACTCGTCTTCTTCGTCTATGCCTTGCAAGGTGGCATTTTCACCTATGCGAGTAGGGTTTGGGTAGATGCTGTAGGTAGTTTCTGTATTTTCTTCGATGTCGGTGCTGTTTAGTTTTTCTATCCAAATAATTTCGGTGTCAAAATGTTTGGTCATGCCTGTAACCAGCAAACCATAGTTCATAAGTTCCTTGCCCGATTTGGTACAAGAAAGTTTGGTGCGGTCTTGGAAAGTGATTTTGTAGTTGGCATTTTCTTCCAAACCTTGCAAGTAAATTCGCTTGACACTGCCATCTGCACCACCACCGCTTAGATGCGAAAACAAGAAAACAGAACCTTTCTCTGTTGTAGGATTGTAAAACTGCATGCCGTCCCAATGTTTGCCGTCAGGC
>JAXJWL010000202.1:0-1687 GCA_036308065.1 Paludibacteraceae bacterium
CAACCTTCTGGAGCTGGTTGCATCTTTAGTATTTTTAATATACTATGGATGTTTACAGGTGGTCTGGTAATTGCGTTTACTCACTTGATTTTTGGTATATTGCTGTGCATCACTGTAGTAGGAATTCCATTTGGGCTTCAGCACTTTAAACTAATGTCTTTGGCTCTGTGGCCTTTTGGCAAAACACTTGTTTAAAACATAAATGGAATTGCTCAATTATGAACAATTCCATTTTTTTTATAAAATCTAAAAATATAAAATTATGATTACAATATTAGAACTAATCAATGCCATGTCACCTTTCTTATTGTTGGGCTTCTTTTTGGCAGGTATTATGCATGCATTCGTGCCTAATACATTATATAGCAGATATTTAGCAAAAGATAATTTTGCTTCGATATTTTGGGCTACACTATTTGGAATACCTCTTCCTCTTTGTTCTTGTGGAGTGATTCCTACTGCAATGTCGCTACGTAGAGAGGGCGCATCAAAAGGGGCAACAGTGTCGTTTTTAATCGCCACTCCTCAAACAGGCGTAGATTCAATCATTGCCACATATTCATTGATGGGACTGCCTTTTGCTATTGTGCGTCCTGTGGCTGCTCTACTAACTGCACTTTTTGGTGGTACGTTGGTGAATATTTTCAGAAACAAACGTGAGGAAGTAGTAAATATAGAGGCAAAAGTAAAGCCACAGGCTAAAGAGAAAGTTAGTTTTGCTCGTAAATTTATGTCTGCATTAAAATATGGTTATGTAGAAATGATGCAAGATATTGGCAAATACCTAATTATAGGTCTAGTAGTAGCAGGAATTATTACTGTGGCTGTGCCAAACGAGTTTTTTGCCTTGTTTGCCGATAATTCTCTGCTTAGTATGCTGTTGGTATTGCTTTTTGCTTTGCCAATGTATTTATGTGCAACAGGTTCTATTCCAATTGCGGTAGCTCTTATGCTAAAAGGTTTGTCGCCTGGTGCTGCTTTGGTTTTATTAATGGCAGGACCTGCAGTAAATTTTGCGTCTATGTTGGTAGTAGGTAAGGTTTTAGGCAAGAAAACTTTGTTTATTTATCTATTATCGGTTGTTTTAGGTTCGTTTTTATGTGGTCTTGCAATAGATTATTTACTGCCAAGAGAATGGTTTGTAATGCCTTGGACTCAAATGCAGTCTGTGGTAGAACATTCACATTCATTCTTGTCGTTTAATAGTCTTTGTACCTTGGTAATGATAGGTTTGCTTGTTAATGCATTTGTAAGAAAACATCGTCACGGACATTCTCACTCTGATTGTGGTTGTACATGTGCAAACGACACTTGTTCTACAAGCGAAACCAAGATGCAAGAATTTAAAGTAGAAGGCATGCGTTGCAACCATTGCAAAGCCAATGTGGAAAAAGCAGTGTCTTCAATCCAAGGTGTGGAGTCTGTAGAGGTATCTCTAGAAGACAAAACAGTATTAGTAAAAGGCAATTTCACCCCAGACGAGGTGAAAAAGGCAATAGAAGAGTTAGGGTTTAGTGTCTTCTAGCAAACTCTTCTATTAATGCATTGATTATTTCTGGTTGGTCTGTGTTGGAGTTGTGTCCAGCATTGTCAATCCACTCAATAGGTATGCCAGAATCTTTGTGCCATGCCTTGCAATACCTAATGCAAGAACCTGCTTTGTCTTGTTTGCCACAAATAATAAGCG
>JAXJWL010000203.1:0-24945 GCA_036308065.1 Paludibacteraceae bacterium
ATTCGTGACAACGAGTTGAAACGTATCCCATACATGCTTATCGTAGGCGAAAAAGAACAAGAAACCAAAACTCTTTCTGTTCGCCGTCAAGGCGCTGGTGACCTAGGTGCAATGTCTGTTGAAGAATTTGCAAAACTAGTTAACGACGAAGTTTACGAACAAACTTCTAAATACTTAAATAAATAAAGTATGAAAAAAGTATTTTTATTGGCTGTAGCATGTCTATTTTCAGTGATGTGCTTTGCAAAAGAAGATGGTGTAAAAATCTCAATAGAAGAACTTCCAGAAAAGGCAAATCTTTTTATTAAAGATTATTTCCCTGCTGCTAAAGTGAAAGCTGTATATAAAAGCTGGGACGAAGGAGTAGTGGAATATAAAGTTATCTTCAAAACCAAAACTACTATAGAGTTTGATATGGTAGGTACTTGGTCTGAGATAGATGTGAATGTAAAAAAAGACAAAATGCCACGTTTTATCTATCCTACACCTGTAAATGAGACAATAGATGCTAAATTCTACGAAAAAGTTATCAGCAAAGTAGAAAACGACGGTGTTTATTACGATTTTGATTTTACAGACAAATCTGAGGCAAAAATTAAAACAACTGGACAAGTTTTAGAATTTGAGATAAATTAATTAATGTTTTTTTGCTCAGTTAATTAAAAAGTAGTATATTTGCACCCGATTTTTTATAACTTAATTAATAAACGTTTGGAGGACGTATCGTATCGCAAAAACTTTTGTACCGAGAAATAACAACGTTAAGCCTCGCCAAAAAGAAGAACAACACCGTATCAACGACAATATTCGTGGTGTTGAAGAGGTAAGACTAGTTGGAGATAATGTAGAGACCGGTGTCTACAAATTTAAGGAAGCAATGCAAATTGCAGATGAAATGGAACTAGATTTAGTTGAAATTTCACCTTCTGCAAATCCTCCTGTATGTAAAATTATAGATTATTCTAAATTCCTTTATCAATTAAAGAAAAAGGAAAAAGAACAAAAAGCTAAGAATGTTAAGGTGGAAGTTAAAGAAATTCGTTTCGGTCCACAAACTGACGAACACGATTACAACTTTAAACTTAAACATGCAATTAGCTTCTTACAAGAAGGTGCTAAATTAAAAGCATATGTGTTCTTTAAAGGTCGTTCAATTTTATTCAAAGAACAAGGTGAAGTTTTATTACTTCGTTTAGCAAATGACCTAGAAGAATATGGAAAAGTGGATCAAATGCCACTTCTAGAAGGAAAAAGAATGATTATCATGCTTTCTCCAAAGAAAAAGAAATAAAGATTTATTTACCTAATAATTTATTTACAATGCCAAAAATGAAAACTAATTCCGGTGCTAAAAAAAGGTTTGCCCTTACCGGATCAGGAAAAATTAAAAGAAAGCACGCTTTCAAACGTCACATTTTGACTAAAAAGACTACAAAAGCAAAACGTAATTTGACTTACTCTGGACTAGTTTCTTCAGCAGACGAGTCAACTGTAAAATCATTGTTGGGTCTTAAATAAGAGTTATTAACCGAATGTTTAGCTTTAAGTTCGCCACTGGCGACGCTAACAATCAAAAAATTTAAAGAAAATGCCAAGATCAGTAAATCATGTTGCTTCTAGAGCAAGAAGAAAGAAAATTTTGAAATTAACCCGTGGTTATTTCGGCGCTCGTAAAAACGTTTGGACAGTTGCTAAAAATACATGGGAAAAAGGTCTACAATACGCTTATCGTGACCGTAAAAACAAAAAACGTAACTTCCGCGCATTGTGGATCCAACGTATCAACGCTGCTGCACGCTTAGAAGGTATGTCATACTCTAAACTTATGGGTGCTATCCATAAAGCAGGTATCAACATCAACCGCAAAGCTCTAGCTGATTTAGCTATGAACGAACCTGCAGCTTTCAAAGCAATCGTAGATCAAGTAAAAGCTTAAATATAATTGCTAAGAATATCAACCTCGATTCTTCAAAGAGTCGAGGTTTTTTATTGGGCTTTTACTAATATTTTTTATCTTTGTAAAGCAAAATAAATAGTTTATGTTGTCTAAAGCGAAAATAAAACTTATAAATCAACTTGCACAAAAAAAGTATCGTCAGCAAACAGGTCTTTTTATAGCAGAGGGTCATAAAACAGTAGGGGATATGATGGAGTATTTTACACCAGAGTATCTTTATTATACTTCTGATTATAAGGGAAATACTAATGCAAATGAGTCTTGTGAGGTGGCATACGATGAACTTAAGAAGATTTCGCGTTTAGAAACTCCGCAAAATGTACTTGCTGTGTTTAAAATGCCTGTTTATGAGGGTGTTTCTATCAATCCAGATGAACTTACATTGGCACTTGATGGCATACAAGATGCAGGAAATTTAGGTACAATTATTAGGATTGCAGATTGGTTTGGTATAAACAATATCTTTGCTTCAAAAAATACTGTTGATGTTTTCAATCCAAAGGTGGTGCAAGCTACAATGGGTGCTCTTTCTAGAGTGCGTGTACACTATGTAGATTTGCCTTTGGAATTGTCTAAGGTTGAAAGTCCTATCTACGTAACTGCACTTGATGGCGAAAATATCAACAAATCTTCACTTACAAAAAATGGTGTGATAGTAATGGGCAACGAAGGAAATGGTGTGTCTAAAGAGGTAATGGCAATAGCAAATAAAAAACTCTTGATACCAAGTTATCCACCAGAAAGACCTACTTCTGAGTCTTTAAACGTGTCTGTTGCTACTGCAATTGTAGTCTCTATGTTTAGGAGTCAGATTTAATAGCTTCGAGTCTCTTTATCTCGTCTCTTAATTGTGCTGCAGTGATAAAGTCCATGTTTTTGGCCGCTGAAGCCATTTCTTTTTTAAGGTCTTCTATGAGAGTGTTCATGTCTTTTTCAGACAGTTTCTTCTTAGTTACAGAGTATTGCACTTTAGGTTCTGCTGCTATTTCTACGGGAATTTCAGTTTCTTTGCTTAAAGCAAATTGGTCTTTTGGTTTAAGTGGTTGAGGAGTAATATTGTGTTTTATATTGTATTCGTGCTGTATTTTGCGTCTTCTATTTGTCTCATCTATAGTGAGTTTCATACTATCGGTGATAGTATCTGCATACATTATTACTCTACCGTTGATGTGACGTGCTGCACGACCAGCAGTTTGAGTAAGTGCACGGTGAGAACGCAAGAAACCTTCTTTGTCTGCATCCAAAATAGCAACCAGTGATACTTGTGGTAAGTCGATGCCTTCACGAAGTAAGTTTACACCAATAAGCACATCATAAAGCCCTTTTCTAAGGTCTTCTAGTATTTGCACACGCTCTAGTGTGTCTATATCTGAGTGAATATAGGTGCTTCTAATGCCATTTCGTTTTAGATAAACGTCTAGTTCCTCTGCCATTCTTTTGGTAAGAGTGGTTACTATGGTACGTTCATCTTTTTCTGCCCTCACAGCAATCTCTTCTAGTAAGTCGTCTATCTGATTTTTGCTTGGGCGAACATCAATTTCTGGGTCTAAAAGCCCTGTTGGGCGAATAAGTTGTTCCACTATGATGCCTTCTGAACGTTGAAGTTCATAGTCGGCTGGGGTGGCACTAACGTATATGGTTTGATTTTGTTTTGCCTCAAATTCTTCAAACTTCAGCGGACGGTTGTCCATGGCTGCAGGAAGGCGGAATCCATATTCCACTAAGTTTTTCTTTCTGGCAGCGTCGCCACCATACATAGCTTTTATTTGAGGAATGCTCACATGAGATTCGTCTATTACAAGTAGAAAATCCTTTGGAAAAAAGTCAAATAGACAGAATGGTGGAGTGCCAGCTTTTCTACCATCAAAATAGCGTGAGTAGTTTTCTACCCCTGAACAATAACCAATTTCACGCATCATTTCCACATCGTATGTGGTGCGTTCGTATAGACGTTTGGCTTCGTATGGTTTCCCAATAGAGTTTAGATATTCAACTTGTTTGCCAAGGTCTATTTCTATCTCGGCGATGGCACGGTTTACATTTTCTTGTGTAGTAACAAAAATATTGGCTGGAGAAATAGAATACTCATCCATGCTTTCCATTAATGTGAAACTAATGGCGTCTAGGAGTTCAATGCTTTCTATTTCGTCGTCCCAAAACACAATTCTTACTACAATATCTGTGTGAGAAAGCCATACATCTACGGTTTCGCCTTTTACTCTAAAGTTTGCTCTTCCTAGTTGTAGGTCGTTTCTACTATATTGAGCACTAACTAAGTTTCTAAGTAGCACGTCGCGCACAATCTTTTGACCCACTTTCACATGAATCATATTTTTTGTAAAGTCTTCTGGGTTACCAATGCCATAAAGGCATGATACAGAAGAAACTACAATAATATCTTTTCTACCAGAGAGTAGGGCAGCAGTGGCAGATAAACGAAGTCTATCAATGTCTTCGTTTATTGCTAAATCTTTTTCTATATAAGTGTCTGTGGTAGGAATATATGCTTCTGGTTGATAATAATCGTAGTAAGAAACAAAATATTCCACAGCATTGTTTGGAAAGAAGTGCTTAAACTCGCTGTAGAGTTGTGCGGCTAGTGTTTTGTTGTGACTAAGTACTAAAGTGGGCTTATTTATTTTTTCTATTACGTTGGCAATAGTAAATGTTTTACCCGAACCGGTAACCCCAAGAAGAGTTTGGTCAGAAACTCCGTCTTTTAGTCCTTGGACTAATTGTTTTATGGCTTCTGGCTGATCTCCTGTAGGGCTATATTCCGATTTGAGTTTAAAATTCATTATTTACTTAAGATATACATTACTAATGCAATGATTAAGTAACCCATAACACCGATACCACCGCAAAGTGCTAGGATAACGGTAGCAAGTCTCATGATTTTAGTGTCGATACCGAAGAATTCAGCTAAACCAGCGCAAACACCTAAAATCATTTTGTTTTCTGAAAGTTTTAATTGTTTTGACATAGTTTTAAATATTAAAAAATTTGTTCTGCAAAGATAGTTATTATAATTAATATATTAAAAATATCATATAAAATTTGTATCTTTGCACTTTGTGAGGCAGAGTTTTCTACCACAAAATGAAATATAATTGAAAAATTTATCTTTAATTTTATTTATATGACTAAAAGTGCATTACAAATTGCAAGAGCTGCTTACCAACCAAAGCTTCCTAAAGCTTTAAAAGGTGCTATCGCTCTTCAAGAAGGTGAAGCTACTCAATCTGTAGCAGACCAAGAAGCTATCAAAAACTTATTCCCTAACACTTATGGAATGCCAGTAGTAACATTTGAAGTAGCAGAAGAAGCTAAAGAACTTCCAGCTATCAATGTAGGTGTTATTCTTTCTGGTGGTCAAGCTCCTGGTGGTCACAACGTGATTTCAGGTATCTTCGACGGTCTTAAATCATTAAACAAAGACTGCAAACTTTATGGTTTCTTAGGTGGTCCTAGCGGTTTAATCGACCACAAATACATGGAATTAACTGCAGAAATCGTTGACGAATATCGCAACACTGGTGGTTTCGATATCATCGGTTCAGGTCGTACAAAACTAGAAGAAACTGCACAATTCGACAAAGGTATTGAAATTTGTAATGAATTAGGTATCAAAGCGTTAATCATCATCGGTGGTGACGACTCAAATACCAACGCTTGCGTATTAGCAGAATATTATCTACAAAAAAATACTGGTATTCAAGTAATCGGTTGTCCTAAAACTATCGACGGCGACTTGAAAAACAATATGATTGAAACTTCTTTCGGTTTCGATACAGCTTGTAAAGTTTATTCAGAAGTTATCGGTAACATCATGCGTGACGCTAACTCTGCTAAAAAATACTGGCACTTCATTAAACTTATGGGTCGTTCAGCTTCTCACATCGCTCTAGAATGTGCTCTTCAAACTCAACCAAACATTTGCATTGTTTCTGAAGAAGTTGAAGCTAAAAAAATGACTCTAGGTGAAATCGTTGACGACATCGCTAACGCAGTTGCTGCTCGTGCTGCTCAAGGAAACAACTTCGGTGTTATCCTTATCCCAGAAGGTCTTATCGAATTCATTCCAGAAATGAAAGTTCTTATCGCTGAACTAAACGACCTACTTGCTCACGAATCAGACGTACAAAAAGCACTTCAAGGCTTAACAGCAACTTCTGCTGCTGTTTATGCTTCTCTTCCAGAAGCTATCGCTAAACAATTAACTCTAGACCGCGACCCTCACGGTAACGTACAAGTTTCTCTAATCGAAACAGAAAAACTTCTTATCGAGATGGTTAAAACTCGCCTAGCTGCTATGAAAGCTGAAGGTAAATTCGTAGGTAAATTCTCTGGTCTAGGTCACTTCTTCGGTTACGAAGGTCGTTGCGCAGCTCCTTCAAACTTCGACGCAGACTACTGCTACTCTCTAGGTTTCAACGCTGCTCAACTTATCGCTGCTGGTAAAACTGGTTATATGTCATTAATCCGCAATACTACTGCTCCTGCAGAAGAATGGATTGCTGGTGGTGTTCCTGTAACAATGATGATGAACATGGAACGTCGTCACGGTGAAATGAAACCTGTTATCCGCAAAGCTTTAGTAGAACTAGAAGGTGCTCCTTTCAAAGAACTTGCTAAAAACCGTGCTGCTTGGGCTATCGAAACAGCATACGTTTATCCAGGTCCTATCCAATACTTCGGTCCATCTGAAGTTTGCGATCAGCCTACAAAGACTCTACAATTGGAGCAAGCTTAATAAAAACTCTTATTTGAGTGCATAAAAAAATCTGGCGTTGCAAAAACGTCAGATTTTTTTAATTCCTAATTTACTTCACTGGATTCAGTTGTATTCCTCTTGCTCTTGGGTGAGAGTAGAATACCTTCATAAGTTTGTCTGCGTGAGCTTTAGGGAAGTCGAAGAAGGTAAACTTAGAAGTAATGTCGATATTTCCAATCTCAATGCTTCTGTCGTTTAAGATTTCATTAATCATACCTAAGAAGCGGCGTGGATCCATTTTATCCTTCTTGCCACGATTTATCTTAAGTCTAATCATATCTTTTCTGTTGCCTTTGCGCATTTCGCGACGAGAAAGTTTTTCTTGCTCTTGATTTCTAGCTTCGCGTCTGTTTTCTTTTATCTCTTTTCGTACAAGAGCGTTAAGGTCTTGAGCATTTTGGTAATATTCAAGAATAGGGTTGAATGCAAGTGAAACAAAACGAGAAATCACTTCTTCTTTGTCCATATCTTTTAGTTGCTCGTATATGTCTGGCAAGAATTTATGAAGTTTTTCGTTTTTCTCTACAGTTTGCATTTTTTCTACCATATACATAAGTTGGCGTTGGCAGACTGCCATGCCAGTAGGGATTTCCATTTGAGAAAATGTTCTTTTGATTTCTTTTTCAATAGATTTGATAGACATTTTTTCTCTTGGAGTAACAATAGCAATAGAAACACCAGACTTGTTGATACGACCAGTTCTACCACTACGGTGAGTATAGGTTTCTTTATCGTCTGGAAGCACATAGTGTACCACATGGCTAAGGTCGTTTACGTCTAGACCACGAGCAGCCACGTCTGTTGCAACCAATATTTGTAGGTGCTTGATTCTAAATTTGTTCATTACCGCATCACGTTGCACTTGAGAAAGGTCGCCGTGAAGGGCATCAGCATTATATCCGTCTATCATAAGTTTTTCTGCCACATCTTTGGTTTCTTGACGTGTTCTACAGAAAACTATACCATAAATATCTGGATTGTAGTCTAATATACGTTTAAGTACATCGTATCTATGTGTACTTTTTGTTAACACATAGTAGTGCTCAACATTTTTTGCAGCTTCACCGCGTTGACCTACAGAGATTTCTATAGGTTCCTTCATGTAGCGTTTAGCAATATTTGCTATCTCTTTTGGCATGGTTGCAGAGAAGAGTAGGGTGCGTCTGTCTTCTGGAGTAGATGAAAGAATATTGGTAATATCATCTAGAAATCCCATATTTAGCATCTCGTCTGCCTCATCTAGAACCAGATATTTTAGTTTAGAAAGGTCAACTTTACCTCTTTCTTTTAAGTCGATAAGACGCCCTGGAGTAGCTACCAATATGTGTGGAGTGCGGTCTAGTTCTTTAAGTTGTTTTCTAATATCTTCCCCTCCATACACAGCCACAATGCGTATCTCTTCTAGCATAGTGCTGTAGCGTTTGAGTTCTGTGGCTATTTGCACACAAAGTTCGCGAGTAGGCGCAAGTACTAAACCCTGAATAAATTTATCTTTTGCCTCTGCCAAATGTATTAACGGAAGACCGAATGCAGCAGTTTTACCTGTACCTGTTTGGGCAAGCCCTACGATGTCTGATTCGTTGTTTAATAAATAAGGTATTACTTGCTCTTGAATAGGAGATGGAGTCTCAAATCCCAGTTTACTTATACTTTCTAAAATACTCTCCTTAAGTCCTAAATCTTTAAATGTCATATATTATTGTTTTTGTGCTTTTTCTTTTGCTTTTTGTTCTTTTTTAAGACGCTTTTCTTCCTCTTTTTTGAGTTTTTTCTCCTGTTTTAAGCGTTCTTTTTCTGCCTTTTCCTTGGCAACATATTCTTCGTGTCTGCGCTTTCTATCTTCTTTTAAGATTCTCTTATTTTCGCGTTCTTTTTCTTTTCTAATTTTTTCTTCTTCTTTTTCTCTCTTAGCTTGCTCTTTTTCTTCTGGTGTTTTTTTGCGGAACATCTCTTTATAATATTTTCCAAGATTTTCCCAAGTATCAAAATCTTCACGATACATTATACCCAAACCTTGAGTATAAAGCGCTGTAGAATAAAGTCTGTCGTTGGTTTTGTTGTATGCTTTTAGACGCAGACGACCAGATTTAATAAGTTTGTATTGAAGGTCGAAGTCTCCAATAAAGTCTTGGTTGCCATATTGAGTTCTATAGCCTACATTACCATTTAATATCAATCTATTGTCTAAGAAATTGGTAGAAATATTTACAGCAAATTGTCTGTTGTCTAGGTCTGTATCTGAATTGTCTACATAGTTTAGACCTAGGTTGATATTGTTACTAATTTGGCTTAACCAATAGTTTATCTGGCTTGATATAGTCGCTGCAGCAAATGATGCAGCTGTAGATGCCAATTGGCTAGAATATGATGAGGTGTTTTGTGTTACAGAAGGGTTGTAGAACCTACCTGTAAGAAGCAAGAATACCATTTGTTGACTCATCATATCTTCTGTATTGATGGCAGCTTTCACCAAACGTTGCACTTCTTCTTCTGCTGTTGGAAGTTGAATATCAAACTTCACTATAGGTTGAAGAAGTGGACCTGTAATATTTGCAATACAATCTACTTTTACAATATTACTATTTAAGTATGAAGTAACGCTACTTTCCAAAAGGTCCGACAACGATGCTGTGGTTTGGTATTTAGCATTAATATCCATATTACAGTTTGTCATAGGGTCGCCGTCAAATGAAATACTACTTTCCGTACCTACCTCAAATCTCTTACGCAATGCTCCTTGAAGAGAGAAGTTGTATTCACCTTCTGTGATATTGTAGTTGCCATAAATTTTTACATTTATGTTGTTGTCAATTTCTATTTGAAGGTTTCCGTTGCCCCTAGCCTTAATAACGTCGTCGCTAGTGTGACTATCCATGATTATTTGTGCCTCCAAGTCTGGTGTAGCCTCAACGTTGAGTTTTACACTAAGTTTTGGAGTAACAGTTTCTATAATTCTTTTTCTTCTTTTCTTTTTTCTTATCTCATGAGCACTCGTTTTTTCTTTTGGAGTGATATATGTGATAAATTGGTTGTCTGTGGCAGATGAATAACTGTCGATAGGTATGGCGAAATAACTATTTTTCTCTGGTTTTGCCATCACATCTATATTTACAGAGTTCATATCGCCATTGATTATAGCATTACCCGTGGCAAACAATCTACCATAAAAGTCTGGACTATCGGTCTCTGTAGTGTTAAATGCCAATATATTATTTACATCTATGTTTATCTTGTAATCAAAATCTCTAAATAAGTGATGTTTGATAAGACCATCTACCTTACCAATGTTGCCGTATCTATCTTTAAGTTCTATATCTTTTAGAATAAATGCGTTTTTCAAGATTTTTACAGAGTCTTCAAAATAGAATTCAGATTTAAGGAAATCTATAGACAACATCGCGTCTTTTGCATACGCATCGCCCCAAATTTCAATGGCATCAAACGGACCTCCTACATACAATTTACCACTTACAGTAGCTCTAAGGTCATTTGCAAATGAACTTAAGTATGGTTTTATAAATCCAAGTTGAAGCTCGTTTATATCTATGTCGAGAAGCATTTCGTTTCTCACAATAGAAACAAAACCATTTACTTCAGAAGTGTCTTTTCTGGCATTTTCTACCAATCCATGTAGGTCAATTTGTTCTGCTTCGTGGTTGTATTTTGCTGTAGCCTCAATTACATCACCTAGTGGGAAATCATTTAGACCAAATTGTTTACAACTCACTTTGGCATTCAAAATAGGTTTTTTAAGCACATTTCCGGCTAATACATCGCCACTTACAATACCAAGTAGTTTAATATCAGGCATATACAGCACTTCACTTAAGTATTTTAAGTCTATACTTTTTACAGAAACATGGATTAGGTCTGCTTCTCTATCTTTGCTTGATAATCCGTCTATTCTTAAGTGTTGGTTTGGACCATCAAATCTTACGCTGTCTACCTTAAGCAGATTGTCGTTGAAGTGGATATTGCCCTCTCTCACATTCCAAAGAGAGTCGGCAAGTATCATAGTACTTGGAAGTAAATGGCAGTCTAAGTTTATGTTTTGGCCATCTTTTACCTCGTTGAAGTCTATTTTTGTCTTAATTTCACCAGAAATCTCTTTTTCAACACTGTTTTCCCACAAGAAACTTAAGTTTACATTATTGTTGCCAATATTTGTGTTTAGATTTATCTCTGTGGTATCAATCCAGTTTTGTGAGATAGCACCTACGTTTAAGTTTATCCTTTCAGTGAAATTATGAAGGTGAATATTCAAACTATCAACACTAGCATTGCCCAAGTCGATGTGGTTTGAATACACATTCAACTCAATCTTGTCAGATTCGTCGTCGAAGAAAGCATTGATATGTGTGGTGTCGTCTATACTCATATTTTGGGCAAAGAAGTAACTATACTCACTCAGAGGCATAATGTCTGCGTGAATGTTGAAGTTGTTTCCAAATTCTTTTTTCTCAGTTTTCAGTGCAGGAATATTAGTTAATTCTTTACTTACAATATACTTAATATTGTTTACAAGGGTATAGAAGTCCAGTTCGCCCTCCAATTCCATTGTTGCAAAGTCTGAATCTAGCATTATTCTTTTGCCGTCTTCTGTATTTTCTGCAAATAGAATAATATTTTCAGGATTCATCTTTATATTGTCATTGTACAAACTAATAGAGTCAAGAGAAAAATAACCTTCTATGTCGTTTATATCTTGTAATTTTAATTGGCTCTGAATATTTGTTGAAAATTTAAAGGTAGGGAATACGTCGATAAGTCTCATAGCAGCAAGACAAAGAGTGTCAATCTTGCCGTTTAGATTCATTGTATAAGTATTGTTCTTAGATTTTTCTGCATCAACAAGGATTTCAATATTGCCATTGCTTGGGTCTTTATACTTAATCTCTGCATTAAGAAACTCTTCGCTAAACTTGCTATCTAGGATAATATTGTCAAATTCATATTGTTTGTAATCAAATGAAGAAATCACACCATGAACATGTCCAGAAAGTGGGGTATTTGCCAATTTCTGACCATTGAAAACCACATCTAAGTGAATATCATTAAAATCTGTAGATTTATTTAATATTTTACTTAAGTTGACATCTTCAGTGGCAATATTTCCGTTGAACTTCCAGTCGTTTGTTTTAGTATTGTAGTTTATTTTTAAGTCTGTATTAATTTTTCCAGCATCAGTTTTTAGGGAACCCAATGCCACAATATCAGAGAAAAATCCTACGATATTACCAGTAAACTTAAACTGACCTAAGTTTCTTACTTCTTGTGGAAGCACAAAAGGTTTTTGGGTAATATCAGAAATTAGTTCCTCTAAATCTTGTGTTTTACTACTTATTTGTTGAATATTTGTGTAAATATATGTGTCTTCAGCTTTGTTGATACCATTAATCTCTGCATTGAGTTTTATCATGGTATTATTTCTATACTCAGCCTTGAACCCATGTAGTTTTATATTATTATTGTAGAAACTTACCTTGCCGTTGGCTCTAAATGGTTGGTCGAAGTTTTTAAGTTGAGGCACAAGACCCTTTAAATCTTTGCCGTAAATCTCTGCTTTGTTTAGGTTGAAAGTGATTTTTACACGTTTTTGAAGCAAATTTTTATCAAAAACTTGAGCAAGACTGTCGTATGAAAGCGACAATTCATCAACTAAAACACTAGAATTTGGTAGTTTTAGTTTAAATGGTTTTATATAAGTTTGGCGTTTGCCAATACCAAAGTTGAAATTGATATCGTCTATATTCAGACCATTGCTTTCTTTTGCAGAAAAGTGAATCAATTGTGCCTGAAGACTATCTTTTGTGGCATAATTTACTGCAATATGAGTGTGTAACCCTGAAATCTTTAGGTGGTTAGGGTCGAAACCTTCAATTTTTTTCTTATCAACATTGTCAAACCAAAATTCCCCTTCGTTTATTTGAAGTGATTTCAGTTCTACTAAAATATCAGGAAATTGTAGATTAAATTCCGCTTTAGGGAAAATATCAATAAGAAATTGAAGATTTGTTTCACCTTTGTCGTTTGTAGTAAGGTGAATTATAGGTTTGTTTAAAATAATATGCTCGATTTGTACTTTTTTGCGGAAAAGTTTTCTCCATCTCACATCAAGATGAAACTCATCCATACTTGCTACAAGGTTGCCATTAGGGTCTTTAAGCGATACATCTTCCAATATTAGTCCGGAAAAAAATGAAAAATTAATCCCCTCCACAACTACTTCTCCTTTCGATTGAGCAGAGAGTTCTGTGGTAACTTTATCAATAAGTGTTTTCTGTACATACTTGTTTGTAATCACCAAAGGAATACTAATGAACAAGCAAAAAATAAATACTGATAAGAAAACTAATATTTTAACGAAATTTTTAATAACTTTGTGCCTTGTTACGTTAGTGTTAGTATCGCTACTACACATTATTCTATTAACGAACAAAAATACAAAAAAAATAGCATTTATGAAAGAGCAAACAATAAAAAATAAAGATGTTGTGATTTTAGGCATAGAATCTTCGTGTGACGATACCTCTGCAGCTATAATTCGCGACGGATATTTACTTTCAAATGTTATTTCTTCACAGGCTGTACATAGTGCATACGGTGGGGTAGTGCCAGAGTTGGCATCGCGCGCCCATCAGCAAAATATCATTCCTACTATTCATGAAGCAATACGTCGTGCAGGCATTGTAAAAGAAGATATTTCAGCCATTGCCTATACTCGTGGACCAGGTCTTATAGGTTCGCTTTTAGTGGGAACTTCATTTGCAAAAGGTTTTTCTACTGCGCTAAATGTGCCAATGATAGAAGTAAATCACTTACAAGGACACGTTTTGGCTCATTTTATAAAGGAAGAAGGCGAAGAAGCAAACATTCCAGAGTTTCCTTTCCTTTGTTTGCTAGTTTCTGGTGGAAATTCACAAATTATTTTAGTAGAAGCATACGATAAAATGACCATTTTAGGTCAAACAATAGATGATGCAGCAGGCGAGGCATTTGATAAATGTGCCAAACTTCTAGGTGGTCCATATCCAGGAGGTCCTTTTGTAGACAAACTTGCAAAAGAAGGCAATCCAGATGCATTTACTTTCTCAAAACCACAAATTCCGGGTTATGATTATAGTTTCAGTGGACTTAAGACATCATTTATGTATTTTTTGCGTGATGAATTGAAAAATAATCCTAATTTTGTAGAAGAAAGAAAAGCAGATTTGTGCGCATCTATCCAAAAAACTGTGATAGAAGTCTTGATGAATAAACTTAAAAAAGCAGCAGACGACTATAAAATAAAAAGAGTGGCGGTTGCAGGTGGAGTTTCTGCAAATAGTGGGCTTAGAAATGCCTTTCAAGACTATTCAAAACGTTATGGTTGGGAAATTTTCTTACCTAAATTTTCGTATACTACAGACAACGCTGCTATGATAGCAATTACAGCATTGTTTAAATATAAAGATGGTATATTTGATACCATAGATTCAGTTCCATTTTCTAAAGTTGTGATATAATACATGGAAAAAATTAAAGACCTATTAAAGAAATATTCATACCTAAAAGGAGTCGCATATTTTGTTGTTATCCTATTGGCTTCTCACTTTTTATGGAAATATAGTTTCATAGAAGGTAGAGATTTGCGAGGTTTGCCACAAATCTTCTTATGGAGAAATTTCGACCTTTCATTTTTGTTCAATAATGCAGTAGGATTTTTGTCTTCACAAGTTTATTGGTTGTTGCACGATGTGTTCAATATGGATATTGTGATGTTCAAAAACTCTGTGTATGTAAAAGAAATCTCGTCTATAGTGAAGATTGTTTGGAGTTGCTCTGGACTTAAACAAATGTTTGTATTCTTCTGTATTATAGCATTTTACCCAGGTACTGAAAAACACAAACTATGGTTTATACCATTGGGAATATTACTAATTTGGGTGTTAAATGTGATAAGAATATCTGCCTTAATAGCATTGTTTGAAAGTTTTCCAAACAGTTTCGATATGCTACATGAACTATCAAAATATGTATTTTATTTTGTTATCTTTATGTTTTGGGTATTTTGGGAAGAAAAAATTAGAAAACAATGAATTTAGTATTAGATTTTGGAAATACTAAGATAAAAGCAGCAGTTTTTTCTGAAACTAATGAAATTGTAGAGTTTTTTACTTGGGATGCTTATAACGAACGAGTAATAGATGAAATCAAGGCTAAGTACTTGATTGAAAATGTTTTGCTTTGTTCAGTGGTGGCAGTGTCTGAAGAGATAGAACAGCACCTAAAGTCTAATTTTTCATTTTACATTAAATTGGATTCATCAACCAAACTGCCAATTAAAAACAACTATTCTACACCTCATACACTTGGTTTAGATAGAATAGCAGCTGCGGTGGGCGCAAATATGATGTCTCCAAATACACCTTTATTGGTGATAGACATGGGCACTGCGATAACATACGATTTTGTAAACTCGTCAAACGAATATGAAGGTGGCAATATAGCACCAGGTGTGAATATGCGTTTGAAAGCCATGAATCACTATACCAATAAACTTCCGCTTTTAGAAGCAAGAGAGGAGAAAAGACTTCTAGGAAATGATACTGCTTCTGCAATGATGGCAGGCGTGATGCGTGGTATAGAATTTGAAATTGAGGGTTATATTTCAGAAATTAAGAAGAAAAATTCAAATCTTTCAGTTTTTTTAACGGGTGGAGACGTTTTTTTCTTTGAAAAAACATTAAAAAGTAGCATCTTTGTAGTTTCAAATCTATTGTTGATAGGTTTGAACGAAATTTTAAGATATAATAAATGTATATTAAGAGACTAGCATCTTTAGTTTTAGGTATAATTCTAACAGTTTCTGCTGCTATAGCAGGTGGAACTGCTTCTCCTTTTTCTAGATATGGATATGGTGAATTCCAAAATTCTGTATCTGGTGCTTTGCTATCTATGGGTGGAGTAGGCTATGGAATGAGAACCAATAGAGTTATAAATCCTTCAAACCCAGCATCATACACCTCTATCGATAGCTTAACATTTATGATGGACTTAGGACTCTCTGGGGTAATAGATGGTGCAAAAACAAATTTAGGTAGAAATACACAATTTGCAGGAAATATAGACTATGTGTCATTTCAAATGCCACTAGCCGAGTGGGCGGCAGTAAGTTTTGGTGTAAATCCTTTAACAATAGTTGGATACGAATACAAATTTACAGATGATCAGCCTTCATACGGTTATGAAGATTCCATTACTGTATCACAATATTTCTATGGTAAAGGTGGTATCACACAAGTATATTTAGGTCTATCTTTTGATATTTGTGATAGGGTAGCTATCGGTGTAAATGGTAGATATCTGTTTGGCAATATTTTCCACTACAGAGAAGTAACATTCCCTGGAGAATCTTTGTTTAAACCAACGATTTACCAAAATGCTATCTATGTAAATGCATGGCAATGTGATTTTGGTTTCCAATATCATCAACCAATCGGCGAAGACGATCAATTGGTAATAGGCGGTACATATTCCATGAAATTGCCTATGAAAAATACCACAGAAATACATTCTGTGACAAATAAAGACGACTCTGACAATACCTCATACGAGTTTGAATATCCTCAAACTGCAGGTGCAGGTGTTTCATATTTATGGAATAATAGATTGCTTATAGGTGCAGATGTTACATGGATGCAACTTTCACAAGTGAAATATTATTCACAAGACAACGTATTTACAGATAGATTTGTATATGCATTAGGATGTGAATACGTACACAACCCAATCTCTAAGTCTTATGCAGAAACAATGAGATTTAGACTTGGTGCAAATTATTCAAATTCATACGCAAAAGTAAATGGAAGTGATTATAACAAATGGGCTATAACATGCGGTATAGGTTTCCCACTTCCAAATACAAAGACAACACTCAATCTACACCTTGAATACGGACAACAAGGAAGTATGAAAAATATTGGTTTAGTGGAACAATACGGAAAAATAGGTATAGGAGTTTCGCTAAATGAACGTTGGTTCGTTAAACGTAGATTCAATTAATGCGTCTAAAGACAAGAAAATAACTTAAATATATAGTATTATGAAGATTAAAGCATTATTATTAGCAATTGCTACAATGGTGGCGTTACCATCTTTTGCTGTTAAAGGTATCGAAGATGGAAGCAAGTTTGGTACTGGCGAAGACAGTATTCGTTGTTTAGAAAACTTAAGTCTTTACACCAACTACTACAAAATTAAAAACTATGATTTGGCTTATGATAGCTGGAAAGTGGTTTATGAAGAATGTCCTATAGCTGCAGGTCGTACTCTATACAGCCAAGGTGCATATTTGATTTCTTATAAAATGGCTAAAGAAACAGATCCTGCAAAAAAAGCAGTTTGGTTTCAAGATTTAATGAAATGTTATGATCAACGTGTTAAATACTTCGGTAACGATAAAAAATATCCAGAAGCATGGATTCGTGGTCGTCAAGCAATGGATTATATTGCTTATTCTCCAGAAAAAGACTATCTAGCAATGGCTCTACCATGGTTGGAACAAGCTGTAAACCATGGCAAATCAAATGCTGATAGCGATGTTATTCAAAAATATTTTGAACTTCTAGAAGTACGTTATCAATCAGACAAAGCAAAATATAGCGAAAGCTTTATCAATGCTTATCTAGAACTAGGTGATATGGTTGATGCACGTATTGCAAAAGCAGACAAATATAAAGAAGCATATACTATTACAAGAAACAACTTAAATGCTTTATTTATCAACTCAGGTGCTGCAGATTGTTCTACATTGGAAGGTGTATTCAAAACTAAAGTAGAAGAAAATAAACTAAACGATGCTGAACTAGAAAAAATCATCAATATTTTCGACAAAGCAGATTGTAAAGAATCTGAAATCTACTTCACAGCTTCTAGATATGCACACGCTTTAAACCCAGTTGCTAAAACTGCTGTTGGTTGCGCTCGTCAAGCATTCAAAAAAGAAGAATTTGCTAATGCTGTGAAATTCTACAACGAAGCTCTTGAATTAGAACAAGTTGACTCATTAAAATATACATACGCAATAGAAAAAGCTAACGCACTTTATAAGAGCAAACGCTACGGTGAGGCTAAATCTGCTGCACTTCAAGCACTTTCATTCGACTCTAAACAAGGTGAACCATATATGTTGTTAGCTACTATCTATGTTACTACAGATCCATATCCAGAAGACCCAATCTTAAACAAAACTAAATATTGGGCTGCTGTAGATAAATTGCAAACAGCTAAATCTTTAGAACCAGAATTGGCTGAAAAGGCTAATACTTTAATCAACTCTTATCGTAAATTCTATCCTACAAAAGAAGAAGTATTCTTTAAACCAGAATTAGCACCAGGAGCAGACTTCAAAGTAGGCGGAATTATTAATGAAACTGTTCGTTGCCGCGACTAAAATTGAAAACACTATATAGAAATATAAGTTTGGGTATAACGGTTGCCATTTCGGCAATCGTTATACTTGTTTTACAATCTTGTTCTCCTTCAGTAGAAAATACAGCTACTTTAGAAACAGAAAGAGACTCTGCTGCTGTGATGAAGTCGTACAATGTAACTACATTGGTGTCTGACTCTGGTATTACACGTTTTAGAGTAAATACGCCAGAATGGTTGGTGTATGATAAAAAAGCGAAACCAATGTGGGAATTTCCACAAGGTCTTCATTTAGAGCAGTTTGATGAAAACTTAGAGATTCATTCAGAAGTTGATGCCAAGAGGGCAGTGTACTACACAGAACTAGAAGAATGGGTTCTTTCAGATTCTGTATATGCTGTAAATGTGGAAGGAGAGAGGTTTGAGTCTGAAATATTATACGTTCATCAAAAAGAAGATAGAATATTTACAGACAAATTTGTAAAAATTACTCAAGAAGACAAGATTATTACTGGTGTAGGAATGGAATCAAACCAAAGACTTACCAAGTATAGAGTGTTAAAACCACAAGGAATAATTCCTTTAGACGAAGATGAGGAGACAGAATAAAAATCTCATAAAAAAAGTGGTTATTGTTTAAAAAAATTCTTATCTTCGCAATCTAAATTTTTAAAATAAACATAGCAAAATGGCTACATTAGAAAACATCAGAAAAAGAGGCGTGCTTTTAAGTGTTGTGATAGGCGGCTCTTTATTAGCATTTATTTTAGGAGGTATTGATTTTCAAACGGTATTTGGTGAAAGCCGTACTACAGTTGCATCTGTAGAAGGAAATGAAATTAGCATTCAAGAATATGAAGCACGTATCGACGAGATGACCACATTCTATCAAATAGAAATGGGTCAAAGTAGTTTAGATGAAAATACTACACGTCAAGTGCAAAATTCTGTTTGGAATACAATGCTACACGAACAAATTATTGGTTCTCAATGTGAAGAACTTGGTATTGTAGTTTCAGACGACGAAATTACCAAACAATTGACAGGTGACGTGCCTCATCCAATGATGAGTCAACTTCGTATGTTCTACAATGCAGAAAAAGGTGGTTACGACAAAGCAATCCTTTACGATTTGTTATCTGCGATTGACCAAGAACCAAATGGTGACCTTGCTAAATATTGGTCATTTATCAAACGCAATGTAAGACTACAAATGTTGGAAGATAAATACAATGTATTAGTAACTTCTTCTTTCAACTATTCAAATTTAGATGCTACAGCAGCATTTGAAGCTAAAAAAGTAGCAAATGTAAGTTACGTGTCTGTTCCTTACTACACAGTAGCAGATTCTTCAGTTTCTGTATCTGATAGCGAAATCAAAGCATATTACAAAAAAAATATCAATCTTTACAACAACGCAGAAGAAGTTCGCACAATCAACTATCTAACATTCCCAGTTGTAGCATCTGCAAGCGACTTTGAAAATGTTAAAACTTGGATTGATGGTTTGAAAGAAGAATTTGCAACATCAAAAGATTTTATTGGTGTATGTAACCAAAACTCAGACGAACCATACAAAGATATTGCTGTAAGCAAAAACAATATAGACAAAGACTTTAGTGATTTTGCTTTCTCTGGAAGAGCAGGAGACTTTATTGGTCCTAGACTATATGGTGAAACATACAAAATGGCTCGTATCGTAGAAACAGGTATTGTTGCTCCAGACTCTATCAAAGTACGTCATATTCTAGTTCAAAACCAAGCTAAAGCAGATAGCGTAATGGCTGCTCTAAAATCTGGTGCAGACTTTGCTAAACTTGCTAAAGAAAATTCTCTAGCTGGTACTTCTCAAAACGGTGGTGAACTTGGTTGGATGACTGAAGGCGCCTTCGATGTAGAATTCAGCAAAGCTTGCTTCAAAGGTAAAGTGAACAAAGTATTCTCATTCCCATTCTCTGGAATGATTCAAATCGTAGAAATTACTGAAGCTACAAAACCAGTTCAAAAAGTAAAACTTTGTGTAGTTTCTCGTAAAGTAGAAGCTAGCTCTCAAACATACGGTATTATTTACAACGAAGCTAGCCAATATATCGCTAAAAACTCAGATTCTAAAGCATTTGTTGATAGTGCAAAGGCAGAAGAAGGTTTATTCTTACGTACTATCCAAATTAAAGATACCGACATTGCAGTATCAGACTTAAAAGACTCACGTCAAATTGTTCGTTGGGCATTTCAAAACAAAAAAGGTGCTGTTGCAGACCAAGTTTATGAATGTGGCGATAGATTTGTTGTTGTAATGTTGGCTGAAGTTGCTCCTAAAGGTGAAAAATCATTGGAAAGCGTGAAATCTGATGTAAAATTGGCAGTTATGAATGCTAAAAAAGCAGAAAAAATCATCGCTGATTTACAAGCAAAACTTGGTGATTCTAAATACATTTCAGATTTAGGTGAAGTAAGAACAGCAGACAATGCTTCTATGAATAGCGCATTCATTCCTGGTATTGGTAGAGAACCAAAAGTAGCAGGTGCTATTCCAAGTCTAATCACAAGCAACGATATCAAATTTGTTGCTGGTAACGCTGGTGTGTTTGCTTTAAAACTAAACAATGCTCCTGAAGCTGGAACAATTGATATTGATTACGAAATTAGAAATCTATCTTCTCGTACTCCTTATCAAATGATGATTTTTGAATCTCTTAAAAATCAATCAGAAATAGACGACAACCGTATCAATTTCTATTAATCGGAAATATAAACAAAATAAAAAACCGAGGTTAAAATCTCGGTTTTTTTTGTCAATAATAATAAATTTATGAATACCCTAAACGAAAGTCAATACAATGCGGTAATGTACAACGACGGACCTTCTCTTATTATAGCAGGAGCAGGTTCTGGTAAAACACGTGTACTTACCTATAAAGTGGCGCAGCTACTTCGTGAGGGTTATGCCCCAAACTCTATTCTTGTTCTTACATTTACTAATAAGGCTGCTCGTGAGATGAAATCTCGTATCACAGATATGGTAGATCCGCGTTTGGCAAGATATGTGGCAATGGGAACATTTCACTCACAGTTTTCTAGAATCTTAAGAGACGAGCACGAGTTCTTAGGCTTAACTCGCGATTTTACAGTTTATGATACCACAGACTCAAAGAGTCTTATCAAAAGTATCGTAAAACAAATGGGTCTAGATGATAAACTTTACACTGCAAATGTGGTGTCTGGCAGAATTTCTTCTGCAAAAAATAGGTTAATCACTCCAGATAGATATACAGATAAAGAAGGTGTAACATACGATGTACTTCACAGAATTCCAAAGGTAAAAGAAATTTTTAAGGAATATGTGGAAAGATGTAAGGTGGCAAATGCTATCGACTTTGACGATATGTTACTTCTTATTTACAAACTCTTTGTTGAACATCCTGAAGTATTAGAAAGATATCAAGAAAGGTTTAAGTTTATTCTTATCGATGAGTATCAAGATACCAATTTGGCTCAGTATAAAATCATTAAACTTTTGGCGGAAAAACATCATAGAGTTTGCGTAGTGGGAGATGATTCTCAAAGTATTTATTCATTTAGAGGGGCAGATATATCAAATATTCTTCAGTTTCAAAACAATTATCCTGAGGCAAAATTATTTAAACTAGAGAAAAATTATCGTTCTACTGAGAATATTGTTAAGGCTGCAAACTCTTTAATTGATAAGAATAGCAGAAGAATACCAAAAACTCTATATTCTGACAATGGAAGTGGACACTTAATAAAGGTGTACAACCCTGAGTCTGAAACAGATGAGGCTGATGTGGTTGTGAGACAGATAAATAGAATTAGTAGAGATGAAAATGTGTCTTTCAACAATTTTGCAGTGCTTTATAGAACCAATTCGCAGTCTCGCGTGATAGAAGACAAACTAAGAAAGGCTAGAATTCCATACGCAATTTATGGTTCGCTTTCTTTCTATCAACGTAAGTCTGTAAAAGATATATTGGCATATTTGCGACTTGTGGTAAACCCATGCGACGATGAGTCGTTTTTACGTGCTATTAAAACTCCAAGTAGAGGTATTGGTGATACTACATTGGAGAGATTGCGCGCGGCAGCAATAGAAAGAGGGGTACCATTGCTAGATGTTACCGACGATTTAGAAGGTACAGAGATAAAAGCAGCTGCGGGCAAACGCTTAATTGCATTTACAGATGGAATAAGAAGGTTGAGAGCGGATATGTATGAACTAAATCTAGTAGATTTAACAAAAAAAATACTAGAGTTTAGTGGTTTGATTGCTTATTATTCTGCTGATACTCAAGAAGATGAAGATGCAAAGGAAAATATTGAGGAGTTGGTAAACAACATTACAATGTATGTGGAAGAAAAGGAAAATAATGATGAAATTCCTACACTTTCAAGTTTCCTTACTGATGCAGCACTTCAAACAGATGCAGATACAGAAGAGGATGTAAATGCAGAAAAGGTCTCTATTATGACTGTGCACGCTTCAAAGGGTTTGGAATTTGATTATGTGTTTATAGTGGGTGCAGAAGAAGAACTTTTCCCTTCTCCAAAATGTGTGGCAGATGATGAAATTGAGGAAGAGAGAAGACTTATGTATGTGGCTATAACTCGTGCTGCAAAACGTTGTTTTATTCTTTATACCAAAAGCAGATTGAGATTTGGTAAAATGATTTTCCCACAAAGAAGTAGATTTATTTCTGAGATTGATGATCAATACTTAGAAATGGGCAATTCTTTTATTGAAAGAAATAGAACAGCGCCAACTCATATTTCATCTACATACAATCCAAAACCTGTGGTTTCAAATCCAAATCCTGCTCTACACAAATTGGTAAAACCTAGTGTAGGTATTGGAGCAATGGCTTCAGACGATGCTAGCAAGGTGAAAGTGGGTGATATTATAGAACACAGTCACTTTGGAGTGGGTGAGGTGATGGAACTGATTGATGCACCTTCTGGTCGTCAGATGAAGGTAAATTTCAAGTCGCAAGGAGTGAAACTTATGATATTAAAGTTTGTGAAATTTAAAATAATAGGTTAGTTTTTTCGTTTTATCTATATTGAAAAAGTTACTCATCATATTATTTGTTTTCGTTAGTTTACCAGTATGGGCTGTTAGCGAGAAAGAGGTAACAGGTTATGTGCGTACAGAACTTGGTGAACTAATGCCGTACGTAGATGTTTATACTGCTGATAATAAGACATTTGCTGTAACAGATGCTGACGGAAAGTTTTCTTTAACGACACAACAAGATACAATAACACTCTTTTTCAGTCACTTAGGGTACTTAAAAGAAAAATTGTTTATTAAGTTTTATAATGCACCACAACGATTTGTAAACGTAGTTTTAAAAGAAGAAACACAAGGTCTAAGCGATATTTTGGTGCATGGTGAAAAACTTCAATATACCACTGCGCAAACTGTAGATTTAACAAACCTTTCTGTTTTGCCACAGGCAACGGGTGGAGGTATTGAGTCGCTGATAAAAACATTTCAAGGGGTGAGTTCAAACAATGAACTTTCTTCTCAATATTCTGTTCGTGGTGGAAGTTACGACGAAAATAGTGTGTATGTAAATGGTATTGAGGTATATAGACCATATTTGGTGAGAAATGGTGAGCAAGAGGGACTTAGTTTTGTCAACCCAGATATGACAGGGTCTGTAGATTTTTCAGCAGGTGGTTTTGATGCTCTACATGGCGATAAACTATCTTCTGTACTTAATATCGAATATAGAAAACCTTATAGATTTGAGGCAGGAGTAGGTGCTAGTTTCACAGGGGCAACAGCATACGTGGGTAGTTCAAACGAGAAATATTCACAAATGCATGGTTTTAGATACAAAAACTCGTCGTTTATTTTAGGTACTTTGCAAACAAAGGCGGAATACAACCCAAATTTCTTTGACTACCAAACATACATTACCTACAAACCTCACGAAAAGGTAGAACTTTCGTTTTTGGGTAATATTTCACAAAATACTTACAATTTTATCCCAGAAACTCGTTCCACAACTTTTGGTTCGCTAAATGATATTCAAAACTTCACTATCTATTTTGATGGTCAAGAAAAAGACGTGTTTAGAACATTTTTTGGTGCGTTATCGGCTAAGTATCAGGTAAATGACAAACTAAATCTTGGACTTACAGTATCTTCTTTTTATGCAGATGAGAGGGTGAGTTATGATATTGAGGGCGAGTATTGGCTAAATAAAGTGGCTTCTATGGACGGAAGCAATTCTCAGCAAACAGGTGTGGGCAACTACTATGAGCATGCCAGAAATACTATGTCGAGTGTGGTGGCAAAGGTAGCACATGATGGTGTTTATTCTTTCAATAAAAACAATGACCTTAAGTGGGGTGTGGAATATGTTTATGAGAAAGTGAACGAGAGTGTAAACGAATGGGAAATGCGTGACTCTTCTGGATATTCTATTCCGTATTCGCCAGATGTCAATTTGTATTATAAAATTACATCTCAAAACCACCTTTCAGAGTCTAAGATACGTGCCTATGTGCAAGATACTTATCGTTGGCATTTAAATAAAGGTGGAATGCTATCTTTTACTGGCGGTGTGCGACTAAATTATTGGACATTCAACAATGAGTTAACCGTTAGTCCTCGTGTTGTGATTGCATATTTTCCTGATATTAAGCCAGATATAAGATTTAGATTTGCAACAGGTCTTTATTATCAATCGCCAACATACAAGGAAATAAAAGATACTGTTACTATTGGTGGTTATCACACAAATTATTTAAATAGGGAAATTCGTTCTCAAAGTTC